>JBIQJM010000038.1:0-25338 GCA_044507525.1 Burkholderiales bacterium
TGGGTGGTTGTTGCGTGCTTCGGTCGAGCGCGACGCCGAGCGGCTGGGCCGTGCGGCGTCCCGATGCGTCGAGGCGCACGAGGAAAGCACGCCAATGCGAGCGTCTCCCTCGACCGCGCTCGCTTGGCCTTGGCTGCACGCGAACGTCATCTCGCTTGCGCTGCTTCGTTGTCCATTGCGGTTGTACTCCCGCAATGAAAGAGCGATGTACGTCGGGTCATTACGAGTTGCGAAACGGATCCGCCACCGCACGCGAGTCGTCCGCATGCGACCGAAGCCCTGTCCGTGACGACCCGGCGGCCGGCATGCGGCGGGAGACGCGAGCCGGTACGCGCCGGGTGCACGGCGATTCGGCAACGGCTGGCGCGCGGGCCCTGTCCGATGCACGAGCGTCGAAGCCGCCGAGCAGCGCAGCCGACGCGGGGGAAGTCGGCGAGCACTGTTCGAGCTCCGAAGCGCAAGGCCCGAAGGGCCGCCGCGATGAGGGCGAGTTGCGCAGCCGCCCGCGTCGGCGAGCAGCGCAGGGAACCCCGAAGGGGCGGCTTCGTCGCTCGCGCATCGGGCAGGGCCCGCGCGCCAGCCGTTGCCGAATCGCCGCGCTCCGCCCGCGCACTCGCCCTCGACGCCCGTCGCATCCCCGACGCTCGGCCCGTCTCCGACTGCTCCTTCACCGCATCGCTACTGCTTGTTGCGGATCGGGATATCCATCTCGCCCGGCTCGATCTCCTTCACGAGCTCGGGAATCCCCCATGCGACCGCCGGATCCACCTTGATCCGGAAGTGATACATCGACTGCATCGCCTGGTGGTCGTCCTTGCGGAACGTCATCTTCCCCTTCGGCGTGTCGAAGCTCATTCCCTCCATCGCCTCGATGAGCTTCTCCGTCTTCGTGTCGCCGTTCGTCTTCTTCAGCGCCTCGACGACCGCCATCGCCGCCGCCATGCCGCCCGCGGTGAAGAAGTCCGGCGGCGAACCGAAGCGCTTCTGGTGCTCCTTCACGAGCCAGTCGTTCACCGGATTCTTCGGGATCTCGTAGTAGTAGTACGTGGCGCCTTCCATCCCGGGGAAGTTCTTGTACGCCGCCATCGCCGGCAGGATGTTTCCGCCGGTGGCGATCTCGATGCCGTAGCGCTTCGGGTCGAGGTCGGCGATCTTGAACGGGTTGCCCGCACCCGCCCAGACGATCCAGATCACCTTGCGTCCCGGCTTGTCCTTCAGCGCGTCGAACAGGCGCTGCGCGCCCGCCGTGAAGTCGGTCGTGTTGGTCGGCAGGTATTCCTCGTGCACGACCTTCGCTTTCTTCAGCGCGTCCTTGAACGCCTTGACGCCATCGCGGCCGAAGGCGTAGTCCTGCGCGAGCGTGGCGATCGACGTGCCTTCCTCGTCGAGCGCGACGGCGTTGGAGATCGCGTCCTGCGACGAGTTCCGCCCGGTGCGGAAGACGTAGCGATTCCACTTGTCGCCGGTGATCGAATCGGCGACGGCCGGCTCGACGAGCAGGATCTTCTTGTACTCCTCGGCCACCGGCAGCAGTGCGAGCGCCACGCCCGAAGAGGTCGGGCCGATCGCGAGGTCGGCCTTGTCGTCCGCGTAGGCCGACTGCAGCAGCGACTTGCCGACGTCGGGCTTGCCCTGGTCGTCCTTCTCGAGCACCACGATCTTGCGGCCGTTGATCTCCATCGAACCGCCCGTGGCGTATTCGAAGCCCAGCATCAGTCCGGTCTGGGTCTGCTTGCCGTAGGCCTCGAGCGGTCCGGTCTTCGAATGGACGTGCGCGATCGTGATGTCCTTCGCGACGGCGACGCCGGCGAACATCGCGCCGGCGACCAGCGGCAGCGCAAAGCGGCCGGCGCGCTGGAACAGCGGAAACAGTTGCATGCGGTCTCTCCTCTTCGGTATCGGCGGTTCCGCCTCGCGGCGTGCTCCCGATGACAAAGCAGCGAGCGTGCCACCCGGTCCGCGAATACAAGTCCTTGATCTTGCGGGCATCGCGGCGCGCGACGATCCGGTAATTGGCCACACTGTCCGCACACAGGACATTCGCCGTCTAGCGTCATGTCCGGATTATGGACGGCCCGCTCCGACGAGGGCCAGGGTGCGCACGGCAGCCACTGGAGTCGTCCGGAATCAATACACCGTTGCGTGGCCGATTTCCCGATCGACGGTTCTTCCTAATCCACATCAAGGCGAAAACGCCCGCGCCTGCCCTAATCCGAGCTACCGAAGTCAGGCAGCAATCGTCCGGGGCATACGCGGCAGGCGGCATTGACACTACTGGTCGACACGAATCTGGCTCCCGCCGGGGACGAAGCCCGGTACTGGCGACAGGCCGTCGAGCGGCTGTTCGGCGCGCGCGTCCGCCTCGACGCTCCGGCAGCAAGTCCGCTCGACGCGCGGCTCGCGATCCACCGCGTCGAGCGCGTCAGCCTGCTGGAGCTCTCCGGCGACCCGATGACGCTCGCGCAGGACCCGGACGCGGCACGCTCGACGGTCACCGCGCTGGCGCTGCTGGACGGCTCGATGGTCCTGGCGCAGGCCGAGCGCGAATGCGCGATCGCCGCCGGCGAGGTGTGCCTGTACCTCGACGACGCGCCCTTCGAGCTCGTCTTCTCGACCCGGGTGCATGTCGTCGCGGTGAGCGTCCCCGCTGCCGAGTTCCTCGACCTGTTCCCCCGCGGCCGCGAAGCGCTGCGGACGCCGATCACCGGCGACCAGGGGGCGGCTGCGCTGTTCGTCGACCAGGCGAGGACGCTGTTGCGCAGGCGTAACGCGCTCGAGGCGCCGACGGCAACGGCGCTCGCGAATTCGATCGTTCACCTGGTCGGTGCCGTCGCCTGTTCGGCGGTCGTCGACCACCCGGACGGCAGCCACCGTACGCGCGAAAAGCTCGAACGCGTGCTGAGCTTCGCACGCGCGCACCTGCGCGACCCGGATCTCGACGTCGAGACGATCGCGCATGCGGTGCACCTGTCGGTGCGCCAGGTGCATCGCCTGTTCTCCAGCGAGCCGATGTCGCTGATGCAATGGGTGATGACGCAGCGGCTGCAGAACTGCCATCGCGAGCTCGTGCAGGCCGGCTCGAGCGGCCGGTCGATCGGCAGGATCGCCTACGAATGGGGCTTCAGCGACCAGGCGCATTTCAGCCGCGCGTTCCGCAAGCACTTCGGACGGTCGCCACGCGAGGTCCGACGCGCGACGGGCGCCGCGAACGACGCGCGGTCGCATGCGGCTTCGCCGGGCCCCTACGACACGCCCGAATGCCGCGCGTGTCGCTTCCGGACAAGTAAGAAGTCCGTTTAGAGCAATACATCCCATACATCTTCTTCCCATACTCGCCGTACGGGGGAGGAACGAAGAAGCGGCACGGGCGACGGGCCCGTACCCGACGACTGCGCGCACGCGCGGGCGCCGGCAGATCGCGCTCGCAGGAACTCCCCGGTGGAGGCGAGCGTGTCGAGCAAAGGTCCTGTCCACGGTGCACGCCTGCTGCGCAGGCTGGTCCGCACTTCCACTGTTCTTCGAAGCGCATTCGGCGCGCTGGCTGCCGCGACGCTCGCGCTCGCGCCCGTCGCGCTCGCGCCCGCCGTCGCTTCCGCCGATGCGCCCGGGGCCGTCGCGCCGCAGGCGACCTACATCGGCGAGAAGGCCTGTCTCTCCTGCCACGACCAGGAGAACGAGCACTTCAAGGAGACGCTGCACTCGAAGGTCTTCCGGTTGAACCCGAAGAACGAGCACGAGGCCCGCGTCTGCGAGACCTGCCACGGCCCGGGATCGGCGCATTCGAAGAAGGCGAGCGACAAGAGCCTGATCATCGGCTTCACGAAGAACTGGGGCACGCCGGTCGAGGTACAGAACGGCCAGTGCCTGGGCTGCCACCAGGGCGGCAACCGGCTGCACTGGCCGGGGTCGATCCACGCGAACAACAAGGTCGGATGCGCCGACTGCCACAACCCGATGCAGAAGACCTCGGCCGTGGGACTGCTCGCGCGCAAGAGCATCACCGAGACCTGCTACCAGTGCCATCAGCAGCAGCGCGCCGAGTTCCGCAAGCGCTCGCACATGCCGGTACCCGAAGGGAAGATGTCGTGCGTCGACTGCCACAACCCGCACGGCTCGGTGACGCAGCCGCTGCTCAAGGCCGATAGCGTCAACGACGTCTGCTACACCTGCCACGCCGAGAAACGCGGCCCGTTCATCTGGGAGCACGCACCGGTACGGGAGAGCTGCCTGAACTGCCACCAGCCGCACGGCTCGAACCACGACAAGCTGTTGCAGGTGGCGCGGCCGATGCAGTGCCAGCAGTGCCACAACCCGCCCATCGGACACCCCGGCCAGTTCTACCGCAACGACCAGACGGCCGCTTCCGCGCTGGCCGGCGGAACACCCAGCCAGCGCGTCATCGGACGCTCCTGCCAGAACTGCCATACGCAGATCCACGGCAGCAACCACCCGGCCGGCGCGCGGCTGCAGCGCTGACCCGGTGCCAGAGAGGAGCGCGACCATGGACAGGCGAAACAGGCGATTCCCCGTGCGCGAACAGCGCGCGCTCACCACGCTCGCATTGTGCGTGGGCGCGGCGCTTGCCCAGCTCGGCGCCGGCAGCGCCCGGGCCGACTCGGGGGTAGGCGTGGACACGGCACTGGGCAACGCACTCAATCCGTACACCGTCGACACGCTGCTGCCGCGCGACCCGGAAGGCATGGGCGAAGCGCCTTTCCGCCGCAGCCCCACCGGCCTGCTGTACCCGAATCCCTACCTGTATCCCGCGCCGACGAAGCTGCCTTCGGGTTGGGAATACTCCGGCTCGATCGAAGCCGGCGTGCTCGGCGGCAACGCGAACGAGGACGCCGCGCTGTTCCGCAAGTACAAGGACCTCGACAACGGCCTGTACCTGAACAGCTTCCGGCTTTCGGCGGAGAAGCCCGACGCGGCACGCTACTTCGAGATCCTCGGCGGCGGCGTCGGCTTCGACGACCAGTTCTACGGCCTGCAGTTCGGCCGCTACAACGACTGGCGGGTGCGGGCCTTCTACAGCGAAACCCCGCACGTCTTCACGAGCACCTACCGCAACCTGTGGAGCGGCACCGGCAGCTCGCATCTCACGCTGAACGGCCTCGCGCCCGGCGGGACGACCAACGCGGCGGTCACCAACGCGAACCTGCGCGCGGCGGCGCTCGCCACGCCGTATTCCGAGCTCGGCATCGTCCGCAAGAAGGGTGGCATGCGCTTCGACACGAACCTGTCGGAACGCTGGAAATTCTTCGCCGGCTACACGAACGAGAAACGGGAAGGCGCCCGGCCGTTCGCGACGGTGTTCGGCGGCGGCGGCGGCACCGGCGGCGTGGAGCTGCCCGAATCGGTCGACAGCACCACGCACGACCTGGTGGCCGGCCTGCAATGGGCCGATTCGCTGAGCAGCTTCAACGGCCAGGTCTCGCTGTCGTTCTTCCGCAACGACGTCGACGAGATGTCGTTCGAGAACCCGATGTTCCTGGCGGCGGCGAACAACATCGCCGCGGTGCCGGGCGGCGGCGCATTCCCGACGGGGCGCTTCGACCTGCATCCGGACAACGACTACTACAACGTCAAGGGCGAATACGCGCGGCGCCTGCCGAACTTCTACAACGGCCGCTTCACCGTCGTCGTGTCGGCGAGCGAGCTGCGGCAGAACGACGACCTGATCGCCTCGACGACCTATCCGAACGCGATGGTCAACGCGGTCGCCGGCGGGCAGTGGGACAGCACCGCTTCGCTGAGCCGGCAGTCCGCGGGCGCGAAGATCGGCACGCACCTGGTCGACCTCGGCCTGAGCCTGAAACCCGTCGAGCGGCTCGACGTGCGCGGCAAGATCCGCCACTACGAGACGCGCAACTCGACGAAGTACTTCGCCTGCAACCCGCTCACCGGCCAGTGGGGCCGGCTCACCAACGACGGCAGCGGCGCGCAGATGGTGAACGTGCCGGCCTACCTTGCCGCAGGCTGTGACCTGGAAGCGGTGCAGGCGCTCGGCATCTCGCCGAACGCGGGCAACGTCAACATCCGCAACGTTCCCTTCGAGTACTCGCAGAGGAACTACCGGCTGTCGGCCGACTACCGGCTGAATCGGCACAACAGCTTCAACGCGATGCTCGAGCGCGAGGAGTTCGACCGCGAGCATCGCGAACGCGACGAGACGCACGAGAACAAGATCAAGCTCGGCTACGTCAACCGCGGCCTGGAGCGCGGCACGCTGCGCGTGTCCGTCGAGCACGATCGCCGGCGCGGCAGCGAGTACAACCCCGATCCGTACCACGCGTTCTACAGCGTCGCACTCGGACCGCTGCCGACCGCGCCCGGCAACGTCAACAGCTGGATCCACGCGCTCGCGCAGATGCGCAAGTTCGATCTCGCCGACCGCGACCAGAACGTCCTGAACGCGCGCTTCAACTACGCGCTGCGCGACGACCTCGACGGCGCCGTCTCGCTGCAGTGGAAGAAGGCCCGGTTCCCCGACTCAGACTACGGACGCATCGGCGACCAGAAGCAGAACTCGATCAATTTCGACCTCAACTGGCAGCCGGACACCAAGACCACGCTGTACGGCTTCTATTCGTACCAGAACGGCGAGATCGAGCAGGCCGCCATCCAGCCCGGCACCGCGTGCGCGATCCCGGCGGGGGGCCTGGCCAGCCCGGCGGATACCGAGGCGCTGCTCGCCTCGTGCGCCAACGCCGGCAGCGCGCAGTTCCCGCTCGACCGGCGGTGGGCATCGCAGCAGAAGGACCGCAACGACGTCGTCGGCTTCGGCTTCGCCCGCGACTTCGGCCGCTTCCGCTTCGACATGAACTACACCTATGCGATGGGCCGCTCCCGGATCACCTACCAGTACGGCGCCGGCATTCCGGGCGTGAATCCCGCGTTGACCGGAAACGGATTCCCCGACCTGAAGTTCACGCAGAACGTTCTCGAAGCCAACGTGCTGGTGCCGCTGACGAAGCAGCTGACGCTGCGGCTGCTCGCGCGACACGAGGACGGAAGGATCCGCGACTGGCACTACGACGGCGTCGACGTGAACCCGGTGCCGGGAACCAACCAGCAGACGTACCTGGACGCCGGCCCGCAGGACTACAGCGCGTTCCTGGTCGGCGCGTTCGTCAAGCTCGACTTCTGAGGGGGCCGCGAGGTGCGAAACAACCTGATCGCGCTGCTCGTCGCCACGACGGCGGCCATCGCAACGGTGCCAGCGAGCGCCTCCGACCTCGAGCGGGGCCGCGAACTGGCACGTACCGAATGCGTCGCCTGCCATGGCGAGGACGGGAACAGCATCGCTCCCACCTTCCCGAAACTGGCGGGCCTGCAGCCTGAGTACATCGCCAAGCAGTTGAGGGAATACCTCGACGGCAACCGCATCAACGAAATGATGACGCCGGTGCTCGAGAAATTGACGGCGGCCGACGTCGAGCCGCTGGCCGCCTGGTTCGCCTCGCAGACGATGTCGCGCGGAGCCGTGTCGGATCCGCGGCTCGCGCAGGCCGGCCGCGCGATCTACGTCGATGGCAACCCGGACGCGGGCGTTCCCGCGTGCATGGGATGCCACCTGGAGAGCGGCGCGGGCAATCCGCGCTTCCCGCGCATCGCCGGCCAGCACCCGGAATACGTGCTGCAGCAGATGTTGCAGTTCAAGAGCGGCGCGCGCAGCAACGACCGGGGCCGCGTCATGCGCACGATCGCCGCGCGCATGACCGAGCAGGAAATGAAGGCGGTCGCCGAATACGTCACCGGCTTGTGATCGCGCCGCCCGCGACCGGAACAGGAGTACTCGCGTGAACAGGATCTTCCTCGCGTTGCTGGCATCGCTCGTCGCCTTCGCCGCGCCCGCGGCCGCGCAGCCCCAGGTCGAGGCGCAGCCGAAGGAGTCGGGAATCGAGGCGCCCGACTACATCTGGAACGAGATGCACGCCGAGAAGCTCCAGGCGCTCAAGGCGAAGGGCGACGTGCTCCGCGGAGAGATCGCCTTCGAGATCTGCCAGGGATGCCATCGGGCCGGCGCGCTGGGGCGTCCCGACGGCACCTACCCGCGCCTGGCCGGGCAGCACGCCACGGTGCTGATCAAGCAGCTCACCGACATACGCGCCGGACGCCGCGACAACGCGCGGATGTACCCCTTCGCCGATCGCCACGTGCTCAGTCCGCAGGACATCGCCGACATCGCGCTGTTCCTGCAGGGGCTGCCGGTGCCGGCGAACCAGGGCAAGGGACCGGGCGACGATCTCGCCCGCGGCAGGGCGCTCTACGAAAAAGACTGCGCGAGCTGCCACGGCGACGCCGGAGAAGGCGACGAAGGAAAGTTCTACCCGCGCGTGTCGGGCCAGCACTACGCCTACCTGCTGCGCGAGGGCATCGAGATCCGCGACGGCCGGCGGCGCAACGCCAATCCGAAGATGGTCAAGGTCGTGAAGGCCTACAGCGACGCCGACATGCGGGCGGTCAGCGACTACATGTCGCGCTTTCCGGTCTCCGCCCGCTGATCCGGTCGCGGCTCGCCGAGCAGCGCCGCCAGGCGCTCGAGCGAGTCCACCGGCGGCAGGCAATGCCTGCCATGGCAGACCCACGCCCCCGCCCGCTCGCCGGGTGGATGCACGAGCGCCGCCGGCAGGGCGACGGCCTGCTCCGGTAGCACGAAGACGAGAGACGGCGCCAACGGCCTGCGGGCGAGCGCCCGGCTCCAGTGCAGCGTCTGCGCCTCGGGACCGGCGAGCACGACGATCGCGGGCGGCGCGGCATGCTCGGACATCGCGGTGACCAGCGTGGCGAAGGCGTGCGGCGCTTCGCGCGCCGCCCCCAGGAAACATTGCATCGTTCGTCGTGCAGCGTCCAGGTAGCGCGCTTCGCCGACCAGATGCCCGAGGCGCTGCAGATGGAGCGCCGCGGCGCCGTTGCCCGACATCGTCGCCGCGTCGATCGCCGACTTCGGACGCAGCACCAGCGCCTCGTGATCGTGGCTGGTGAAGAAGAAGCCGCCCGCCTCGCGATCCTCGAAACGCTCGATCAGCGCGTCGGCGAGTGCGCACGCGAAACGCAGGTCGTCGTTGCGCAGCACGCCGTCCTGCATCGTCTCGAGCAGCGCGCCGAGCAGGAAGGCATGGTCGTCGAGATAGGCGTTCAGATGCGCGCGGCCGTCCTTGTACGTCGCGAGCAGGCGGCCGTCGCGCCACGCGACCCGGCGCACGAACGCGAGTGCGTCGCGCGCCGAAGCGCTCCAGCGCGGCTCGTCGAACACGCGTCCGGCGAAGGCCATCCCGTCGATCATCAGCGCGTTCCAGCTGGTCAGCACCTTGTCGTCGAGCCCCGGATGCACGCGCGTCTCGCGCAACGCGAAGAGCTGCGCGCGCGCCTTCTCGATCTGGGCTGCCGCTTGCGCCTGCGGAATGCCGAGCGACGCGGCGACGACTTCGACCGGCCGCGCGACGTGCAGGTGCCAGGCGCGACCCTCGAAGTTCGGCGGCGCGTCGAGCCCGTAGCGCGCCGCGAAGGGTGCGAAGTCGTCGCCGAGTTCGCGCGCGACGACGTCGCGCTCCCAGACGTAGAAGCGCCCTTCCTCGCCTTCCGAATCGGCGTCCAGGCTGCTGTGGTAGCCGCCGTCGGGCGCCTGCATCTCGCGGATCGCCCATCGCGCGGTTCCGGCGCAGACGTCGCGGAACAGCGCCGACGCACCGGCGCGCCACGCCTGCGCGTACAGCCGCAGCAGCGGGCCGTTATCGTAGAGCATCTTCTCGAAGTGCGGGATCGCCCATCGCGCATCGACGCTGTATCGGCAGAAGCCGCCGCCGAGATGGTCGTAGAGCCCGCCTTCGGCCATGCGCTCGAGCGTCGTCGTCACGGCCTCGTGCGCATCGCGCTCGCCGTCCGCTTCGCCCGCATGCAGCAGCGCGGCGAGCAGCGACGGCTGCGGGAACTTCGGCGCACCGCCGAAGCCGCCCCATTGGCGGTCGTAGCCGGGCAGCAGCGCGGCGCGCAACGCCGCGGACGCGTTCGGCGCGAAGGCGTCGAGCGTGCTCCGGGCGTCCGCGTGCGCGCTCGGCCCGGCATCGCCGCGCTCCGCCGCCTGCGCGTCGCCCGGCTCGTCCTGCGCGGCGCCGCCCTGCACGGAGCGCAGGAAACGCACGACTTCGTCGCCGTGCGCGAGCAGTTCGTCGCGGCGCTCGCGCCACAGCTCCGCCACGCGCAGCAACAGCGCATCGAAGCCCGGCAGGCCGTGCCGCGTACTGCGCGGGAAATAGGTGCCGCCGTAGAAGGGCTTGCCGTCGGGCGTGAGGAACATCGTCAGCGGCCAGCCGCCGGCGCGCTGCGCGATCGCCTGGTGCGCGCCCTGGTAGATCTGGTCGAGGTCGGGACGCTCCTCGCGGTCGACCTTGATCGCGACGAAGTGGCGGTCGACGAGCTCGCCGATCGCCGGATCCTCGAAGGACTCGTGCGCCATCACGTGGCACCAGTGGCACGCCGAATAGCCGATCGACAGCAGGATCGGTCGATCGGTGCTGCGGGCGCGCGCCAGCGCCTCCTCGCCCCACGGATACCAGTCGACCGGGTTGTGCGCGTGCTGCTGCAGGTACGGGCTCGTCTCGCGGGCCAGCCGGTTGGCCATCGTGCTTCTCCGCATTTCGGGACGGGGTCGAAGCCTTCGGCGACGGTACCCGCCTCGATGGCTCGCGCCGCGAGTACCCTGCTCGCTCGAACCGGATAAGGAGGCATCGATGAACCGGCGGGTATTGGTGACGGCGGGCGCGTCCGGCATCGGTCGCGAGATCGCGCGCGCATTCGCGACCGGCGGCGCGCGGGTCTTCGTCTGCGACATCGACGAGGCCGCGCTCGAGACGCTGCGCAAGGAGCTGCCCGGCGTCGCGACGATGCGCTGCGACGTATCGAAGCGCGCCGAGATCGAAGCGATGATGCGGTCGGCGCTGCAGTCGCTGGGCGGGCTGGACGTGCTCGTGAACAACGCCGGCATCGCCGGCCCGACGGCGCCGATCGAGCAGGTGCCGCCCGAAGAATGGGACCACGTCGTGCAGGTGAACCTCACCGCCGCCTTCGACGTCACGCGGCTGGCGATCCCGGCGCTGAAGGAGTCGCCGGCGGGCGTCGTCCTCGTAATGTCGTCCGCGGCCGGCCGCTTCGGCTATCCGAACCGCATCGCGTACGCGGCGACGAAGTGGGCGCTGGTCGGCTTCACGAAGACGCTGTCGATGGAGCTCGGCCCCTTCGGCATCCGCGCGAACGCGATCCTGCCCGGTACCGTCGACGGCGAGCGGATCCGGCGCGTGTTCGAGGGCCGCGCGAAGCTCGCGGGCAAGAACGTCGACGAGGTGCGCGAGGCGTCGATGCTGAACCAGTCGGTGCGCGCGCTGGTCGACCCGCGCGACATCGCTTCGCTCGCGCTGTTCCTCGCGTCGGACGCGGGCAAGGCGATCTCCGGACAGGCGCTCGCGATCGACAACGACATCCAGCGCCTGTAGCGAGACCGTCTCAGCCGCGCTCGAGCACGACCGCCCCGATCGGCGGCAGCGACGTCGAGATCGTCTCCCAACGCTCGCCGCCGTCGGCGCTCGCCCACAGCGAGCCGGTGGTCGAGCCCATCATCAGCGTGCGACCGTCGTCGCCCACGTCGAGGCAATGCCGGTAGACGAGGTCGTAGCAATGCGATTGCGGCAGGCCGTTGCGCAGCGCGGTGAAGCTCTGGCCGCCGTCGTCGGTACGAAGCACCGCGAAGGCGCCGTCGACGGGAACGCGGCGCAGGTCGGCGACCGCCGGCGCAAACCACGCGCGCCGCGCGTCGTCCGGATCGGCGGCGACGGCGAAGCCGAACGCGGACACCGGCACCTCGGTGATCTCCTGCCAGGTACGCCCGGCATCGGTCGAGCGGAAGATCCCGTTGTGGTGCTGGCACCAGACGGTGTCGGGCCGCGCCGCGCACGCGGCGAGCCGGTGCACGTCCTGCGCGATTTCGTCGTACGCGCGCTCGGGCGGCATGTATTCGGCGCGCAGCCCCTTGCCGACCAGCGTCCAGCTCGCGCCGCCGTCCGCGCTCGACCAGACGCCGCCGGTGCTGACGCCGACGAGGATGCGCTGGCGCGAAGGGTCGTCGTCGCGCGGATCGAGCACGATCGAATGCAGGCCCGGCGCGTCGTAGCCGCCGCCCGACCACTCGCGCCGCCGCGGGTCGTTCCACAAGGCTTCGTTCAGCTGCCACGACTGCCCGGCGTCGCGCGAGCGGAAGAGCCCGCCCGGCAGCGTGCCCGCCCAGACGTCGTCGCCCTTGCCGACGAGGGTCCAGATCTGCTGCAGCTTCCATTCGACGTCGTCGCCGGCGTCGGCGGGCTGCGGCGGATACGCCGGCGACGACAGCTCGTCCCAGGTCTCGCCGCGGTTGGCCGACGCGTGGCACTTCACGCCGAAGTGGCCGAGGTTCAGCGCCGCGATCATCGGTCGGGACGGCGCGCGCGGATCGGGCGGCAGCACCGCCGTGACCGGCTCGCCGAGAAAGCTGACGGCGCCGATGCGCCAGCCGCCCGCGGCACGGTGCAGCGCGAACAATCCCTTGCGGGTCGCGACCCAGGCTCGATCGCTCATCGTCATCCTCCGGACAGCGACTGGAACACGTGGACGGTGTTGCCGGGCGCGAGCGGCACCTCGAGGTTCTCGCGCAGGTGCAGCCTTCGCCCGTCGACGAAGACGACGACGTGCCTGCGCAGGTGGGACTGGTCGTCGAGCACGTAGCCGCGCAGCCGCGGGTTCACGGCGAAGGCCGCTTCGAGCGCCTGCGCGAGCGTCGCCGCGTCGGCCTCGATCTCCGGCACTTCCGTGAAGCGGGCGAGTTGCTGCGTGAAGATCACTCGGGGCATGGCCGCCTGGCGTCCCGCCGTTCAAGCCTGGGCCGGGTGCGAGATGATCATCCAGCCTACGCCGAAGCGATCGGCGAGCATGCCGAAGCGCGACGCGAAGAAGGTCTGCTCCAGCGGCATCTGCACCTGCCCGCCGTCCGACAGCGCGGCGAACAGCTGCTCGGCGTGCGCGTCGTCGCGCGCCTGGATCGTCAGCGCGATGCCCTCGAAGCGCGCCTGCCCGGTGCATCGACCGTCGGAGGCCATCAGCGTCGAGTCGCCGATGCGCAGGCTCGCGTGCATGACCTTGTCGCCGGTGACCGTGGACGGCATCTCGCCGCAGCCGGAGGAATCCGCGGACGACTCCGGCGCCTCGCTGAAGCGCATCAGCGCGTCGATCTTCGCGTCGAGCCGGTCGCGGTAGAACTGCAGCGCCTCTTCGCAACGGCCTTCGTAGCACAGGTACGGCGTGACGTTCATGTCGAATCTCCTCGTGTTGCGGCAGCCTGCGGCTGCCCGTTCGCCCTGCCCGGCGAACGCGTCGGCGGATGATGCGCCGGTATGTGGACACCGTCCACAATACACCTGAAGTCGACAAGGAAACCGGCAGGCCGTCGCCGGGATCGATGCGTTGTGTACGCTTCGCGGCATGGAACTCGCCCCCCGGCCGCGCAGCACCTATCGACACGGCGACCTGCGCCGCGCACTCATCGAGGCGGGCATGGAACTCGCGCGCGGCGGCGGTCCGCAGGCGGTGGTGCTGCGCGAAGCGACGCGGCGCGCGGGGGTCGTGCCGAACGCCGCCTACCGTCATTTCGCCAACCGGCTCGACCTGCTCGCCGCGGTGCGCTCGGCGGCGATCGCGGCGGTCGCGGTCGCGATGGAGAAGGAGTTCGCGCGCACCCGGCGCCGGCCGGGAGCGGCTGCGGTCGACGACGCGCGCATCGCGCGCGAAAGCCTGCGCGCCGTCGGCCTCGGCTACCTGCGCTTCGCGTTCGACGAGCCGGGGCTCTTTCGCACCGCCTTCGTCGCCGCCGCCGAGGCCGGCGAAGCGCCTTCGGCGCACCGCGACGCCGACCCGTCACGCGCCGGCGCGAGCGGACGCAATCCCTTCCAGCTGCTCGGGGACGCGCTCGACCGCTACGTCGAGGCCGGCCTGCTGCCGGCCGATCGGCGACCGGGCGCCGAGTACCTCGCCTGGTCGGCGGTGCACGGACTGGCGATGCTCGCGCTCGACGGCCCGTTGCGCGGCACGCCGCGCGCGAAGCTGCGCGCGCTCGGCGACCGGATCGTCGCGATGGTCGAGCGCGGCCTCTGAATGCACCGGCGCAAAGGCCCGGTGCTGCGCTCGCGCACGGCGCCGCGCCGCGGAGCGCTCGGGTAGCATCCTCCCTCACCCGAAAGAAGACAGGAGAACCGCAATGAAAGGATTCGTCGGCGACATCGAAGACCTCACCGAAGAGAACGAGAAGTTCCGCCGCGTGCTGTACACGGGCAAGTACCTGCAGCTCGTCCTGATGTCGCTGCAGCCCGGAGAGGAGATCGGCGAAGAGGTGCACGAGGATCGCGACCAGTTCTTCCGCATCGAGGAAGGCAGCGGCGAGGTCGTCATCGACGGCGTGGCGAACCCGGTCGAGGACGACATCGCGGTGATCGTGCCGGCCGGCGCGAAGCACAACGTGCGCAACACCGGCACGGAGCCGCTGCGCCTGTACACGATCTACGGCCCGCCCGAGCACGTCGACGGCACCGTGCACGCGACGAAGGCCGAAGCCGACGCGTCGCACGAGCACTTCGACGGCAAGACGACGGAGTAGCGCGAGGGCGGCCGCGAAGCGTCGCGGCCCCCGACGCGCGAATCCGCGCAGTCCACACATGCTCGCACCCGGCGCAGCGCGCACGCGACGCCGCTGGCTCGGCGCACTGCTTCTGCTGGCACCGCTTTGCGTCGCCGCGCGAACGACGGCGCCGTGGGGCAGCGCCGAGACGCTCGAGCGCAGCTATGCTCCCGCCAGGGCCGTCTACGACGTCGACGCGGGCGACGCGGTCGCGTTCGCGCGCGTGCTCGATCGCGTCAGCTACCTGAACAAGGTCTGGGAGGCCGACCCCTTCGCGTCCTCGATCGTCGTCGTCGTGCACGGCGACGCGATCCCGCTGTTCGGCATCCGCGACTTCGAACGGCACCGCGAAGCGATGGAGCGGGCGCAGAGCCTGACCAGGAGCGGCCCGATCGAGTTCCGCATCTGCCGCGCCGACGCGGCGATGCGCGGCTACGCGCCGGCGGACCTCCACGGCTTCGCGCAGATGGTGCCGATGGCCGACGCCGAGATCGTGCGGCTGCAGAACGAGGGATACGCGTACATGCGATGAGGGCTCAGGGGCGCCGCGTGTCGCCGCCGGCCAGCATCGTGCGCGCGAAGGCGCGCGTATGCGCGCCGTACTCGCGCATCAGCGGCACCAGCGCCCGGATCATCGCATCGTGCGCGGCAGGTTCCGTCCCGGCGAGCCGCGCGTTCAGGTCGATTCCCCGCGCGTCGACGCCGAACTCGAAGCCGGGATCGGCGACGTATTGCGCGGGCAACGCCGCCGCGACGGCGCGGTCGAGCGCATCGGCCGCCTGCGCGGCGCGCCGCGCGACGAGCGCGCGCGCATCGTTGACGCCGAAGACCGGCGGCGCCTTCCCGGCCGCCGCGTCGGTCCCGGCGGGCGCGCCGTCGGCGTCCGCGCCCGCGAGCGCGCGCAGCAGCGGTCCGTCGCTCGATGGATCGGCATCGTCGGCGACGAGCGCCGTGCGCTGGAAGTTCTCGAGCGCGAGGTGCCGGTTCGAGACCAGCGTGATCGCCCGGTTCTTCGCGCCGGGCCAGCCGGCGACGTCGAGCGCGTTGATCCACAGCATGCGCAGCGTGCCCACGCCCGGCAGCACGCGGGCATGGTACGGCTGCGTCAGGTCCTGGATGTAGTGCATCGCCCAGCCCGCGAAACGCCAGCCCCAGTAGTCGTGCCCGCTGCGGAACGCGTGCAGCGCGAGCGTGCGGTACAGGTGGATCCGGTACTCGGGATAGGTGCGCTTCAGGAAACCCGCGGCGGCGTAGATGATTGCGGATTCGTCGTAGAAGCCCATGTGGAACGGCGCCTGCGTCCCGAAGTCGAGCGCGGGGTTGCCGAAGGGCTGCCTGCCGAAACCGTAGGCCGAACCGTGCGCGGTGCCGTTGTCGTTCCAGACGCCGATGTCGAGACCGTAGTCGGGTTCGTCCGACGCGGTGGCGACGACGTCCAGCGGCGATACCGTCTCGCCTTCGCGCAGTTCGACGAAGGGCGATCGACTTGCGGCGTCCTCGCCTTCGTCGTCGGCCAGCGTGCTCACGCGGCTGCGCGCAAGCACCGGTCGGTCGTCCGCGTCGTCGGCGGATACCCGCTTCAGGTACAGCGCTAGACGCGCCTCGGGCGCAACCCGGATCGCGGCGACGAAGCGCCGACGCAGTTCCTCAGGCGACTGCGCACCCGCCGCGACGAAGCGCAACGCGTCGGGGCGCGGCGGATAGGTCGGTACGTGCTCGCGCGACCACGCTTCCTGCTCGTCGAGCACGCGCTCGAGCTCGGCGGCCTGCGCCGCAAGGAAGGCGTCGAGCGATTCGACGCGCACCGGTTCCAGGCGCGCGAACTCGGGAGCATCCTTCAATGCGGCCCGGGTGCTCGACGCGTGGTTGCTCCAGGCGAAGGCGGAGGCGGTGCAACCGGCCAGGACGGCGAACAACGCCGCGCGCACGAAGCCGATGCGATGAACGTACCGCGCCAGGGGGCGGCGCCGGAGGACGAGGCGATCCATTCGACCAGAATACACGCCGCCATCGACGATCGGCGTCAACGACCTGCGCGGCGCCGCTCCCGTGCGCGCGCCAGCAGCTTGCGCAGCTCGTCGAACCACAACACCGCGCTGGCCATCGCGACGCACACCAGCCACTGGTCCGGGGCGAGCGGCACCGTGCCGAAGCCGACGTTCAGGATGCCGACGTGCACGACGGCGACCTGCAGCACGACCGACAGCGCGATCGCGCCCCAGAGCCACGGATTGACGAACAGGTGGTGGAACGCGCTGGTCGACTCCGAGCGGGCGTTGAAGCAGTTGAACAGCTGCGCGAAGACGAGCGTCGTGAACGCGGCGGTGCGCGCGCCGGCCAGGTCGTGCGTGCCCTCGATGAGCCCGCCCGGCAGGTAGAGGTCGAGCGTCGCGAGCGTGGCCAGCGCCATCACCGCGCCGTTGCGGATCACCGAAGCCCACATCCGGCCGTCGATGACGCGCTCGTCCGGCGGGCGCGGCCTGCGGGCCATGACGTCGTCGGTTTCCGGATCGACGCCCATCGCCAGCGCGGGCCCGGAGTCGGTGACGAGATTGATCCACAGGATCTGCGTGGCCAGCAGCGGCAGCACCACGGCGCCGCCGGAGTCGGGACTGCCGAGCCCGATCACACCGGCCAGCACGACGCCGAGGAACACGGTGAGCACCTCGCCCATGTTCGACGACAACAGGTATCGCAGGAACTTCCGGATGTTGTCGAAGATCGCGCGACCCTCGCGCACCGCCTGCACGATCGTCCCGAAGTTGTCGTCGGCGAGGATCATCCGCGCCGCTTCCTTCGTCACCTCTGTGCCGGCGATGCCCATCGCCACGCCGATGTCGGCCGACTTCAGGGCCGGCGCGTCGTTGACGCCGTCGCCGGTCATCGCGACGACGTTGCCGTCGGCCTGCAGCGCGTCGACGATCCGCAGCTTGTGCGCCGGCGCCACGCGGGCGAACACCGAAGTGTTTCGGATCGCCTCGGCGAAGCGTGCATCGTCGAGCGCATCCAGCTCGGCGCCGGTGAGCGCAACGGCGCCCGGCTCGACGATGCCGAGATCCGCCGCGATGCGCGCCGCCGTGCGCGGATGATCGCCGGTGATCATGATCACGCGAATGCCGGCGCGGCGCGCCTGCGCGATCGCCCTCCCGGCCTCCTCGCGCGGCGGATCGATGATGCCGACGGTTCCGGCGAAGACGAGGTCCCGTTCGAGCTCCGCGGCGCGTTCGGGATCGATGTCCTCGTCGGCGCGCAGCGGCCGATAGGCCACCGCCAGCGTGCGCAGCGCGTCGTCGGTCAGCGTGTCGACGTCGGCGAGGATGCGCCGACGCAGCGCTTCGTCGAGCGGCACCACCTCCATTCCGACGCGCGCGCGCGTGCAGCGTTCGAGCAGCACGTCCGGCGCGCCCTTGGAGATCAGCACGCGCTCGTCGCCGTGTTCGTGGTCCACCTCGATCGTGGACATCATCCTGCGTTCGGAGGTGAAGGGGATCTGGCCGACGCGAGCGAAGCGCCGCTCGCGCCGCTCGTGCACGCCCAGCTTGCGCTCGGCGACCAGGAAGGCCGCCTCGGTCGGATCGCCCTCGATCCGCCAGTCGCCGTCGTCCGTCTGCCGCAACTGCGCATTGCCGGCCAGGCTGCCGCCGCTCAGCACGAGGATCGCTTCGGCGCGCAGCGCTTCGTCGCGCAGCGCCGCCCCGTCGGCCTCGACCTCCCCCTGCGGCGCGTAGCCGACGCCGGTGACGCGGGCAGTGCCCGAAGCGGTCATCAGCCGCTCGATCGTCATCTCCGAACGGGTCAGCGTCCCGGTCTTGTCCGAGCAGATGACCGAGGCCGAGCCCAGCGTCTCCACCGACGACAGCTCCTTGACGATCGCGTTGCGCCTGGCCATCCGTTGCACGCCGAGCGCGAGCACCACCGACAGGATCGCCGGCAGTCCTTCGGGAACGGCGGCGACGGCGAGCGAGACACCGAGCAGCAGCACGTTGATGACGTCGTCGGCACCGCGCACGTCGAAGACGAGGAACACCGTCGCGACGACGACCAGCGCAACGACGACGACGGCGACGCCGAGCACGCGCCCGATGCGGGCGACCTCCTTCTGCAGCGGCGTCGACTCCTCTTCGGCCGCGTCGAGCATCTCGGCGATCGCGCCCATCTGGGTAGCCATGCCGGTTGCGGTGACCACCGCGCGGCCGGTGCCCTGCACGACGGCCGTGCCCTTGAAGACCATGTCGAGTCGATCGCCGAGCGCGACCGGGCCGGGCAGCGTCTGCGCGTCCTTCAGGACGGCTTCGCTCTCGCCGGTGAGCGAGGACTCCTGCACGCGCAACGATGCCGCCTCGACCAGCCGCGCATCGGCACCGACGGCGTCGCCTTCGCCGAGCACGAGCAGGTCGCCGCGCACCAGCTGCGCGCTCGGTATGCGCTGCAGCGCGCCGTCGCGCAGCACGGCCGACGTGACGGCGGTCATCTTCGACAGCGCGGCGACCGCGTTGCGCGCCCGCGCCTCCTGCCCGTAGCCGAGCAGGCCGTTGAGCAGCACGATGAGCGCGATCACGACCGCGTCGACGGGCCATCCGACGCGGCCCTCGATCAGCCAAGCGACCATCGCGACCGCGATCGCGCCCAGCAGCAGGTAGACCAGCGGATCGCGGAACTGCGCGAGGAAGCGCCGCCAGCGCGGCGTGGGCGGCGTCGCGCGCAACTCGTTCGGGCCGTCCCGTGCGAGGCGGCGCTGCGCCTCGTCGGTGCTCAGGCCCTTCTCGAGATCGGCGCCCAGCATCCGGGCGACGTCGCCGGCGTCGCGCGTGGAGAAATCTTCGTGCACCGGGCGGGCGAGCGAGTTCGAGTCGACGACGGGAAGCCCGGTTCAGCTCACAGAGGCCTGCACGCGATCGGCGCCATGCGACCGATCTCCATGCGCAGGTCGTCGCCCTTGCCGCGCACCGTGATGGGGCCGTTGGAATACAGGAAGCCGGAGGCGGAGGGCATCTGCTGCAGTTCGACGGGCTGGCCGTGCCGCACGAGCACGCCGACGCCCTGCAGAGGGAAGAAGCGCATCTCGATCTCTTCGCCGTTCGCACAGGCGAAACGGACGCGGCGCTCTCCCGTCGCCTCCCCCTGGGGAGACGGGCCGACGCAGCCCGCCGCCAGCGGGAGCAGCAGGCAGGCGATCAACTTGGCACGCATCGCATTGCTCCGCAGTGTGGCGCAGGGGCCGCTACATCCGTGCCTGCAGGTAGTCCTGCAAGCCCAGCTTCGCGATCAGCCCGAACTGCTTGTCGAGCCAGTCGAGGTGCAGTTCCTCGTCGTCGAGCATCTCGGTCAGGAGATCGCGACTGACGAAGTCGCCGCCTTGTTCGCAGACGCCGATCGCCGAGCGCAGGTGGACGATCGCCGCTGCGACGAGGTCGCGGTCCTTGCGGAGTTGCTCCTCGACGGTGTCGCTCGCCTCGACCGCACGGTAGCTCTTCATCGCCGGCGTGTCGCCCAGCAGCAGGATCCGCGCCATGACGCGACCGGCGTGCCGGGTTTCCTCCTCGCTGTAGGCGTGCTGCGCCTCCGCGAGGCGCGAAAAGCCCCAATGGCGGCAGACGGCGCCGTGCAACAGGTACTGGCGATGGCCGGTGAGCTCGAACGACAGGTACTCGTTCAATTGGCGGATCACTTGCGGGTTGCCTTTCATGTTTTCCTTCTGCCCTCTCGCGATACCCGAATGATGCACGCTCGACGCCGGTCGGGGTGGGCGGACACGAAGCGAGACCGGCGGCGACGCAGCGGTTAAGCTGCGTTCGCCGGACGCGCCTGGCTCGTTCATCGCCGACATTCCCGGAGACGACTCGGAGCCCTGAGCTTGCATACCGATCTCGCCCTCGTCCTCCTTCTGCTCGGCGCGGCAGTCGTCCTGTTCGCGATCAACCGGCCGCGCATGGACGTCGTCGCGCTGCTGATGCTGACCGCGCTGCCCTTCACCGGCGTGATCACCGCCGACGAGGCGCTCGCCGGCTTCAGCGATCCGAGCATCGTGCTCCTTGCCGCCCTGTTCGTGGTCGGCGAAGGACTGATGCGCACGGGCGTCGCGCGCCGGATCGGCGACCTGCTGGCAGCAAGGTCCGCGGGGAACGAGAAGCGCCTGCTCGCGCTGCTGATGCTCGCCGTCGGCGGACTCGGCGCGTTCATGAGCTCGACGGGCGTGGTCGCGATCTTCATTCCGGTGGTGTTGCGTCTCGCCCAGGCGACCGGGAAGTCGCCGGGCCAGCTGATGATGCCGCTCAGCGTCGCCGCCCTGACGAGCGGCATGCTCACGCTGGTCGCCACCGCGCCGAACCTGGTCGTCAACAGCGCGCTCGTGCGCCACGGCGTGGAGGGCTTCGAGTTCTTCAGCTTCACGCCCTTCGGCCTGCCGATCCTGGTCCTGGCCGTGGCCTACATGATGGTCGCGCGCCGCTGGCTGCCGGCGGCCTCGCCGCGCAGCGGCGGCGCTGCCCTCGATCGCCCGAGCCTGCGCGACTGGATCGAGACCTACAGGCTCGAGGACCGCGAATATCGGCTGCGCGTGACCGGCCGATCGCCGCTCGTCGGTCGAACGATCGGCGAGCTGAACGCGCAGGCTTCGCTGGGCGCGAACATCCTCGCAGTCGAGCGCAGGCGGCCCTCCTTCCGCGACGTGATCTCGCCGTCCGTCCGTACCGAGCTCGAGGCGGGCGACGTGCTGCTCGTCGACCTGGCCTCGCCCGACTTCGACATCGAGCCGTTCGCGCAACGATACGCGCTCCAGCGCATTCCGCTGATGCATGCCGACTTCTCGGATCGATCGCAGGAGATCGGCATGGTGGAGGCGATGGTGACCGCCGACTCCGAGCTGGTCGGCCGGAGCGTGGCGGACGCCCGGCTCGCCGACCGTTGCGGCCTGACCGTCGTCGGCCTGCGGCACGGCCGCGTCGCGGTCGAGCACGGCCTGCAGGACGAGAAGCTGAAGATCGGCCACATGCTGTTGCTCGTCGGCCCGTGGCAGGCGATCGACGAACTGCGGCGCGGAAACGCGGACCTGGTCGTACTGCACATGCCCGCGGAGCTCGACGAGAGCGTGTCGCAGGCACGGCGCATGCCGCAGGCGCTCTTCTGTCTCGCGCTGATGGTGGTGCTGATGGCGGGCGGTCTCGTCGAGAACATCCAGGCCGCGCTCATCGCATGCCTGCTGATGGGCGCACTGCGCTGCATCGACATCGACTCCGCCTATCGCGCGATCCACTGGAAGAGCATCGTGCTCATCGTCGGGATGCTGCCCTTCTCGCTCGCGCTGCAGCGAACCGGCGGCGTCGAGCTCGCGGTCGCCTTCTTCCAGGACCTGACCGCCGACGCGGGGACCCACGTGCTGCTCGCGAGCCTGTTCCTCATCACCGCCTTGCTCGGGCTCTTCATCTCGAATACCGCCACCGCGGTGCTGATGGCGCCGGTCGGGCTCGGCATGGCCGACAAGCTGCAGGCGTCGCCGTATCCCTTCGCGATGATCGTGGCACTCGCCGCATCGACCGCGTACATGACGCCCATTTCGTCGCCGGTGAACACCCTGGTGGTGGCGCCCGGCAACTACAGCTTCGGCGATTTCGTGCGCGTGGGCGCGCCCTTCACGCTGCTGGTCATGGTCGTGTGCGTGGTGCTGGTGCCGTGGATGCTTCCGCTCACGTAATTCGACCCCGGCGCCGATGTCTCTAGACGAGCATCAGGTACCCGAGCGGCTGCCTCGCGTCGCCGGCGAGCCAGGCCGCACCGATCGCGGGCGAAGACAGCAGGCGCTCCATCGGAGTCCGGATGGCGTCGGGCCGAAACCCGGAAAGGCCCTCGAACTCCCAATACCGTGCGACCAGGCCGAGGAGCGCCGAGGTGTCGCCGGTGCGTGCTCGCCGCACGACCACGGATGCCATGACGCGATCTCGTTCTCCCGGCGCGCTCATGCCGAAGGCAACGGCCGCGGGCGGCGTCGCCAGCGTGATCATCGGACCGAATACTCCAAGGCCCAGAAATATTGCCACTCCCGGTAGCGGAGTTCGTCGGCTGCGGTTGCCACGGCCTGACGCAGCTCCTCCTCGGACGGAAAATTCTTGAGCACCCGCTGCGTCGAGCGACCCGCGAGGGGCCGCAGCTGATAGGTATTTCCCTCCTGGTCGTGCTCGCAGACGGGCGTGCTGCTGCCCTCGACGAAGCGGTTGTCGAGAAGAACGACCCTGGACCCGGGCACGAGATGCCGATGGAGCCCGTGAAGAAAGGCTCTCCTGCGGGATCGCGGTACGTGCGAGAACCAGAACCCCGCGAATGCGCCGTCGAACCGACGCGACGCCAGCGGCAGGCGATATGCATCGCCGCGCACGAAAGCCACGTTCTCGAGCCCGGCCCGGGCCGTCGCGATGCGCAGCACCTCGGCGGACGCATCCACCGCAACCAGCTCTCTCGCCGACGACGCCAGGAACCGCGTCCAATAGCCGGTGCCGCACGCCACTTCGAGCACGGCCCGATCGCGCAGCGTGGAGGCAAGCCACTGCTCGATTGCCCGCAGGTCTGCCTGGCGCTCCGGCTTCCGGTAGACACGGTCGTACTCCGGCGCCCTGGCCGCGTAGTACGCGTGCATCGTCTCATCGAGCATCGGCGCCTCCTCTGCGCCCGCGTGGGGACGCCTGCGCTCGTCGACGGAAGGTCGGGCGTTGCCGCCTCCCGGGACGCGCTACAGGACGTCCGGGTTCGCCTGCCATATTGCCCACGCGAGCGCGGATGCGAAACCTGCCCAAGCGAGGTGCGGAAGCACCGTCGCCGCGGATCAGGCGCGATCCGCCGTCCGCTCCCACGATGCCACCGGTCCGGGTGTGCTGCGGAACAGCGGATGGCACGCCGGCACGACCACTCCGGCCCATCGGGCGAGCACCGCGGGACTGCGGGCCGCGAGCTTGCGTTGCAGATGCCGCCACTCGTGCGCCAGCTGGCCCGACGACACCGGAATCGGCGGCAGCCTCCTCACCGGTCCCACCTTCGAGCGATCGAAGCGGTAGCCGCGTTGCGTCGCCTCGTCGTGCACGGCCGCCAGATACGCATCGATGGCCAGGCGCGGATGGGAATGCGCCTCGAAGCGCTCCAGCTGCGGATGGTCGCGATAGCCGCGGGTCGATCCGCACAGCACGGCCTTCGCGAGCAATGCCTCGCGCCAGAGCGCGACGAGCCCTCGCGGATCGAGGTAACGCGGGTGGAGGGACCAGAGACGCATGCAGGCTTCGCCTCCGCAACGGCCCGGGCCGCGGCTCGTCGTCCGATGCGTGCTTCAGCCGCCACCTCGCACTTCGAGATGAAGCTTCATCCCTTCGTGCGAAGCGACGAAGCCGAGCCGCTCGTAGAAGCGGATCGCGTCCACCCGAGCCTTGTCCGAGGTGAGCTGCACCATGCGACATCCCCGGTCGCGCGCGCGCTGGATGGCCCACGACAGCATCTGCTCCCCCACGCCCGACGACCGGAAGCCGGCAGCGACCCGCACGCCTTCGATGAGCGCGCGCCAGCCGCCCTGGTACGTCAGGCAGGGAATGAACGTGAGCTGCAGCACGCCGATGACGGGATGGTCTGCGCGATCGACGACCACGAGCTCGTTGTTCGGGTCGCGGTCGATCGCGGCGAACGCGTCGTCGTAGGCCTGGGGCAGCGGGACGACGAAGTGCTCGCGGCGGGCCCCGAGCGGGTCGTCGGCAAGCAACGCGACGATCGCCGGCAGGTCGGCGACGGTTGCGCGACGGTAGGCAAGGATCTGCTCTCCGCCGCGATCGTCCGGCCGGACCGAGGGCTCCGATCCGGGCGATGGATCCGCTCGTCCCTCGTCTCGGAAATGCAGGTACGTGCCGGGCACGTCGTCCCCGAGAGCCCCGGTCGTGAGCGCCTTGCTGAAGAACACCGCCCGCTCGGTCTCGACGAATCCGAGCTTCGCGTGGACTGCCCGGCTGACCAGATTCTCGGGCTGCGTGTCGGAGGCGAGCTCGGTGCAGCCACTCGACGAAGCCCACCGGGAAACCGCTCGAACCAGTAGCCGGGCGACCCCCTTCTCGCGCGCTTCCGGTCGGACATACAGGCCCTCGAGATAGGCGACCGGCGACGAAGCGGTTCCGTTCACGTAGTCGGTTCGGATCGAAGCCTCCGCCAGACCCAGGGCTCGCCCGTCGTGCGCCTCGACGATGAAGTGAACGAAGCGTTGCGGCTCGTCGAGAAGGCGCGCCATCTCCTCCAGATGCTGCTCTGGCGGGCAGTCCGGCCACAACTCCCTTCGAAGAGCGAGCCAGGAAGTGTCGAAGTCGACCTGCACCATGCCGGAATGATTGGCGCAGCCGCGGGCTTCACTCGGGGTTGCCCCCTGCGCGCCAATGGAAACGTGAAACGCACTGCCGGTGTGGGTGGCGGACAGGGACAGCGCACTGCTGTTGCCGGTGACTGCACCCGCGCACCGGCTCATTCGGGAAGCGTTCGGGAAAGGGCCAGGCCGGCGAGGCGCGCGGTCGCCGACAGGCGGTCGGACCAGAGCCGATCGGCTCCGAGGTCGCAAACGAACTAGGCCGACGCCTTTGGATTCGGCCCGTACCGGTTGTCTCCCGGGTCGCTGTCTCGCACCGCGAACACGA
>JBIQJM010000185.1:0-3618 GCA_044507525.1 Burkholderiales bacterium
TGATCGCGAAGTGGTCCGACACCTTCGCGTTGTCGAAGATGCGCTTGTTCGGCTTCACCCAGCCCGCGGCGAGGATCTGCTTCGCGAATGCGCCGTAGGCGCGCTCGCCTTCGAGCACGCCGAGCGTCTCGCGCACGCTCGGGAGATAGTCCTCGGGCAGCGCGCGCGAGTCGGTGCGCGGATAGGTGAGCAGCTTGTGCCGCTCGTAGAGCGCCTGCGCGATCGACAGCGTGGTGCGCGCCGAGTAGCCGAAGCGCGAGTTGCCCTCGCGTTGCAGGCTGGTGAGGTCGAACAGCGCGGGCGACAGCTGCGTGCTCGGTTTCGTCTCCTCGGTGACCGTCCCGCTGCGATCGCGGCAGCGCGCGACGATCGATTCGGCGCGCTCGCGCTCCCACAGCCGCTCGGCACGCGCGTCCGGCGCGTTCTCCGAACGACGGAAGCCGGGGTCGAACCACTTGCCCTCGTAGGTGCCCGCCTTCGCCGCGAAGGTGGCGTGCACCTCGAAGTAGTCCTTCGGCACGAAACGCTTGATGCGCTCCTCGCGCTCGACGACGATCGTCAGCGTCGGCGTCTGCACGCGGCCGACGGTGGTCTTGTAGAAGCCGCCGTCGCGCGAATTGAAGGCCGTCATCGCGCGCGTGCCGTTGATGCCGACCAGCCAGTCGGCTTCGGAGCGGCTGCGCGCCGCATCGGCGAGCGGCAGCATCTGCGCGTCGCTGCGCAGTTGCGCGAAGCCTTCGCGGATCGCCGCCGGCGTCATCGACTGCAGCCACAGCCGCTGCACCGGCTGCTTCGCCTTCGTGTGCTGGACGATCAGCCGGAAGATGAGCTCGCCCTCGCGTCCGGCGTCGCAGGCGTTGATCAGCCGGTCGACGTCCTTGCGCTTGATCAGGCGTGCGAGGAGCTTCAGCCGCTCCTCGCTCTTGGCGATCGGCTGCACGTCGAAATGCGGCGGGATCACCGGCAGGTGCGCGAAAGACCACTTCCCGCGCTTGACTTCGAACTGCTCGGGGACGGCGATCTCGACCAGGTGCCCGACCGCCGACGACAGCACGTAGTCGTCGCTCTCGAAGTAGTCGCCGTGGCGGGTGAAGCCGCCGAGCGCGCGCGCGATGTCGGCGGCGACGGAAGGCTTCTCGGCGATGATCAGGGCTTTGCTCATGGGGGCGGAATAATAAGTGGCGCCGGACGGCGTACGCAACAAGCCATTCGGGTAGGCGATCGGCTGCGCGAGGCGGCGTTTTTCGTGCCAGACTCACGCGCGGGAGCGCGCACGGACCGCGCGCGGGCTTCAGCGGGCACGCGTACGCGCGTGGCGACCGTCGCCCCAGCGCTCCACCGACCCCGCCAGTTCCAGTTCCAGCAGCGCGGCGGCGATCTCGCCCGGCGCCAGTCCGGTTCGCGCGACGAGCGTATCCGGCTCGGCCGGATCCCATCCCATCGCCTCGAGCACCTTCGATGCGACCGTGCCGGCCGCCGGCGTCGCCGGGGCGGCGCCCGCCGCGGCGGCGCGACCCGCCGCCGGCTCGGCGCCGCGCCTGCGCATCTGCCCGCGCAGTTCCGCGAGCACGTCCTCGGTGGACTCGACGAGTTTCGCCCCTTCGCGGATCAGGCGGTGGCAGCCGCGGGCGACCGGCGAATGGATCGAGCCCGGCACGGCCATCACTTCGCGGCCGTACTCGCTCGCGTGGCGTGCGGTGATCAGCGACCCGGAATGCGGCGCCGCTTCGACGACGAGCACGCCGAGCGACAGTCCGGCGATCACCCGGTTGCGGCGCGGAAAGTTCGCGCGCTGCACCTGCGTGCCGAGCGGCAGCTCCGAGACGATCGCGCCGCGCTGCGCGATCGCCTGGGCGAGCGGCCGGTTCACGGCCGGGTAGACGCGGTCGATGCCGGTGCCGATCACCGCGACCGTCCCGGCGCGGCCGTCGAGCGCGCCGCGGTGCGCGGCGGCGTCGATCCCGCGCGCCAGTCCGCTGCAGATCGTGAGGCCTTCGTCGGCCAGGGCGCGGGCGAAGTCGTGCGCGTTCGCCTCGCCGCCCGGTGTCGCGTGCCGGCTGCCGACGATGGCGAGCAGGTCGCCGGCGAGCGCGTCGGGTGCGCCCCGCACGTAGAGCAGCGGCGGCGGATCGCCGATCTGCAGCAGCGCCCGGGGATATTCGGCGTCGGAAAGCGCGACCAGGTGGTGCGCGTCGTCGCGCGCCCATTCGAGTGCCTCGGCGATCCGCGCGTCGCGCTGCGGATCGTCGGCCAGCAGTGCGGTGGCGAGCGGGGAACCGAGCGTGGCCGCGAGGCGTGCACGTCCGGCTGCGTAGACCTGCTCGGGGAGCCCGAAGGCTTCGAGCAGGCGCCGCACGCCGACCGGACCGAGGCCGGGCGTGAGCGTGAGGCGCAGCCAGTGCGCACGTTCCTCGCGCGCGTCGGCGTCGAGCGGCATTCGCGTCTCGAAAACAGGAAACGCCGCGCCCGGGGCGCGGCGTCGGTACCCGCTGGCGGGTGACTCAGGGATTCGCGACGTCGTCGCCGACCGAGATCGGGTGCGATGCGCTCATCACGAGCCCGTAGGCGATCTTATCGAAGACGCGAAACACCAGCATGTGGCCGACCGGTTCGTCCGGAAGGACGATGCGCTCTCGATCGGGCGAGGTGCGATCGACGATCGTCGCGCCGCGGTGCTCGATGCCGAGCACGTGTCCGACTTCGATTCCGTGCTCCTTGCCGACGTTGACCGCGACGACGCTGTTGCGGCCGACCTGCGTGACGCCGCGGTAGACCGCGACGATGCGGCCAGCGACGGTCGTTTCCGGCGGCCGGGGCGCATAGACCATCGGCATCGCACGTTCGGCCGGCATCAGCCGGTCGCCGGTGCCGACTTCCTCGTTGGTCGCGACGACGCGCAGCGAAGCCGGGTCGCCCTCGCGTTCGAGCTTGCCGCTGCCGAGGAACAACGCCTCCCAGGCGATCGTCCTGCGCGTGTCCGGGTCGAGCAGCGGGCGCGCCGAACGGTAGATGTGCCAGTCTTCGGTCGCGGGCTCGCCGATGCCGCGCACGTAGGCGAGCTCGCCGCGGCCGAGGTACACCCTGCCCTCCTGCGTGGCGACGATGCGCGGGTGCGAAGCGAGGCCGTTCTCGTCGACGATCAGCGGCCGGTTCAGGAAGGCTTCGATCGCGGTCGAGCTGATCGTCGGGATCGCCTCGCTCTCGAGCGCGTCGACGCGGATGCGCGGCTCGCGCCGCTCGCTCGGCAGCGGCCCGCCGGCGCCGTAGCCGCCCGCGCCGTCGCCGCGCGACAGGCGCAGCCGCGGCGTCGCGCCGCTGCGGTCGAGCAGGATGACGTCGCCCGGATAGATCCAGTGCGGGTCGCGGATCTCCTCGCGGTTCAGGTTCCAGATCTCGGGCCAGCGCCAGGGCTTCTGCAGGAAGCGCCCGGAGATGTGCCACAGCGTGTCGCCCTTGACGACGACGTAGCGGTCGGGCGCGTCCTTCGCCAGCTCGAGCGGCGCCGTCGCCGGCTGCGCGAAGACCAGCCCGGCGGCGCAGGCGAAGCCTGCGACGGCGAGTGCCAGAAACTGCACGGAGAGCTTTCTCATGAACGCGCGTGCCTGCGAACGTATGGGA
>JBIQJM010000186.1:0-3617 GCA_044507525.1 Burkholderiales bacterium
TCCTTGCCGGCGAACTTGTGGAAGAAGCCGAGCTGCCCGAACATCGGGCCGACGCCGCCCATCTGCCACATCAGCCACTGGATCGTCTCGTAGCGGCGGTCGGGATCGCGCGGCATGAAGGCCTCGCGTCCCAGGCGCGCGCACTTGTCGGACAGGTAGATCAGGATCGCGCCGGATTCGAACAGCCCCAGCGGCTTGCCGGACGGCCCGTCCGGATCGATGATCGCGGGGATCTTGTTGTTGGGGTTCAGCGACAGGAACTCGGGCGAGGTCTGGTCGTCGGTTTCGAAGCTCACCCGGTGCGCTTCGTACGGCAGCCCGGTCTCCTCGAGCATGATCGACGCCTTGACGCCGTTGGGCGTCGGCAGCGAATAGAGCTGGATCCGGTCGGGATGGCGCGCCGGCCATTTCTTCGTGATCGGGAAGGCGGCAAGATCGGTCATGACGGGCCCTCGGGGAAACGGATTCCCAAGGGTAGCGCTTTGCAGTCGGTCACTCCGGCACCTGCGCATCGAGCTCCGGTCGCAGCTCGAGGCTTTCCTGCGCGGTGGCCTCGTTGCGCGCACCGACGAAGACGGCCGGCTGCGAGGCGCTCCGGTTCACGGCCACGTGCGGCATCCCCGCGGGGATGAACAGATAGTCGCCCGGGTGCGCGGCCGCATGGTGTTCGAGGCGCTCGCCCCACCACAGTTCGACCTTCTCTCCGCTGAGCAGGTGGAACGCGGACTCGTGTCGCGCATGCACGTGCGCCTTCGTACGCTGGCCCGCAGGCAGCGTGACGATGCCCAGGAAGAGCGCTTTCGATCCCGCCGTTTCCGCCGATACGCCGGGCGCGTACACCGTTCCCTGCCTGCTGGCATAGGGCGCGGAACCCCGGACGACGCAGCGCGTTTCGCGTTCCTTCGACTCGTTCATGGAAGCCTCCTTGCGGGTCGTGGCGCATCGCATGCGTGCCTGCATGCGTGCCGGCCGACTGTGCCTGCGTCGATCGCGCGGATCACGCAAGGCGCGCCGAAAAACTCCTAAACTTCCCGAATCCGCTGCGGGGCCACGACCATGGCGAAGCGCATCGCGTTCGGTCCGTTCGTGCTGGACACGAGCCGCGGCACCTTGCTGCGCGACGGGGTTCCGCTGCCGATCGGGCGGCGCGCGCTGCTCGTCCTGCTCGCATTGCTCGAGTCGCCGGGCGAGATCGTCGGCAAGGAGGCGCTGATCGGCTTCGCCTGGCCCGGCGTCGTGGTCGAGGACAGCAATCTTTCCGTGCAGATTGCCGCGCTTCGCAGGTTGCTCGGCGAAGACCCGGCGGGCGCATCGTGGATCGTCACCGTACCGAGAGCGGGTTACCGCATCGTCGCCGACGTGGCCGCGGAGGAGCTGTCTCTCGATCCGGCCGCGGGAGCTCCTGCCGGCGCGGCCGCGGATCGGGCATCGATCGCCGTCCTGCCCTTCGTCAACCTGGGCGACGACACGTTGCAGGAATGGTTCGTCGACGGAATCACCGAAGACGTCATCGCGGCGCTCGCGCGCTTCCGCTGGTTCGGCGTCGCGAGCCGCAATTCCAGCTTCGTCTACAAGGCGCGCTCCGTCGATGCGCGAACCGCCGCCCACGAGCTCGCCGTGCGTTACCTGCTCGAAGGAAGCGTGCGCCGATCGGGCAAGGCGGCGCTCGTCTCGGTGCAGCTCGTCGACGCCGAGGCCGGCGGCTGCCTGTGGGCCGAGCGCTACGACTTCGATGCGGCCGACGCCCTGTCGGTGCAGGAGAGGATCGCCCAACAGGTGGCCGGTTCGATCGAACCGGAACTGCTCAAGCGCGAAGGCGACCGTGCCGTGCGGCTGCGACGTCCCGGTGCGGCGAACGCACGCGATCTCGTCGTGCAGGGCTCGTGGCATTTCCATCACGTGACGCAGCCCACGCACTTGCGGGCGCGCGAGCTGTTTCGCCGGGCGTGCCGACTCGATGCGCAATCGAGCGAGGCGCGGCTGTGGCTCGGGCGCGCCAGCGTCGGCCTCGTCGCCTACGGCTGGAGCGAGCGGCCCGTCGCCGACCTGCGGGAAGGGCTGGAGGCGGCGCTGCAGGCGGTGCAGCTCGACGAGCGCAATCCGTATGCGCACTACGCGCTCTCGATCACGAGCGCGTACAGCGATTCGTTCACGCTCGCCCTTCCGGCGGCCGCGAAGGCGGTCGAGCTGAGCCCGGGCTTCGCGCTGGGCCATCTCGTGCTCGGCCTGGCCAGGCTGTTCGCCGGCGAACCCCGGGGGGCGGCGCACGCGCTCGAGCGCGGCCTGCAGCTGAACCGCTACGATCCGCAGAACTTCATCTGGTACCGCGCGCTGGCGCTGGCATACCTGTTCGACGGACGTGCACCAGACGCGCTGCGCAGCGCGACGGCCGCGCTGCAGATCCGTCCGGCATGGCGCCCCTCGCTGCACACTGCGCTTGCCTGCTGCCGGGTGCTGCAGCGCGACGGCGAGGCCTCGTCGCTGATGGAGCGCATGCAGGCGCTGCCGGAAGTCGCGGGCGACGCGATGCAGCCGCTGTGGCGGCGCAATCCGCGGTGGACGGAAGCGATGGCGCGCTGGGAATGACGACGGGGCGCCCTCAGTTCCTGCCGGCGGGTCGGCCGCCCATCCGGTCGAGCATCACCTCGATCCGGGCACGCTGCTGGTCGTCCTGCGCCAGCACGACGAGCAGGTTCTCGCCCGTCGACTCGGGGTCCTCGAAGTTCAGCTCGTAGGCGTCGCGCCCGCCGTGCGCCGGTTCGCCGTTGCCGACCGCGAAATTGCCTTTCTCGGCGCCGGCTTCGTCGGCCAGGCTGCGCAGCTCGACGTCGCCTTCCGGCAGTCCGCCCGCGATCAGCCGGTCGCGGGCCCGTTGCGCATCCTCGAAATGCACGAAGCGTCTCATCACGGTCTGCTGCATGTCGGCTCCTCGGAAGCGGATTCGTCGGCGCGAATCGCGCGTGCGGGTGTGCGGGCGCGGGGCCTGCCGATCAAGGCACGCAGGCAATCGCCGGGCCTGCCCCTCGGGCGCGGCCCGGACGGCGGCCGCGCCGCCGGCTAGTGGGCGGCGAGCGCGAGCACGTAGTGCAGCTGTTCGTGCGTTTCGATGGCGCCGGGACGCGAGGAGCGCACGCGGCGCACCGCTTCCTCGGGCGCGACGCCGAGCTCGACGAGCAGGCGCGCGGCGATCGTCCCCGCGCGTCCCAGCCCGCCGCGGCAGTGCACGAGCACGCGGCCGCCTTCGCGAAGCACCCGGTTGAGCACCGGGCCGCTGCTGCGCCACGCCGCCTCGAAGCGTTCGTCGGGCGGGCGCACGTCGACGATCGGCAGGTGATGCCAGTCGATCCCGCGCGCGACGATCTGCTCGCCGAGGCGCGGCACGCCGAGCATCTCGAACTCGTGGCGCTCCATCAGCGTGACGGCCGCGTCGGGCTGCCATTTCGAGACGATGTCGAGGTCCGCGGCGAGATCGCGGTCCCATCGGTAGTCGGACAGGCTCGGCCCGCACTTGCCCGGGCAGAACGTGATGCCGATGATTCCGTTGCCCGCTTCCACCTCGTCGATGCGAAGCGGATGCGTGCGGCTGGTTCGTGTACCCGCCATGTCGTGCGCTCCCC
>JBIQJM010000039.1:0-25089 GCA_044507525.1 Burkholderiales bacterium
GCGGCGAAGGCCGCGCAGCTGCACGAGCTGATCATGTCGCTGCCGCAGCAGTACGAGACGGCGGTCGGCGAGCGCGGCCTGATGCTCTCGGGCGGCGAGCGCCAGCGCCTGGCGATCGCCCGCGCGCTGCTGAAGGATCCGCCGATCCTCGTGTTCGACGAGGCGACCTCGGCGCTGGACACGCGCGCCGAGCGTGCGATCCAGGGCGAGATCGACCGCATCGCCGAGGACCGGACGACGCTGATCATCGCGCATCGGCTGTCGACGATCGTCGGCGCGGACGAGATCATCGTGCTCGACCGCGGCCGCATCGTCGAACGCGGCGCGCACGACGAACTGCTCGCGCGTCGCGGCCTGTATGCGCAGTTGTGGAACCTGCAGCAGCAGCAGCTCGACGTCGAGCGCACCGAACGACGCCTCGCGCGCCAGCCGGTGAACGTCGCGATCCTGCTCGCGGGCGCGCTCGACGGCGTGCGCGGCATCGTCGACGAGCGTTCGATCCAGGTCTTCACCGACATCGAGCTGGAGCAGGCGCGCATCACCGGCGACCCCAGCCTGCTTTCGCAGGCGTTCTGGGATCTCACGCTGCACGCACTGAATGCGACGCCCGACGGCGGGCGCATCGAATGGGCGCTCACGCGCCACGAGGGCTGGGCGCGGCTCGTGCTCACCGACGGGCAGCGTTCGTCGGGAGCGTTGCGCGCGCCCGCGCCCGACGGCGCGGTGTCCGCCGACCCGCTGCAGTTGCGTTCGCTGTTCGAGCGCCACGGCGGACGCTTCGCGATCGAGCCGCCCGCTGCGGCGCAGGGCACGCGCTACGTCGTCGAGCTTCCGTTGCGCGCCATCGACCCGGTGGGCGCGCCGGTGGCCGTGCACGCGGAGCCGGCGGCCGCGCAGCGGCTCGCCGGCGCGCACGTCCTCGCGATCGACGACCTGGCCGATGCGCGCGAGATGCTGCAGCTCGCCTTCGAGCACGAGGGCGCGAAGGTCGTTTCCTTCGCCCGCGGCTCCGACGCGCTCGAGTGGCTGTCGACGCTCGCGCCGGCGCACTGGCCCGAGGTCCTCGTCTGCGACATCGCCCTCGGCGACGAGGACGGCCACGACGTCGTGCGCCGCCTGCGCCACATGGAAGCCCGCCTGGGCGTCGGCCTCGATCGCCGCATGCCCGCGATCGCGCTGACCGGACTCGCCCGACCGGCGGATCGGCTGCGCGCGATGATGGCCGGCTTCCAGGTGCATCTCGCCAAGCCGGTGCAGATCGACGAGCTCGTCGCGACGATCCGCCGCCTGGTCCCCGCGGTGTCGGCGAGGTCGCCCGCGGACGGCGCTTCGCCGTCGTCGCACGATGCATCGAAGCCCGAAATCCCTGCCCATCGAGGAGACACGTGATGACGACACCGTCGACGCCCGCCGTCCTGCGCAGCGAACTGGGCGTGCGCGGCAGCTGGCATGCCGACCGCGCCCGCGCACAGCGTGCGATCGAGATGGCGCTGCCCGCGATCGAAGCCGCGGTCGAACGGCGCGAGGTCAGCGGCGCCGGCTTCCTGTCGATCGTCGTCATGGACCCTGCGCTCGCGCCGAGCGACTGCAGCTTCGAGGAGGCGATCCTGCTCGAGCACGACATCGGCGAGCGTTCGCAGTGGGACGCCGACTACAACGCGTTCGCGCGGGCGAAGGCGCGCCAGGCCTGGCTGCACGGCACCGACACGCATCGCCTGCAGGTGCTGCAGCCGCATCGGCTGCGCGTCGGCGACGTCGCGGTCTGGGGGGCGGTCTGCCTCGACGGCATCGTCGTCGCTGCGAGCGGGGCGCATCCGTGGTACGACGAGGCGTTCTCGACGATGGTCGCGGCTGCGCTGCGTGCGCTCGTGAAGGAGGCCGCGGCGGCGCAGCAACGGCCTTTCGTCGGCCCCGATCCGGTGGGCGTCGAGGACGCGGGCGATCCCAGGCGATGAGCGCAGGCGGCCGCGACGCCGAAGCGCTGCACCGCAGTAGGATTTGCCGTCGCGGAAGAAACTGCTTCGCACGAAGCACCGCAAGCCGGTAAAGCGCGGCGCCGCGGGCGCAGTGGGCGCTTCGCGCGCGGGCACGCTCTCTGCTCTGGACGGAAGCGACAGGCTCTCCGCTCCGGGATCCTGTCCCCGGAGAGAGTCCATGCAAACCGTCGCGATCGTCAGCGAGCACGCGTCGCCACTCGGAGTGGTCGGCGGCGTCGATGCCGGCGGACAGAACATCTACGTGGCGAACGTCGCGCGCCAGCTCGCGCGCCTGGGCCTTCGGGTCGACGTCTTCACGCGCAGCGACGACACGGCGCTCGCGCGCGTGGTCGACTGGGCGCCCGGCGTGCGCGTCGTTCACGTGCGCGCCGGCCCGCAGGCGCCGCTGCCGAAGGAGCAGCTGCTGCCGCACATGCCCGCGTTCTGCGCTGCGATGCACTCGTTCGCGCGCGAGCAGAAGCTGCGCTACGACGTCGTGCACGCGAACTTCTTCATGTCGGGCTGGGTGGGGCTGCGCTTCGCACGCAGCTTCCGCACCGCGCTGGTCACGACCTTCCACGCGCTCGGACGCGTGCGTCGCCTGCACCAGGGCAGCGAAGACGGCTTCTCCGACGCGCGCTTCGACATCGAGGACGAGCTCGTACGCGAATCGCATCGCATCGTCGCCGAATGTCCGCAGGACCTGCGCGACATGATCGAGCATTACGGCGCCGACTCGTCGCGCGTCGAGATCGTGCCCTGCGGTTTCGATCCCGACGAGCTGCAGCCGGTCGACCGGCGCGACGCGCGCGCCGAGCTGCACTGGCCGGCCGACGCGTTCACCGTGCTGCAGCTCGGCCGCATGGTGCCGCGCAAGGGCGTCGACAACGTGATCCGTTCGATCGCGGTGTTGAAGAGCCGTTTCGGTCGCGACGCGCGGTTGGTGATCGCCGGCGGCAATTCGAGCGATCCGGCGACGAACCGCACGCCCGAGCTCGACCGGCTCGCGCGGATCGCGCGCGACGAGGGCGTCGCCGATCGCGTCGACTTCATCGGCCGCTGCGATCGCGAGCGGCTGCGCACGGTCTACAGCGCCGCGGACGTCTTCGTCACCACGCCGTGGTACGAGCCCTTCGGCATCACGCCGGTCGAAGCGATGGCCTGCGGGCGGCCCGTCGTCGGCGCGGCGGTCGGCGGCATCCAGGACACGGTCGTCGACGGCCGCACCGGTTACCTGGTGCCGCCGAACGATCCGGCGGCGCTCGCCGAACGCCTCGCGTCGCTCGCATCGCAGCCCGGGATCGGCGAGCGCATGGGTCGCGCCGGTCTCGCGCGCGCGAGGAAGCGCTTCACGTGGGAGCGCGTCGCGCGCGCGCTGGTCGACGTGTATGCGAGCGCCGCGCGCAGCGCAGGCGCGCACAGCCGCCCGACAGGAGTGCAGGCGGCGACTCGCCTGCCGATGCGGACGCCGCCGGCGCGCCCGCGCCCCGATCCACGAACGAGGGCCATCGATGCCGCAGCCGTCGGCTGGAAATGATCCTCGGCCCGCCGAGAGCGTGAAGGGCCGTGTGGTCGTCGTGACCGGCGGCGCGAGCGGTCTCGGCGCCGCCACCTGCGCCGAGCTCGGCGCCGCGGGCGCGCGCGTCGTCGTCGCCGACCGCGCCGACGAGCGCGCCCGTGCCTGCGCCGCGCAGTTGAACGCCGCCGGCGCCGAGGCGGCCGCCGTGGCCGTCGACGTCGGCGACGAAGCGCAGGTGCGGCAGTTGTTCGCGCAGGCGCTCGACCGCTTCGGCGTCGTCGACGCGGTGGTCAACAGCGCGGCGATCGACGTCACCGCACCGATGTCCGAGCTTGCGCCGGCCGACTGGGAACGCATCGTGCGCACGAACCTGACGGGCGTGTTCCTGGTCTCGCGCGAGGCGTGCGCTGCGATCGGCGGCCGGGGCGGGGCGATCGTCAACGTCGCATCGACCGCGTCGAAGCGCGCGTGGCCGAACGCGAGCGCGTACCACGCGACGAAATGGGGCGTGCTCGGGCTGTCGTATGCGTTGCACGCCGAGCTGCGCGCGCAGCGGATCAAGGTGTGCGCGATCGTCGCGGGCGGGATGCGCACGCCCTTCCTGCTCGATCGTTTCCCCGACATCGATCCGGGGCTGCTGCAGGATCCGCGCAACGTCGCGCGGGCCGTGCGCTTCGTGCTCGAGCAGCCGGAGGAGACCGTCGTCCCCGAGATGATGGTCCTGCCGATGCGGGAGACCTCGTGGCCGTGAACGTGCTGCGCCCGGCGCTGTTCCTCGACAAGGACGGAACGCTGCTCGAGGACCTTCCCTTCAACGCCGACCCGGCGCGCATGCGCTTCGCCGAAGGCGCCCCGCAGGCGCTCGTCCGGCTCGCCGCGCTCGAGATGCCGCTGATCGTCGTCAGCAACCAGGCGGGCGTCGCGCTCGGTCGCTTCGAGGCCGCACGTCTCGACGAGGTGCGCGCGCGGCTCGAGACGATGTTTTCCGCCTGCGGCGCGACGCTGGCGGCCGCGTACTTCTGTCCGCATCATCCGCAGGGCAGCGTGGCCGCGTATGCCGTCGCCTGCGATTGCCGCAAGCCGCGTCCCGGCCTGCTGCAGCGCGCCGCGCGCGAGCACGCGATCGACCTGCAGCGATCGTGGATGATCGGCGACATCCTCGACGACGTCGAGGCGGGCAAGCGCGCCGGTTGCCGTGCGGTGCTGTTGTGCAACGGCAACGAGACCGAATGGCGTGCCGGTGCGTTCCGGCGGCCGGACCACCTCGTGCGCGACCTCGCCGAAGCCGCGTGCCTGATCGTCGGCGCGGGTGCACGCCGCGCCGAGGAGATCGCCGGATGAACGACGCCTGGTCGCGCGCCGAGCGCGTGCTGTGCGTGCGCCTGGACAACATGGGCGACGTGCTGATGACGACGCCGGCGATCCGCGCGATCGCCGCGGCGAACCCGGCGCGCCGCGTGACGCTGCTCGGATCGCCGGCGGGGGTGCGCGTCGCCGCGCACGTGCCCGAGATCGACGCGACCATCCGCTACGACGCGCCGTGGGTGAAGAACGCACGCGCGCACGATTCGGGGACCGACGTCGACCGCCGGCTGATCGAAGTGCTCGCCGCGCATCGCTTCGATGCGGCCGTGATCTTCACCGCCTACAGCCAGAGCCCGATCGCGCCGGCGCTGGTCTGCCGGATGGCCGGGATCCCGCTGCGGCTCGCGCACTGCCGCGAGAACCCGTACCTGCTGCTGACCGACTGGGTCGTCGAGACCGAGCCCGCGCGCGCGCTGCGCCACGAGGTCGAGCGCCAGCTCGATCTCGTTCAGGGCTTCGCTGCGCGGCCGGCCGACCTGCGCCTCTCGTTCCGCGTGTTCGATTCCGATCGCGCGTCGCTCGCGGCGAAGTTGCGCGAGAGCGGCGTCGACCCGGCGGCGGGCTGCATCGTCGTGCATCCCGGCGCGAGCGCGCCCTCGCGTCGATGGCCGGCGGCACGCTATGCACAGACGGTGCGCGAGCTCGCGCGCCGGCAGCCTCGTGCGCTCGTGCTCACCGGCGACGCGGGCGAACGCGCGCTGGCGGCCGGCATCGTCGCGGCCGCCGGTTCACCGGCGCGGGTGCACGACCTCTGCGATCGGCTCACGCTCGGCGAGCTCGGTGCACTGCTCGAGGGCGCCGACCTGCTCGTCGCCAACAACACCGGGCCCGTGCACATCGCGGCTGCGCTGGGTACCGCGGTCGTCGACCTGTACGCGCTCACCAATCCGCAGCACACCCCGTGGCGCGTGCCGGCGCGCGTGCTCAACCGCGACGTGCCTTGTCGCGACTGCTACCGCAGCGTGTGCCCGAACGGCACGCAGGCCTGCCTCGCCGGGGTCGAGCCGCAGGAGGCGGTCGATGCGGCGCTCGCGCTGCTCGCGGCGCGCAGGTCGATGCGCGATTTCGAAGAACGATTCTCGAAGCAGGAGTCTTGAACCGGATGGCAGCCGTACCTGTCGGATCGCATTTCCCGTCCCGCGCGAAGGCGCATCGCTATCCCGCGGCAGTCCCCTTGCACACGATGCGCAGGAAGAGCGCGAACGCACCCGTGGCATCGCCCGGCGAAGCCGTGCAGCGCATCGCGGTGTTCCGCGCACTGCAGCTGGGCGACCTGCTCTGCGCGGTGCCGGTGCTGCGCGCGTTGCGCCGCGCCTATCCGCAGGCGCGCATCACGCTGATCGGCCTGCCGTCGGCCGAAGCATTCGTGCGTCGTTTCCGGCACTACGTCGACGACTGGATCGACTTCCCCGGTACGCCCGCGCTGCCCGAACAGCCCGCGCGCGTCGGTCGGCTGCCGAAATTCTTCGCCGAAGCGCGCGCGCGACGCTTCGATCTCGCGCTGCAACTGCACGGCAGCGGCGCGCGCACGAACGGCATCGTGCGCCTGCTCGGCGCGAAACGCAGCTGCGGCTTCCGGCCGGGAGACGCCGGAGAGAGCGGCGACGACGACTTCGTGCAATGGCCCGACGAAGGACCCGAGATCGAACGGCTGCTGCGGCTCGTCGATCACCTGGGCATCGAGCGGCAGGGCCGCGCGCTCGAGTTTCCGATCGAGGAGGACGAGCGACGCAACTGGCGGCGCATCGCGCAGCGGCATTCGCTCGATCCGGACCGGGTCGTGCTCGTGCATCCGGGCGCCCGCTTCCCGTCTCGCCGCTGGCCGGTCGAGCGTTTCGCCGAGCTGGCCGATCGCCTCGCGTTGCACGGGTGGCAGGTCGCGATCACGGGCTGTCCCGAGGAGGTCGACCTCGCCGCGTCGATGCGGCGCGCGATGCGCATGCCGGCCGCCGACCTGAGCGGAGCGACCAGCCTGGGCGAACTCGGCGCGGCGATCGAGGAATGCCGACTGCTCGTCTGCAACGACACCGGCGTATCGCACGTCGCCGTCGGCGTCGGCACGCGCAGCGTCGTCGTCGCGTCCGGCAGCGAGATCCGGCGCTGGCGGCCGCTCGACCGCAGCCTGCATCCGATGCTTGCCGTCGACCTGCCGTGCCGTCCGTGCAGCGAGGTGGTCTGCCCCTATGCGGAACACCCGTGCGCGCGCGGCATCGACGTCGACCCGGTGTTCGAGCTCGCGATGCACCAGCTCGCCGTCGGCGCGCGCGCGCCGTGGGCGATGCGCACGAGCGCCTGAGCCGGCCGTCGAACGAATGTCCGATCCGGACTGCCTCGGTCCGCGCCGCGCGGTACCCGCTTCCGAAGCGCAGGCGCGACTGCAGGTGCTCACCTGGCACGTGCACGGCAACTACCTGTACTACCTGAGCCAGGCGGCGCACGACTTCCATCTCGTCACGCTGCCCGGGCATCCGCCGGGGCATGCGGGCCGCGTCGGCAGCCTTCCGTGGGGGACGAACGTGCACGAGGTCGCCGCCGACGAGATCGCGCGGCGGCGTTTCGACTGCGTGCTGTACCAGTCGCGGCGGCACTGGGACGACGACCGCTTCCGCTGGCTCGACGAAGCGCAGCGCGCGCTGCCGGCGATCTATCTCGAGCACGACCCGCCGCAGCAGCATCCGACGGCGACGCGCCATCCGGCCGCGGACAGCGACGCGCACATCGTGCACGTCACGTCGTTCAACGCGCTGATGTGGGACAACGGCAGCGCGCGCACGCGCGTCATCGAGCACGGCGTGCTCGTGCCCGAAGGCGTGCGCTATCGCGGCGAACGCGACGAGGGCATCGTCGTCGTCAACCATCTGCGCGAACGCGGCCGGCGCCTCGGCGCCGACGTCTTCGAGCAGGTGCGTGCGCGCGTCGCGCTGACGCTGGTCGGCATGGGGTCGGAGACGATCGGCGGCGCGGGCGAGATCCCGAACCTGGAGCTGGCGGCCTTCGCAGCGCGCTTTCGCTTCTTCTTCAATCCGATCCGCTACACGAGCCTCGGCCTGTCGGTGCTCGAGGCGATGACGATCGGCCTGCCGATCGTCGCGCTCGCCACCACCGAGATGCCGACGGTGATCCGCAACGGCGTCAACGGCTACGCGGACACCGACGTCGATACGCTGGTCGACGTGATGCGCAGGCTGATCGACGACCCTGCGCTGGCGCGGCAATGGGGCGAGGCGGCGCGCGCCGATGCGCTCGCGCGCTTCTCGATCGAGCGCTTCGCGCGCGACTGGACCGCGTTCCTGTCGGAGGTGGTGCGCGAGGGCCGGGGAAGCGCGAAGCGCGCCTAGGTCGCTTCGGCCGGGACCGCGCTCGCGATCAACGCCTGCCAGCCGGCGGCGTCGGCGGGCCAGCCGCGTTCGCCGTTCGCCTGCAGCGTGCGCAGGATCTGCCCGAGCTGCCAGGTCGGCGGCTGGCCGAGACCGGCCGGCCGCTCGCGCCAGATGCGGCGTACGACGTTGTCGTCGACCGCGAATCGCTGCGCGATCGCCTCGATCGTCGCGCGGTCCTGTCCGGCGTCGATCGCGCGCTTGAGCACCGCGGCCCAGAACAGGCTGTGCGCGCTGCGCTCGCGCGAAGCGATCCTGCGCAGCTCGAAGGTCGCCCGCGCACGCTGCGCGTCGCAGGCTGCGGCGTCGGGGAACGAAGGCTCGTCGTCGACGTCGCGCTCGGGCGGGCAGGCGTCGAGCGGCACCAGCGCGTCGGCGAAGAAGTTCGCGAAGGAGGGCAGCCGCGCGAGCAGGTGCGCACGCGGCGCCGCGTGCCGCGGGTCGAGCCGAAGCCAGTTGTAGCAGCCCAGATGCACGCCCGCGCCGGTCCTCGAGAGCTTCGCGAGCGTGACCGGATCGAGCGCCGACTCGAGCACCGCACGCACGCGCGCGTCGATCGCATCCTCGCGCAGGTCGATCGAACGCAGCGCGCGTCCGTACAGCTCGACGTCGATGATCTCGTCGCGCAGCGCGGCGCGCAGGCTGGCGAGGAAATCCGGATGGCGTCCGGCGCGGTCGAACAGCGACGCCGGTGCCTGCGGCTCGATCCGATGCTCGCGGTCGAGATGACGCCCCCAGTCGGCGCGCCGCCGATCGAGCGTCGTCAGCATCTCGTCGGCGAGCGACGCGAAGAGCAGGTCGAGCGCGTCGTTGCCGGGACGGGCCGCGCCCGGCGCCACCTCGCTGCGCGCGAGCACGTCGACGAGCAGCCGCAGCGTGCGGTCGGAGAGCAGCGCGCGAAAGTCGTAGACGAGCTGGTCGCGATCGACGCCGACGAAGCGAACGTTCAGGCCCCACGCCCTGGTGAGCTGCGTGAAGATCGGGTTCGTCATCAGCGACAGCCGCGACGCGAGCGGCAGCATGACGACGAACAGCCGCCAGTCGGAGGACGGATCGCGAAAGACGATCGCCCGCGGACTGTTGGCGTAGCTGGCCGACAACTGCGCGAGCTCCGGGCCGGTGTTGCCCGCGTCCTGCAGTTCGCGGTCGATCGGGACCGCATCGACCGTGAGGAACTCGACGTCCTTCAAGACGGGAAAGCCGCGCTAGTCGGCCTGCTTGGCGAGGAAGAGCAGCCCGCCGCCGAACAGCAGCAGTGCGGTGGCCATCAGCATGCGGGCGAGCGAGCCGCGCCACAGCGCTTCGGCTGCGAACAGGGCACCCGCGGTGAGCACGATGCGTGCGGTACCGGCGGTGCGCTGCGCGGGACTCAGGCGGGTCATGTCGGTAATCTACCGCAGAACCGATGGCGATGTTCGGGATCCATCGACCACGCGGATCGAGAGTCCGGGCAGTTCCGCACCTTCGACGCGGCTCGTCCAGTGCTGGCCGACGAGCAGCGGTTGCGCGTCGGTGAGCGTGCCCGAGGAGATGAGCGCGCCGGCCGGGATCGAATGCCCGCGCAAGGCCATCTCGCGTGCGAGGTGAGCGATCGCATGCAGCGGACCGTCGAGTGCGTCGCGCCCGTGCCCGCGCGCCACCGGCTCGCCGTCGCAATGCAGTTGCACTTCGAGCCGCGCGAGGCGATCGAGTGCGGCAGCGGCGTCCCTGCCGAGCGACGACAGCGGTCTGCGCGGACCGATCACGAGGGCGGCGTGCAGGCTCTGCGCGGCGACGGCTTCGGCGGCGGTGAAGCGCCAGTCGGGATAGGGGCACTGCACGATCTCGAAACCATGCGCGTACCAATCGGCGACCTCGAAGACCGCCTGCGGCGTGTGCGCGCGCGGCGTGGCGCGCAGGCCGACGACGATCTCGGGTTCGAGCCGCGGCTGCACGAAGCGCGAGAGATCGATCTCCAGGGGATCGCTGGCGGTGCCCCGGCCGCCCTCGTCGACCACGCGTACCGTCGTGTTCCAGACCGGGCCCCAGATGGGATGGAAGACGCCGTACAGCGGCCAGATCGAGCGGTTCGTGAAGCCGATCTTGTATCCCACCGGACGCTCGCCGCGCGCGATGCGGGCGACCTCGATGCCGGTCTGCAGCGTTTCGGCGCGAGCGAGGTCGCGCAGCGGCAGGTAGGCGCCGCGCTCCAGCACGCGCGCGCGGTCGCTGGCGTCGAGCAGGAGTTCCGACGACAGTTCGACGGGCGAGGGCTTGCTGGGGTCGGGCGGCACGGCGTCGGCGACGGAGTTCGAATCAGTCTACCGGCTGCAGTGTCGTTGTACGAGCCACGATGCCGACGAGGCGGTCGTGCAGCGTGTCGTGGGATCTCGCGGGAAGCGGTGCGATGCGACACTGGGCGCCGCCGGGCCGTTCCCTGCGCGGCCGGCTCTAGAATGCGCGCACAGCGAGGTACCGATCCCTGACCGTCATCGAGATTCTGCTCGTCGCGATCGCCGGCTTTCTCGCCGGGGCGGTGAACTCGGTCGCCGGCGGAGGCACCTTCTTCTCGTTCCCGGCGCTGCTGGCGGTGGGCGTTCCGCCGGTGATCGCCAACGCGAGCAACGCCGTTGCGCTGTGGCCCGGCAGCCTGGCGGGCGCGTGGGCCTTCCGGCGCGAACTGCGCCGCTTCTCGGCCGCGCTGCCGGCGCTGTCGGTCCTCGCGTTCGTCGGCGGCATCGCCGGTGGGCTGCTGCTGCTGCGCACTCCCGATGCGCGCTTCGCCGTGCTGATCCCCTGGCTGCTGCTGCTGGCGACGCTGCTCTTCGCGTTCAGCGGCCCGCTGTCGGGCGGCATCCGCCGGCTGCTGCGCCGGGCGCAGGAGCGGCAACGGGATCCCCGGCCGGGGCACCCGCGTCGCTTCGGCCTCGGCGGCTACCTGTTCCAGGGGGTGGTCTCGATCTACGGCGGCTTCTTCGGTGCCGGCATGGGCATCCTGATGATCGCGTCGCTGGCGATCCAGGGCTTCGAGGACCTGCACGAGATCAACGCGCTGAAGAACTGGCTCTCGGCGGTGATCTACAGCGTGGCGGTCGCCACCTTCGTCCTTGCCGACGCCGTCTCGTGGCCGCACACGCTGGTGATGGTCACGACGGCGACGGCCGGCGGTTATGCGGGCGCGGCCTGGGCGCGCCGGATCCCGGCGCTGTGGCTGCGGCGTTTCATCATCGGCTTCGGCGGGCTGCTCAGCGCCTGGTATTTCCGCGAGAATTTCCTGCGCTGAAGCGCCGCGCCGAGCGCCGTGCGGACGCCTGCGCGCTGCGTCGTGCCGGCCTGCGGCGTCCTTCGGCCCGCCGGGCCTCGGTGTACACTCGGGAAACCCCGATCGCGCCGGGACTTCGCCTCGTGAGCACGCCGAGGCCGATGGAGTCCCGGCTGCTGCCATTGCGGCTCCGCGGAGCCGATTTGTCGAGACGACCGAGACGAATTTTCATCGCGTTCCGTCGCGCGCCGGTACGGAACGCCGCGTGGTTCGATCCACGCCGAAGAACACGGAATCTCATCACGGAGGTTGGTCCATGTCTCAGGTTCGCGCCGAAGCGCAGTCGAATCGAACGTCGCGCAACGGCTCCGCAGTCGCTGCCGACGTCGCCCCCTCGGATCCCGAAGCCCTGCGCGCGCGGCTCGGCGCCCCGGAGTGGATGCGCAACCGGCCGCTGCTCGAGTGGGTCGGCCGGATCGTCGATCTCGCGAAGCCCGACCGGGTCTGGTGGTGCGACGGTTCGCAGGCGGAATACGACCGCCTCTGTGACGCGATGGTCGAGGCCGGCACGCTGCGCAGGCTGAATCCGCAGAAGCGCCCCAATTCCTTCCTCGCGCTTTCCGACCCGAGCGACGTCGCTCGCGTGGAAGACCGCACCTTCATCTGCAGCGACGAGCGCGACGACGCCGGGCCGACGAACAACTGGATCGCGCCGGCCGAGATGCGCGAGACGCTCGAGCGGCTGTTCGACGGCTGCATGCGCGGGCGCACGCTGTACGTCATTCCGTTCTCGATGGGGCCGCTGGGCAGCCACATCTCGCACATCGGCGTCGAGCTCACCGACAGCCCCTACGTCGTCGCCAGCATGCGCGTGATGACCCGCATCGGCCGCGACGTCGCGGATCTGCTGGGTGAGGACGGCAGCTTCGTCCCCTGCGTGCACTCGGTCGGTGCGCCGCTCGCGCCTGGACAGGCCGACGTGCCCTGGCCCTGCAACGACACCAAGTACATCGTGCATTTCCCGCAGACGCGGGAAATCTGGTCCTACGGGTCGGGCTACGGCGGCAACGCGCTGCTGGGCAAGAAGTGCTTCGCCTTGCGCATCGCGTCGAACATGGGGCGACAGGACGCCGAGCGCGGCGGCGCGGGCTGGCTCGCCGAGCACATGCTGATCCTCGCGGTCACTTCGCCCGAAGGCAAGCGCTATCACGTCGCCGCCGCGTTCCCGTCGGCCTGCGGCAAGACGAACTTCGCGATGCTGATCCCGCCGAAAGGCTTCGACGGCTGGAAGGTGTCGACCATCGGCGACGACATCGCGTGGATCAAGCCGCACAGCGACGGCCGGCTGTACGCGATCAACCCCGAAGCGGGCTTCTTCGGCGTCGCGCCGGGGACGAGCGAGAAGACGAATCCGAACTGCGTGGCGACGCTGCGCGAGAACACGATCTTCACCAACGTCGCGCTCACCGACGACGGCGATGTCTGGTGGGAGGGCCTGTCGGAGCCGCCCGCGCACCTGATCGACTGGCGCGGCAACGACTGGACGCCGGCCGACGGCAAGGCCGGCCGCAAGGCGGCGCATCCCAACTCGCGGTTCACCGTCGCGGCGGCGCAGTGCCCGTCGATCGATCCGAACTGGGACAGCGTCGACGGCGTTCCCATCGACGCGTTCATCTTCGGCGGCCGGCGCTCGACCACCGTGCCGCTGGTGACGCAGGCGCGCGACTGGACCGAAGGCGTCTACATGGCGGCGACGATGGGTTCGGAGACCACTGCCGCGCAGGCGGGCGCCACCGGCATCGTGCGGCGCGATCCCTTCGCGATGCTGCCCTTCTGCGGCTATCACATGGGCGACTATTTCGGCCATTGGCTCGCGCTCGGCGCACGGCTGCAAGCGAGCGGCGCGAAGCTGCCCGGCATCTTCTGCGTCAACTGGTTCCGCACCGACGAGAACGGCAAGTTCGTCTGGCCGGGTTTCGGCGAGAACATGCGCGTGCTCAAGTGGATGATCGACCGCATCGAAGGCCGATCGGGCGGCTTCGAGCACGTGTTCGGCACGAGCCCGCGCTTCGAGGACCTGCACTGGGACGGCCTTTCGTTCTCCCGCGAGGCGTACGAGCGCATCACCTCGATCGACCGCGGCGCGTGGCAGAAGGAATTCCAGCTGCACGGCGAGCTCTTCGAGCGGCTCGCGGCGCGCCTGCCGCAGGCGCTCGCACAGACGAAGGCGCGCTTCGAGGCTCGACTGGCCGACTGAGGCGCCGGCGCTCGCTTCGCTACGGAAGCGGGCGCCTACTTGCGTCACGAACCCGGGACGACGGATGCCACCGAGAGCGCGGCCGCCTGGCGGATCGCCGCTTGCAAGCTGCCCGGGTCGGCCAGGCCGCGGCCTTCGGGCCCGGGCCGGCCGGCCAGATCGAAGGCGGTGCCGTGGTCCGGGCTGGTCCGCACGAAGGGCAGGCCGAGCGTGACGTTCACGCCGTCGTCGATGCCGAGATACTTCACCGGGATCAGCCCCTGGTCGTGATACATCGCGACCACCAGGTCGAATTCGCGGAAGCCGCGTGCCCGCATGAAGACTGTATCAGGCGCGAAGGGACCGCTCACTTCGATGCCGGCGGCCCGCGCCTCGGCGACTGCCGGCGCGATGATCTCGATCTCTTCCCGGCCGAAGAGGCCGCCTTCGCCGGCATGCGGGTTCAGCCCCGCGACGGCGATGCGCGGCCGCACGAGGCCGGCGCGGTGCATCGCCGCATCGGCGATCTCGATCGTGCGCAACACGCCGCCGCGGTCGAGCCGCTCGATCGATTCGCGCAAGGCGACGTGTATCGACACCAGGACGGTGCGCAGCTCCGGGTTCGCCAGCATCATCCGCACGTCGACGCCGCCGGCGAGCTCGGCGAGCAGCTCGGTGTGGCCCGGGAAGCGGTGCCCCGCCGCGTGCATCGCCTCCTTCGCGATCGGCGCGGTGACGATCGCGCGCAGCTCGCCGCGCAGGGCGAGCTCGGCGGCACGCACGATGCAACGATAGGCGGCATCGCCCGCGCGCGCGTCGATGCGACCGACCGCGAGCGAATCGGGAAGCGCGACGACGTCCTCGACCTGCGCGGGCATCGGAAGCGACAGGCGCGCGGCTTCGCGGGCGAGCCAGCGCGCATCGCCCACCACGCGCAGCACCACGCCGGGCGGCGGATCGGCGCAGGCCTTCAGGACGATCTCGGGCCCGATGCCGCAGGCGTCGCCCATCGTGATCGCGATCGGCAGCGCCGGCGGCGCGAGGCCCGGAGGAGCCGCGGGCGCGCTCGAGGGGACGGAAGACATCGTGCCGATTCTACGGCCGCGACGGCGGGCCGGATATCGGGCCGCGGCTTAGACTTGTGCGTCGGCACAGCCGCCGAACCGTGCAGACGGCGAAGGAGAGCCACCGTGTACAGGACGAGCGAAGCACCCGGCTTGCGGACCTTCGAGCGGGGGGGCCGATGACCGCCGCGCAGGCGTGGACGTGGCTGTTCGTCGCCGGGCTGTTCGAGATCGTGTGGGCGCTGGGGCTGAAGTACAGCGACGGCTTCTCGAAGCTGCTGCCGTCGATCGTCGTCGTCGTCGCCGCCGCCGTGAGCTTCTGGCTGCTCGCGCTCGCGATGCGCGTGCTGCCCGCGGGCACGGCCTACGCGGTCTGGACGGGAATCGGCGCGGCGGGAACCGCGCTGTTCGGCATCGTGCTGCTCGGCGAGTCGGCGAACGCGATGCGGCTCATCTGCATCGGGCTCATCGTCGCCGGCGTGCTCGGCCTGAAGATGGCCGGCGGACGATGAGCGGACACTTTTCATCCCTGGAGAATCCGCGATGACGATGCAACTGAAGGACATGCGGCTGTTCAAGCGCAACGGGTACGTCGACGGCCGCTGGGTGGACGCCGATTCGGGCGCGAGCTTTCGCGTGATCGATCCGGCGAGCGGCCAGACCATCGCCGAGGTCAGCGACATGGGCGTCGCCGAAACGAAGCGTGCGATCGATGCGGCCGCGCGTGCGCTGCCGGCGTGGCGCGCGAAGACGGCCAGGGAGCGCGGCGCGATCCTGCGCCGCTGGTACGAGCTCGTGCTCGAGCACGCCGAGGATCTCGCGCTGCTGATGACCACCGAGCAGGGCAAGCCGCTCGCCGAGGCGCGCGGCGAGGTCGCCTACGGCGCTTCGTTCATCGAGTGGTTCGCCGAGGAAGGGCGCCGCGCCAACGGCGACGTCATCCCGACCACCGCCCCGGATCGACGCCTGCTGGCCATCAAGCAGGGCATCGGGGTCTGCGCGGCGATCACGCCGTGGAACTTTCCGATCGCGATGATCACGCGCAAGGTCGCGCCTGCGTTCGCCGCCGGCTGCACGGTCGTCGCGAAGCCGGCCGGCGCGACGCCGCTGTCGGCGCTCGCGCTCGTCGAACTCGCGGAGCAGGCGGGCTTTCCTGCCGGTGTCTTCAACATGGTCGTCACCGGATCGCAGTCGTCGAAGATCGGCGAGGAGATGTGCACGAATCCGACCGTGCGCAAGCTGTCGTTCACCGGGTCCACCGAGGTCGGGCGCATCCTGCTGCGCCAGTCGGCCGACACGATCAAGAAGCTTTCGCTCGAACTCGGCGGCAACGCTCCGTTCATCGTCTTCGACGACGCCGACCTCGACGCCGCCGTCGAGGGAGCGATCGCGTCGAAGTACCGCAATGCGGGCCAGACCTGCGTCTGCGCGAACCGCATCTACGTGCAGGCCGGCGTCTACGACGCCTTCGCGCAGAAGCTCGCCGCGCGCGTCTCGCAGTTCAAGGTCGGCCCCGGCGTCGAGGAGGGCGTCGTCATCGGCCCGCTGATCGACGCGAAGGCGGTCGAGAAGGTCGAGGAGCACGTGGCCGACGCGCTCGCGCAGGGCGCGAAGCTGGCGCTCGGCGGCAAGCGCCATTCGCGCGGCGGGCTGTTCTTCGAACCGACGATCCTCACCGACGTGCGGTCGTCGATGCGCGTGGCCCGCGAGGAGACCTTCGGTCCGGTCGCGCCGCTGTTCCGCTTCGAGACCGACGACGAGGCGATCGCGATGGCGAACGACACCGAGTTCGGGCTGGCTGCCTATTTCTATTCGCGCGACGTCGGCCGGATCTTCCGCGCCGCCGAGGCGATCGAGTCCGGAATGATCGGCGTGAACACGGGCCTGATCTCCACCGCCGAGGCGCCCTTCGGCGGCGTCAAGCAGTCGGGGCTCGGACGCGAAGGCTCCCGCTACGGGATCGACGAGTACCTCGAGATCAAGTATCTGTGCGTAGCCGGCATCTGAGCCGCAGCTTCGATCGGCGAGCGTGCAACGAGGCCGCATGCAGCGCAAGCGCCCACGGGGAGACGAACGATGACGATCCGGATGCGCGCAGCCGTGCTGCGCGAGATCGGCCTGCCTGCGCCCTATGCGCAGAGTCGCCCGCTGTCGATCGAGGAGGTCGAACTCGACGGGCCGAGCCGCGGCGAGATCCTGGTCCGCATCCATTCGGCGGGGCTGTGCCACTCCGACCTGTCGGCGATCAACGGCGACCGGCCGTGGCCGCTGCCGATCGTCATCGGGCATGAGGCGGCCGGGGAAGTGGTCGAACTGGGCGAGGGGGTCGACGACCTGGCGGTCGGCGATCACGTCGCGCTGGTTTTCCGGCCGGGGTGCGGAAGCTGCGCGCGTTGCGCCGTGGGCCGGCCGGCCTTGTGCATTCCGGGCGGGCAGGCGAACAACGGCGGCACGCTGCTGGGCGGGTATCGACGGCTGCGAGCGCTTACTGACAGCGCAGATGGCGCGCTGAACCACCATCTGGGCTGCGCGGCCTTCGCCGAGTACGCGACGGTGTCGCGCCGCTCGGCCGTCCGGATCGATCCCGAGCTGCCGTGGGACGAAGCGGCCCTCTTCGGCTGTGCGGTGATCACCGGCGCCGGTGCCGTCGTGAATACCGCGCGCGTGGAGGCGGGCGCCAGCGTCGCGGTGGTGGGACTGGGCGGGGTGGGATTCTCGGCGCTGCTCGCCGCCCTCGCGGCCGGCGCGCGAACCGTCATCGCCATCGATCGACTCGAATCCAAATTGCAGAAAGCGCGCGAGTTGGGTGCAACGCACTGCTTCGATGCCTCATCTGCCGACATCGTCGCCGAAGTGAAGGAGATCGCCTCCGGTGGAGTCGACTACGCCTTCGAGATGGCAGGGAGCGTCCAGGCGCTCGAGTTGGCCTACCGGCTGACAGGCCCGGGCGGCACGACCGTGACCGCGGGTCTTCCGAATCCCGATGCCCGCTGGCCGCTACAAGCGGTCTCGCTGATCGGCGAGGAGCGAACGATCAAGGGCAGCTACCTGGGGTCCTGCGTGCCGACGCGGGACATCCCGCGTTTCATTGCGCTGTATCGATCGGGCAGGCTGCCCGTCGACCGCCTGCTGTCGGAGCGGATCACGCTCGACGAGATCCATCCCGCGCTCGATCGCCTGGCGCGGGGCGAGTCGATCCGTCAAGTGATACGGATGCGCTGAGGGCCCGAGCCGATCGCCCCCGGATGATGTTTCACGTGGAACGTCCGGCGCCGTCGGCGATCGGCTCGAACGACGCAGGGGTCGAAGCGATCGACCAGCACCCGAAGCGGATGGGGGTGTCTCCCGGGTCGTTGTCACGCGGAGACCCACGGCTATTGGGACGCAAGTCATGGAGCGCACGGAAACCGTCGTCGTAGGCGCCGGCGTGCTCGGACTGGCGATCGCTCGCGCGCTTGCACAGTCCGGCCGCGAAGTACTCGTCCTCGAGCGCGAACGACGTTTCGGGATGGGCATCAGCTCGCGCAACAGCGAGGTGATCCACGCCGGCCTCTACTACCCGCCCGGTTCGTTGAAGGCCCGCGTCTGCATCGACGGCGCGGCGCGCCTGTACGCCTATTGCGAGGCGCGACGGATTCCGCATCGCCGCTGCGGCAAGCTCATCGTCGCAACCGATCCGACCGGCTTTCCCGCTCTGCAGGCGATTGCCGACAAGGCCGCGGCGGGTGGTGCCGGCGCCTTGCGCTGGCTCGAGCGCCCGGAACTGCTCGCCCTGGAGCCGCGACTCGCCGCGGCGGCGGCGCTGCTGTCGCCGAACACCGGGATCGTCGACAGCCACGCGCTGATGCAGGCGCTGCTCGCGGACGCCGAGGCGCAGGGCGCGACCTTCGCGGGAGCGAGCGAGGTGCTCGGCGCGACGCAGCAGGCGGGCGGCTTCGAGTTGCGCGTTGCCGCCGTCGGGGAGGGATTCCGGCTGCAGGCGCGCGAGCTGGTGAACGCGGCGGGCCTCGGCGCCCAGCGACTTGCAGCGCGGATCGAAGGACTGTCCGCCGACTCCGTGCCGCCGCTGCACCTGGCGAAGGGAAACTACTTCGCGCTCACGGGGCGTGCGCCCTTTTCGCGTCTGATCTATCCGCTGCCGGACGAGGCGGGTCTAGGCGTGCATCTGACGCTCGACCTGACGGGCCAGGCGCGCTTCGGCCCCGACGTCGAATGGGTGCCGGCGCTCGACTACGACGTCGACCCGGCAAGAGGCGGCGCCTTCGAGGAGCAGGTGCGCCGATACTGGCCCTCGTTGCCGCAGGGCGCGCTCGTTCCTGCCTATGCCGGCATTCGGCCGAAGCTGGTCGGCCCCGGCGAGCCGGCGGCCGATTTCCGGATCGACGGCCCCGCGCGCCACGGCGTGGCCGGGCTCGTCAGCCTGTTCGGGATCGAGTCGCCGGGCCTCACCGCTGCGCTCGCCATCGCGGACCGCGTCGTCGAGGCGCTCGAAGCCTAGGTCGGAGCGCGCCGGCCAGGCGCTCCGTGCGCTTCAGAACGAGCCGAACATCGAGCCGAGCGCGATCACCGCGGCCAGCGCGAGCAGGGCACCGACGATGGCGACCATCGCGATGTCCCGGTAGCTCTCCCGGTGGCCGTAACCGCATACGGCGAGCAGGGTGACCACCGCGCCGTTGTGCGGCAGGCTGTCGAGGGTTCCGGCGCCGATGACGGCGACGCGGTGCATCAGCCCGACGTCGATGCCCGATTCACGGGCCAGTTGCAGGTAGGTGTCTCCGAGCGCGTCGAGCGCGATCGTCAGCCCCCCGGAGGCCGAGCCGGTCAGTGCCGCGAGGACGTTCGTCGACAGCGCCAGCGACACGAGCGGGCCGCCGCCGATGCCCAGCACCCAGTCGCGTACGTCGGCGAAGGCGGGCATCGCGGCCACCACGGCGCCGAAGCCCACCAGGCTCGCCACCGACAGCACCGGCAGCACCGAGGCGTTGGCGCCGGAGTCGACGCTTTCGCGCAGCGAGGGCAGTCGTGCGCGGTTCGACAGCGTCAGCACGACGATCGCCGCGGCCAGCGCGACCAGCACCGACCACACGCCGCCGACCGACGCCAGCGTCGCGCCGCCGAAGCGAGGCTCGGCCAGGAAGTCGAGGTCGAGCCGCGGGAGCAACAGCGTGGCCATCGTGAGGTTGACCGCCACCACGACCACCAGCGGCAGCAGCGCCACCAGCACGCCGGGCGCAGCCGCTGCGGCGCGCCCGCGCACCGCCTCGGTGGGGTCGAAAGCGGCAGCGACGCTGGCCCGCTCGCGAACCAGCGGATCCTGCGCCGTGAGAAGGTGCGCGTCCGCGCTCGCCGTCGCGACGTAGCCTTCGCCCGCGCGGCGCGCCGCCGCCTCCACCCGACGCAGCCACCACAGGCCGAAGCCGAGCATGATCGCGGCGGCGATCACGCCGAGCCCCGGCGCGGCGAAGGCGGTCGTACCGAAGAAAGGCATCGGGATCGCATTCTGGATCGCCGGCGTTCCGGGCAACGCGGACATCGTGAAGGTGGAGGTGCCGAGGGCGAGTGCCGCCGGCATCAGGCGGCCCGGGATGTCGCCCGCCTGGAAGAGCGCCTTCGCCATCGGCGCGAGCACGAAGAAGGCCACGAACAGGCTCACGCCGCCGTAGGTGACGAGTGCGCCCGCGAGCACCACTGCCAGGACCGCCCGCTGCGGTCCGAGCTTTCGCGTCATGAACTCGGCGATCGTCTGCACCGAGCGGCTGTCCTCCATCAGCTTGCCGAAGATCGCGCCGAGCAGGAAGAGCGGGAAGAACTGCGCGACGAAGCCCGCGGCGGCGACCATGAAGGTCTGGGTCCAGTGGGCGAGCAGGGGCTCGCGTGCGCCGAGTGCCGCCACCAGCGCCGCGGCCGGTGCGAGCACGAGCGCGCTCCACCCGCGGTACGAGAGCCAGATCAGCAGCGCGAGGCCGAGCAGGATCCCGAGGAGGCTCATCGGCGCGTCAAACCCCGTCGAGCAGCGCGTCGAGGTCGAGCGACGAGCGCCGGCCGATGTCCTGCGCGTACGCGTCGAGGAAGGCGCCGGCCGCCCGCCGACCCTCGTCGCGCAGCTTGCAGAGGAACGGCCATTCGGCAATCAGCTTCGACGAGTAGCCGAGCTCCAGCATCGCGTCGGTGGCGATGCGATGCAGGTTCATGCGAGCCCACATCGCGCCTTCGCCGCTCCCCGGGTCGGCCACGCGCTTGAGCACGGCGATCATCCGCAACTCCTTGAGCAGCGGCGAGTTGAAGGAGACCTCGTTGAGGCGGTTGTGGATCTCGCGCGCACTGCGCGGCACGCCCGTCCGCTCCACCGGGTTGATCTGCACCAGCACGACGTCGTCGGACGAGCACTCCCGCACCAGCGGCGTGATCGTCGGGTTGCCGGCGTAGCCGCCGTCCCAGTACGGGTCGCCGTCGATCTCCACCGCCTGGAAGAGGGTGGGCAGGCACGCCGACGCCAGGAGCACGCGCGCGTCGATCTCCGTGTTGCGGAACACGCGTCCGCGGCCGGTACGCACGTTGGTTGCGGTCACGAAGAGGCGGATGGGGGAGGCGGCGACGCGCTCGAAGTCGACCAGCTCGTCGAGCAGGTCCGCCAACGGATTCGTCCCGAGCGGATTGAGGTCGTAGGGCGACCAGAGGCGGGCGCCGAGGTCCATCGCAATGAAGACCGGCGAGTGGTCCAGCGTCCAGCGACCCGTCAGTACGTCGAGCGGGCTGCGGCGAAACGGACTCAGCAGCGCGGCATCGGCGACCTTGCGCCAGAACCGCTCGAGCGCCGTTCGCGCGCCTTCGGCCCCGCCCTCGGCGTGACCGGCGGCGAGCACGATGGAGTTCATCGCGCCGGCCGAGGTACCGGAGATGCCGTCGAAGCGAATCCACGGCTCTTCGAGCAGGCGGTCGAGAACGCCCCAGGTGAAGGCGCCGTGCGCACCGCCGCCCTGGAGTGCGAGATCGATTGATTTCGAAGCCCGCGACTTCCGGCCCGGCTTCGGCTCCGGCATCGACCCCTCCGCCTCGTGAAGGTCGAAGCAGTCTACTCGCGTTGTCCGGGCATGGCGCACGCAGCCGAGGTCGCCGGCGATGTTCCACGTGAAACGTCGCATCGCTTCGGTCGAAGACCGTGCGGCCGCCGCATCCTATAATCGCGTCGACGCCCGGGCCGCTTTTCCCGCCGCCCCCCGTGCCGTCCCGCAGAAGCCCAACCGTGCACCCCATCGAATATCCGCAGTCTTTCGACGTCCTCGTTGTCGGGGGCGGGCACGCCGGTACGGAAGCGGCGCTGGCGGCCGCGCGCATGGGTGCCCGAACCCTGCTCCTGACGCACAGCATCGAGACGCTCGGACAGATGTCGTGCAACCCGTCGATCGGCGGGATCGGCAAGGGGCACCTGGTGAAGGAAGTCGATGCGCTCGGCGGCGCAATGGCCGCGGCGACCGACGAGGCAGGCATCCAGTTCCGGATCCTGAACAGCAGCAAGGGACCGGCCGTTCGCGCTACCCGCGCGCAGGCGGACCGCGTCCTCTACCGCCAGGCGATTCGCAGCCGCCTCGAAGCGCAGCCGAATCTGTGGCTCTTCCAGCAGGCGGTCGACGACTTGATCCTCGAGGGCGATCGCGTCGGCGGCGCCGTGACGCAACTCGGCATCCGCTTCCGCGCGCGCACGGTAGTGCTCACCGCCGGCACGTTCCTGAACGGCCTGGTCCACGTCGGCCTGTCGAACTATTCCGCCGGCCGCGCGGGCGATCCGCCTGCCGTCTCGCTCGCGCAGCGGCTGAAGGAGCTGAAGCTTCCGCAGGGACGCCTGAAGACCGGGACGCCGCCGCGCATCGACGGGCGCACGATCGATTTCTCCCGTTGCGTCGAGCAACCGGGCGATCTCGATCCGGTTCCGGTGTTCTCCTTCCTCGGACGGCCCGAGCAGCACCCGGCGCAGGTACCGTGCTGGGTCACGCATACCAACGAGCGCACGCACGAGATCATCCGCGGCGGGCTCGATCGCAGTCCTCTCTACACCGGAGTGATCGACGGCGTCGGCCCGCGCTACTGTCCTTCGATCGAGGACAAGATCCAGCGCTTCGCCGCGAAATCGTCGCACCAGATCTTCCTCGAGCCCGAAGGCCTGGCCACCCACGAGTTCTACCCGAACGGCATCTCGACGAGCCTGCCTTTCGACGTCCAGCTCGAGCTCGTCCGCTCGATTCCCGGGCTCGAGCGTGCGCACCTGCTCCGACCGGGTTATGCCATCGAGTACGACTACTTCGATCCGCGTGCGTTGAAGCGCTCGCTCGAGACGCGTGCGATCGGCGGCCTGTTCTTCGCCGGACAGATCAACGGGACGACCGGCTACGAGGAAGCGGCGGCGCAGGGCCTGCTGGCCGGCATCAACGCCGCGCTGCAGGCGCTCGAGCGCGAGGCGTGGTCGCCGCGTCGCGACGAAGGCTACCTTGGAGTGCTCGTCGACGACCTGGTCACGCGCGGCGTGACCGAGCCGTACCGGATGTTCACCAGCCGCGCGGAATATCGGCTGAGCCTGCGCGAAGACAACGCCGACCTGCGCCTGACGCCGATCGGCCGCCGGCTGGGCTGCGTCGACGACGTGCGCTGGCAGGCCTTCGAGCACAAGCGCGAGGCGATCGAGCGCGAGTTGCAGCGGCTTCGCGGCACGCGTGTCGGGGCGCTGGCGACGCCCGACGAGTGGGAGGCGGCCGGCCTGCACGTCGAGCGCGAGCAGACACTCGCCGATCTGATGCGACGCCCGGAGGTCGACTACAGGACGCTCGCGCGCCTGGGGAGCGAGGTGCCCGAGGATCCTCGCGTGGCCGAGCAGGTGGAGATCCAGCTGCGCTACGCGGGTTACATCGCGCGCCAGCAGGTCGAGATCGCGCGCAACGAGCGCAACGAGCGTTTCCCGATCCCGGACGATTTCGACTACGCGGCGGTGCGGGGGCTATCGGTCGAAGTGCGCCAGCGGCTGGCGCAGCATCGGCCCGAAACGGTGGGCCAGGCTGCCCGCATCTCGGGCGTCACGCCGGCGGCGATCTCGCTGCTGCTCGTGCACCTGAAGAAGCGCCAGCGCGAACCGCTCCCCGCAGAGGACGGCGGACAACGTGCAGCCTGAGGCGGCCGCGCTTCGTTTGCGTGCTGCCCTGGAGCGACTCGGTCTCCGGCCTTCCGCAGCTCCAGAACAGCAAGCGCTCACTGATGCGCTGCTGCGCTATCTGGCGCTGCTCGCCAAATGGAATCGCACGTACAACCTCACGGCGGTGCGCGATCCCGCACAGATGCTCGTCCAGCACGTCTTCGACAGCGCGGCCGCCGTGCCGCCGCTTCGCCGGCTCGTCGAGGCAGGTTCGGGGAAGTGGCGCAGCGCGCGGCCGCAGGTCGTCGACGTGGGCAGCGGCGGGGGACTGCCGGGGATCGTGCTCGCGATCCTCTGGCCCGATGCCGAGGTCACGCTCGTCGAGCCCGTGGCGAAGAAGGCGGCCTTCCTGCAACAGGCGGCCGCGGAGTTGGCGCTCACCAATGTGCGCGTGCAGCGGGCCCGCATCGAGGATCTCGCCGGCGCGCTGGCGACCCCCGAGGCGATCGTCTGCCGCGCCTTCGCCTCGCTCGCCGACTACGCGCGGGCGGTCTCGGAAGTGGCGGGCCCGCATACCGTCGTGGCCGCGATGAAAGCGGCACCCGACGAGGACGAGAAGTCAGCGCTCACGGATGGTTGGCGCATCGCGGAAGAGATCCCGCTGCAGGTGCCGGAGTTGGAGGCGCGGCGCAGCCTGGTCGTGCTCGCCCGTACCGCCGCCCGGCGCGCTGCCGTGGAACAGGAGTCCCAATCGCGTGACTGATACGCAAAGCGTGCGCTTACCTGCGCCGAAGATCTTCGTCGTCGCCAACCAGAAGGGCGGTGTCGGCAAGACGACCACGGCCGTGAACCTGGCCGCGGCGCTGGGCCGCCACGGCAAGCGAACGCTGCTGGTCGACCTCGACCCGCAGGGCAATGCGACGATGGGCAGCGGCATCGACAAGCGCGGCCTGAAGCGCTCGGTCTATCACGTGCTGATCGGTCTCGCCGACGTGGTCGACGCGACGCAGCGCGCCGAGAACGCCGGCTACGACGTGCTGCCCGCGAACCGGGACCTCGCCGGCGCCGAACTCGACCTGGTCGACTTCGACGAGCGGGAGTCGCGCCTGAAGGACGCGCTGAAGCCGGTGCTCGACCACTACGACTTCGTGCTGATCGACTGCCCGCCGTCGCTGTCGCTGCTGACGCTCAAC
>JBIQJM010000040.1:0-25075 GCA_044507525.1 Burkholderiales bacterium
CCGCCGAGGAAGGTGAGCGGCGTGACGATCAGCAGCGGGATCAGCTGCAGCTTCTCGAAACCGTCGGCCCAGATGCCGATGATGAAGCCGAGCAGGCTGAAGGTGACCGAGGTGAGCACGAGGAAGAAGAGCATCCAGCCCGGATGCCGTACCTCGAGCGGAACGAACAGCGATGCGGTCGCCAGGATGACGAGACCGAGCCCGATCGACTTCACCGCGGCGGCGCCGACGTAGCCGACGACCACCTCCAGGTGCGACACCGGCGCCGACAGCAGCTCGTAGATCGTGCCGGTGAACTTCTGGAAGTAGATCGCGAACGAAGCGTTCGCGATGCTCTGCGTGAGCAGCATCAGCATCACCAGCCCGGGCACGATGAACGCGCCGTAGCTGATGCCCCCGATGTCGGTGATCTGCGAGCCGATCGCCGAGCCGAACACGACGAAATACAGCGACGTCGAGACGATCGGCGAGACGACGCTCTGCAGCAGCGTGCGTCGCATGCGCATCATCTCGAAGCGGAAGATCGCGGCGATCGCGTGCCGGTTCATGGATCGGCCTGCACGAGCTGCACGAAGATGTCTTCCAGCGAGCTCTGCTCGGTGCGCAGGTCGCGCAGCGGGATGCCCGCCTCGTCGAGCGCCGCGAGCAGCGCCGGGATGCCGGTGTCCTCGCGACGCGCGTCGTAGGTGTAGACGAGTTCGTCGCCCGCCGCCGCGCGCTCCAGCCCGTAGCGGGCGAGGGGTGCCGGCACGCGGTCGATCGGTTCGCGCAGCTGCAGCATCAGCTGCTTCTTGCCGAGCTTGCGCATCAGCGCCTGCTTCTCCTCGACGACGACGAGCCTGCCGCGATGCAGGACGCCGATGCGGTCGGCCATCTCCTCGGCCTCGTCGATGTAGTGCGTCGTGAGGATGACCGTGACGCCCGCGTCGCGCAGCCGCCGCACCAGCGACCACATCGACTTGCGCAGCTCGACGTCGACTCCGGCGGTGGGCTCGTCGAGGAAGAGCAGCGAGGGCTCGTGCGACAGCGCCTTGGCGATCAGCACGCGCCGCTTCATTCCGCCCGAGAGCGTCATCATCCGGCTGTCGCGCTTGTCCCACAGCGACAGGTCGCGCAGCACGCGCTCGATGTACGACGGATCGGGCGCCTTGCCGAACAGCCCGCGGCTGAACGACACGGTGTTCCACACCGTCTCGAAGGCGTCGGTGGTCAGCTCCTGCGGAACCAGGCCGATGCGCGCGCGCGTCTGCCGATAGTCGGCGACGTTGTCGTGGCCGTCGACGCGCACCGAGCCGTGCGTGGCGTCGACCAGCCCGCAGACGATTCCGATCAGCGTCGTCTTGCCCGCGCCGTTCGGGCCGAGCAGCGCGAAGATCTCGCCGCGGCGCACCTGGAGCGAGACCGAATCGAGCGCGCGCAGCCCGGAGGCATAGACCTTCGAGACCGCGTCGATTTCGAGGATCACGCGCCGGGGGATCAGGCGTCGGGGGCCAGCAACCCCTTGGGCAACGCGAAGGTCATCGATTCGTTGACGCCTTCCAGACGGCGCACCGAAGAGACGCCGAGCGTCTCGAGCCGGCGCAGCAGCTCGACGACGAGCACCTCGGGCGCCGAGGCGCCGGCCGTCACGCCGATGCGGCGCTTGCCCTCGAGCCAGGCGGGGTCGAGCTCGTCGGCCGAGCCGATGAGGCGCGCCTCGCAGCCCATCTTCTGCGCGACCTCGCGCAGCCGGTTGCTGTTGGAACTCGTGGGCGAGCCGATGACCAGGACCAGGTCGCTCTGCGGCGCCATCAGCTTCACCGCGTCCTGCCGGTTCTGCGTCGCATAGCAGATGTCCTGCTTGCGCGGTGCCGCGATCGACGGAAAGCGCTGCCTGAGCGCATCGACGATCGCGCGCGCGTCGTCGATCGACAGCGTCGTCTGCGTGACGAAGCCGACGCGCTCCGGATCGGCGATGGGCACGCGCGCGACGTCGTCGACCGTCTCGACGAGATGGATGCCGTCGTCGGCCTGCCCCATCGTGCCCTCGACTTCCGGATGGCCGGCATGGCCGACCATGATCACCTCGCGCCCCTCGCGCCGCATGCGCGCGACCTCGATGTGCACCTTGGTGACCAGCGGGCAGGTGGCGTCGAAGACCTGCAGCTCGCGGCCATCGGCCTGGCGGCGCACCGCGCGCGAGACGCCGTGCGCGGAGAAGATCAGCACGGCCCCGTCGGGCACCTCGTCGACCTCGTCGACGAAGACCGCGCCCATCTCGCGCAGTCGCCCGACGACGTGGTCGTTGTGCACGATCTCGTGGCGCACGTAGACCGGCGCGCCGAAGCGCTCGAGCGCACGCTCGACGATCTCGATCGCACGGTCGACTCCGGCACAGAAGCCGCGCGGTTGCGCGAGGATCGCGTGCTTCGGGGCGCGGCCGTCGTCGGTCATCAGAGCACTCCCAGGATGTGGACTTCGAAACGCAGCGCGTGCCCGGCCAGCGGGTGGTTGAAGTCGAACAGCGCGTGCCGCTCGGTGAGCTCCTTCAGCACGCCCGCGATGCGCCCGCCGTCGGGCCCGGCGATGTCGACGACGTCGCCCGGCCGATAGTCGTCGGCGTTGTCGACGTTCGCGTCGAAGCTGTCGCGCGCGAGCTTCTGCACGAGCTCCGGGCTGCGTTCGCCGAAGGCCTCCTGCGGCGACAGCTCGAAGCTGCGGCGCTCCCCCTCGGCCAGGCCGAGCAGGCATCGTTCGAGCGCTTCGGCCATCTGACCGACACCGACCTGAAGGGTCGCCGGCCGTTCGCCGAAGGTGTTAATGACGTCGGTGCCGGCGTCGGCGAGACTGACCCGGTAATGCAGCGTCAGGTGCGAACCGGCCTGCACGACCGGCGCCTGCGCGGGGTTGGCGGAACTCATCGGCTCCATTCTAGAGGAAGCTACGTGGCGATTACGGATTGGCCCGTCGAGCACCGGCCGCGCGAGCGCCTTCTCGCAGGTGGCGCGGCGCAGTTGTCCGACGCCGAGCTGCTCGCCGTGCTGCTGCGCAGCGGCCGGCGCGGGCGCAGCGCGGTCGAGTGCAGCGCCCAGTTGCTCGCCCGCTTCGGCGGCCTGCGTCCGCTGCTCGCCGCCTCGAGCGGCGCGGTGATGGCCGAAACGGGGCTCGGCCCGGCGAGCTGGGCGATGCTGCAGGCGGCGCTCGAACTCGGCCGCCGCAACCTGCGCGCGGCGCTGCGCGAACGCGACGCGCTCGCCTCGCCGGGGTCGGTGCGCGCGTTCCTGTCGGCCTGGCTGCGCGATCGCGACGTCGAGGTGTTCGCCGGCCTGTTCCTCGACAGCCAGAACCGGCTGATCGCCGCCGAGGAGCTGTTCCGCGGCACGCTCACGCAGACCTCCGTCTACCCGCGCGAGGTGCTGCGCCGGGCGCTGGAGCTGAACAGCGCCGCGGTCATCGTCGCCCACAACCACCCGTCCGGCGTCGCCGAACCCAGCGCCGCCGACCGGCTGCTCACGGCCTCGCTGAAGTCGGCACTGAGCCAGCTCGACATCCCGGTGCTCGACCACCTGATCGTCGGCGCGGAGCGCTGTTTCTCGTTCGCCGAGGCGGGGATCCTGTGAATCGCGTGCCGCCGGCGCTTGCGGGCCCCGGCGTGCCGCCTCGCCAGCGGGTGCCGAACTCTGCTATCATTGCCGGCTTTGCTACGTTCAACCCGGACACCACCCGCCATGGCCCGAGTCTGTCAAATCACCGGTAAGGCGCCGATGGTCGGCAACAACGTCTCGCACGCGAACAACAAGACGAAGCGCCGCTTCCTGCCGAACCTGCAAAGCCGCCGCTTCTGGATCGAGAGCGAGAACCGCTGGATCCGCCTGCGCGTGAGCAATGCCGCGCTGCGCCTCATCGACAAGAAAGGCATCGACGTGGTGCTCGCCGACCTGCGCGCGCGCGGCGAGGCCTGAGGCCTGCCGACGAGCCGCACACTGCAGCACCGAACCGCAACCTGAGCCGTACACCGAGCGGAGGACTCCCCGATGCGCGACAAGATCAAGCTCGAATCGACGGCCGGAACCGGCCACTTCTACACGACCACGAAGAACAAGCGGAACATGCCCGAGAAGATGGAGATCAAGAAGTTCGATCCCGTCGCCCGCAAGCACGTGGCGTACAAGGAAACGAAGATCAAGTAAGTCGGCTGCGACGATGCAGCCGCGGACCGACCGGGAACCACCCGGTCCGCGCCGCTGCGCGTACTTCGAAGAACGGCGCCCTGCGGCGCCGTTTTTCGTGGGCGGACGCAACTGCGGGCGGGCGTTCGCAGCGCCCGGCGAGGCCGCGCGCCGCGGTCAGCCGCGGCCGGCGTGCTCGCGCAGGTCGTCGATCGGCTGCGAGCCGAAATCGTCGCGGGCTAGGTAGGCGACGATGCGCGCCGCCGCGTCCTCCGGCGCCGTCAACGCGCCTTGCGCCTTCAGGCGGCGAAAACGCTCGATCGACGGGAAGTCGGCGGCGCGGATCGCCGACTGCATCGCGGTATCGAGCACTCCGGGGGCGAGCGCACAGGCGCGTGCCGGGTTCGGCCGGCGCGCCTGCTCGTCGACGAGGCAGCGCGTGAACATGTCGACCGCGGCCTTCGCCGCGCAGTACGGCGCCCACCCCGCGATCGGATGGCGCGCGGCGCCCGAGGAGATGCTCAGGATGCGCCGTTCGCCGGCGAAGCCGTCGGTGGCTTCAAGGAAGGCCGCCGTGAGCCGCATCAGCGAAACGAGGTTCACCTGCAGCGACGCCGTCAGGGCCTCGAGACGCAGTTCCTCGATCGGCCCGATCGGCTCGACGACGCCGGCGTTGTTCACCAGCACGAATCGCCGCGCGTCGCGATGCTCGCGCAGCGTGGCGACGAGCGAATCGGCGAGCGCGTCGACCGCCGGCGGCTCGGCGAGATCGCAGCGCCGGTAGTCGAGCGCTGCGCCCGATGCCTGCGCGCGCGCGACGAGGGCGTCGTTGCCGGAACGCGCGATGCAGACGACGTGCCGGACGGGCGACAACAGCGCCTCGGCGATCGCCGCGCCCAGGCCGCGCGACGCTCCGGTGACGACGGCGACCTCCTGCGCGGACGCGTTCACGTCGAGCCCGCTAGAACGAATGCTCGGCCGCCGGGAACGCCCGCGTCTTCACCGCGTCGCGATAGCGCTCGACGGCGTCGCGCACGCTCGACGCCCCGCTCATGAAATTGCGGACGAAGCGCGGCCGCCGGCCGGGGTAGACGTCGAGCATGTCGTGCAGCACCAGCACCTGCCCCGAGCAGCCGGCGCCGGCGCCGATGCCGATCGTGGGGATCGACAGCCGACCGGTGAGCGTCTCGGCGAGTGCCGCGGGCACCATCTCGAGCACCAGCATCGTCGCGCCGGCCTCTTCGAGGGCGATCGCGTCGGCGACGAGCCGATCGGCCGCCTCCGTGTCGCGGCCCTGGACCCGGTAGCCGCCCAGCGTGTGGACCGATTGCGGCGTGAGGCCCAGATGCGCGCAGACGGGTATGCCGGCGCGGGCGAAGGCCTGCACCGTGGGCGCGAGCCAGGCGCCGCCCTCGATCTTGACCATCTGCGCGCCCGCCTGCATCAGCGACACCGCATTGGCCAGCGCCGATTCGGGCGACCCCTGGTAGGTGCCGAAGGGCATGTCGGCGACGAGCCACGCGTAGCGTGCGGCGCGCGCGACGCAGCGCACGTGGTAGGCGACCTCGTCGAGCGTCACCGGCAGCGTCGACGAGTGCCCCTGCACGACCATGCCGAGCGAGTCGCCGACGAGCAGGCAGTCGATGCCGACCGAATCGAGCAGTGCGGCGAAGCTCGCGTCGTAGCAGGTGAGCATGGCGATCGGCTCGCCGCTCGCGCGCATTTCGGCCAGGCGCGGCTGCGTGACCGCCTTGCGTGCTTCGGCGGGCGGCGCCGACGGCGACACGTGAGAACTCATGCGACGGTTCCTACCGGGGCGTACGAGCGCAGGCGCAGCGAGAGGTCGCGCAACGCGCGAATGCCGCTCGCCTCGGCGCGCTGGCACCACTGCTGCAGGTGCGCGACCAGCTGTTCGCCGCTGAGGTTCGAGCGTTCCCAGACGGCGGCGAGTTCGCGACGCATCTCGACGAGCTTGCGCAGGCGTTCGCTGGCGGCGAGCACTTCGTCGACGCGCGCGCGCTGCTGCTCGGACCAGCGCGCGGCGTCGGTGTGCAGCCAGCGGCGCGCCGAGGCGACGATGCGCCCCTCCGGCCGGTTCATCGCCCGCAGCCGCCGCGCCTCCTCGGCACAGGCGCGCTTCAGCGACCGCGCGTAGTGCGCCATGACGTCGTAGCGGTGCGCGATCACCGCGTGCAGCGTCTCGGGATCGACGCAGCTGCGCGCGGCGGTGAGCTTCGGCCGCGGCGCGACGCGACGCACCTTCGCGAGACCGAGCAGCGACAGCAGCCGGATGTACATCCAGCCGACGTCGAGCTCGTACCACTTCACCGACAGCCGCGCCGAGCTCGCGTAGGTGTGATGGTTGTTGTGCAGTTCCTCGCCGCCGATCAGGATGCCCCAGGGCACCAGGTTCGTGCTCGCGTCGGGGCAGTCGAAGTTGCGGTAGCCGTGCGCGTGGCCCATGCCGTTGACGACGCCCGCCGCGAGCACGGGAATCCACAGCATCTGCACGCCGAAGACGCTCAGGCCGATCGCACCGAACAGCGCGAGGTCGACGACGAGCATGAGCAGCACGCCGAGATTGCGATGCGGCGCATAGAGGCGGCGCTCGATCCAGTCGTCGGGAGTGCCCTGGCCGTATTTGCGCACGGTCTGCGCATTCGCCGCCTCCGCGCGATAGAGCTCGGTGCCGCGCAGCAGCACGGTGCGCAAGCCGCGCTGTACGGGGCTGTGCGGGTCTTCGGCGCTCTCGCACCTGGCGTGGTGCTTGCGATGCACCGCCGCCCACTCGCGCGTGACCATCCCGGTGGTGAGCCACAGCCAGAAGCGGAACGCGTGCGCGACCGCCGGATGCAGCTCGAGCGCGCGATGCGCCTGGCAGCGGTGCAGGTAGACGGTGACCGCGATGATCGTCGCATGCGTGACGACGAGCGTGTACGCGACGATCTGCCACCCGGAAGCGTCGAGCAGGCCGCCGTCGAGGAAATGCAGCACCGCGTCGAGCAGCGCCGTCGCGTCGAATCCGTTCAAGTCGACTCCGTGCGGGATCTTCGAACGATTCTAACCCGCACCCTCTCGACGCCAGCGAACCGCGAAGAAGCCGTCGCAGTCGTCGCGGTGCGGGAGCAGCCTGAGCGTGCCGTCGGCCGTTGCCTGCGCGTGCAGGCGCGCGCCCTGTCCGGCGAGCACGGGCAGCGGGTCGCAACGCGTCCAGCCGCGGTGCCGCGACTCGAAGGCGTCGCGCTGTTCGTCGTTCTCGGCCGCGAGCAGGCTGCAGGTGGCATAGACGAGGTGCCCGCCGCGACGCACGAGCGCCGCCGCCGCGTCGAGCAGCGCGCGCTGCTGCGCGACGAAGGTCGCGAGCTCGAAAGGCGTCGTTCGCCACTTGAGGTCGGGGGCGCGCCGCAGCGTGCCGGTGCCGGTGCACGGCGCATCGACGAGCACCGCATCGGCGCGTCCGTGCAGCCGCTGCAGTCGCGGATCCCGTTCGCCGGCAATGACGATCGGGTGCACGTCGTCGGCACCGCTGCGCGCGAGCCGCTGGCGCATGCGCTGCAAGCGTTTCGCCGAGACGTCGCAAGCGTAGATGCGGCCGGTGGAACGCATCGCCGCCGCGAGCGCGAGCGTCTTGCCCCCGGCGCCCGCGCACAGGTCGACCACCGTCTGCCCGCGCTTCGGCGCGACGAGCATCGCCAGCAGCTGGCTGCCGACGTCCTGCACCTCGAAGCGCCCGGCGAGGAAACCGCGCGTGCGCTCGAGCGACGGCTTGCCGTGGGCGCGCAGCGCGTGCGGCGCCTGCGGCAGCTCCTGCGTCGCGATGCCTTCCTCGTCGAGTTCGCGACGCACCGCGGCGCGATCGGCCTTCAGCACGTTCGCCCGCAGGTCGAGCGGCGCGGGTTCGAGCAGCGCGGCGGCGAGCGCCTGCGCGTCGGCCGGGCCGAACTGCGCGAGTAGCGCCTGCGCGAGCCAGTCGGGCAGGCTGAAGCGCTCGGCGAACGACAGCCCGTCGGGCAGCTCGAGGCGGCCTTCGCGCCGGGCGTCGGACACGCCGAGCAGCGCCTCGAGCGAGGCGTCCTCGCCCGGCGCCGGCGAGCCGGCGGCGATCGCGGCTTGCGCACCCGGGCGCGCACCCGATCCGGCGCCGCGGTCCAGGTCGAGCGACGCGAGCCGCTCGTAGAGTCGGCGCTGGCGCAGCACGTCGAAGACCGACTCGGCGATGCGCGCGCGGTCGCGCCGGCCGAGACCGGGGTGCTCGCGAAAGAAGGCGCGCAGCGACACGTCGGCGGGCCGATCGGCGCGGATCGCCCGCGCGAGCGCCTGCCGGCGCATCGCGCCGAAGCGCATCAGCCGCCCCAGAGGCAGCGCGTCTCGTCCGGGCGGGGCTCGAGCAGCACGACACGCTCGCCTTCGATCGACAGCCGCCCGTCGACGAACCAGCGCAGGGCCATCGGATAGAGCCGGTGTTCGAGCTCCAGCACGCGTGCCGCCAGGCGCTGCTCGTCGTCGTCGGGCCGCACGGCGAGCGCCGCCTGCGCGACGATCGGACCGAGATCGAGCTCGCGACCGACGAAATGTACCGTTGCGCCGTGCACGGCGACGCCGGCTTCGAGTGCGCGGCGGTGAGTCGCCAGCCCCGGGAACGCCGGCAGCAGCGACGGATGGATGTTCAGCAGCCGCTGCGCATAGCGCTCGACGAAGGCATCGCCGAGGATGCGCATGAAGCCGGCCAGCACGACGACGTCGGGTCGGTGGCGGTCGACGGCCGCGGCGAGCGCGGTCTCGAAGTCGGTGCGCGATGCGAACGCCCGGAAGTCGACGACCTCGGTCTCGAGGCCGTAGCCGCGCGCGCGGTCGAGCCCGGCCGCGCCCGCGCGGTCGGCGATCACGCAGGCGATGCACGCCGGCCAGCGCTCGTCGTGCAGCGCCTGGGCGATCGCGGTCATGTTCGAGCCGCGCCCGGAGATCAGCACGACGATTCTCTTCATCGTCCAAGCTTATCATCGGGGAAAGTACGGCCCGGGCGCCTTATAATTCAAGGTTTTGCCGCGCAGCAAGCCCGCCCGCCCCTCCGATGGAAATCCTTCGCCGCCAGCCGCCGCCCGATCGGCGCAGCCCGTGCGCGCTCACCATCGGCAATTTCGACGGGATGCACGTCGGCCACCAGGCGGTGATCGCCTCGCTGCGCGAGAACGCGCGCGCACGCGGCCTGCCGGTCTGCGTGCTCACCTTCGAGCCGCATCCGCGCGAGTATTTCGCCTCGCTCGCCGCGGCCGCCGGGCGGCCCGACGTCACCGCGCCGACGCGCATCAGCACGCTGCGCGACAAGCTCGGGATGCTCGCGCAGTGCGGCGTCGATCGCGCCTGCGTCGTGCGCTTCGACGCGTCGCTCGCATCGCTCGCGCCGGAGGAGTTCGTCGAGCGCATCCTCGTGCACGCGCTGCAGACGCGCTACCTGCTGATCGGCGACGACTTCCGTTTCGGCGCGCGCCGGGCCGGCGACTTCGGCCTGCTGCAGCGCCTGGCATCGCCCTCGGGATTCGAGCTCGAGCGCCTGGAAACGGTGGAGCGCGACGGCGCGCGCGTTTCGAGCTCGGCGGTGCGCGCCGCGCTCGCCGCGAGCGACTTCCCGCTCGCCGCCGCGTTGCTCGGGCGCCCCTACTCCATCTGCGGGCGCGTGCTGCACGGGCGCAAGCTCGGCAGAGGCCTGGGCTTCCCGACGCTGAACGTGCGCATTCCCTTCGAGCGGCCGGCGCTCGCGGGCGTCTTCGTCGTGCGCGCGCACGGGCTGCGCGACACTCCGGTCGAAGGCGTCGCGAGCCTGGGCACGCGCCCCGCGGTGGAGCGGGACGGACGGCTGCTGCTCGAGACGCACCTGTTCGATTTCGACGAGAACGCCTACGGACGGCTCGTGCGCATCGAGTTCGTCGCCCGGCTGCGCGAGGAACGTGCCTTCGACTCGCTGGACGCGCTGCGCGCGCAGATCGAACGCGACGCGAACGACGCGCGCGCGCACTTCGACGCCGAACGCACCGCCCAACGCCCCGCACGACGCGCGGCCGGACGCACCGACCGGGGCGCCGATCGCGCCCCCTGATCGGAAGACGAGCGCCAAAGACGAGCCGCCAAACGAATCCCGGAGAACCGATGGCCGAAGGAAAACCCGCTGCGCGCCGCGAGAAAGGGTGGCGAGACAGCTTGAACATGCCGGAGACGCCGTTCCCGATGCGCGGCGATCTCGCGCGTCGCGAGCCTGCGTGGACGCAGCAATGGCAGCAGCGCAAGGTCTACGATCGCATCCGCGAAGCGTCCAGGGGCCGTCCGGTCTGGGTATTGCACGACGGTCCGCCCTACGCCAACGGCGACATCCACCTCGGGCACGCCGTCAACAAGATCCTGAAGGACGTCATCGTCAAGAGCCGCAACATGGCCGGCTACGACGCGCACTACGTGCCGGGCTGGGACTGCCACGGCATGCCGATCGAGATCCAGATCGAGAAGCGCTACGGCAAGCACCTGTCGGCCGACGAGGTGCAGGCGAAGTCGCGCGCCTACGCCACCGGGCAGATCGCCAGCCAGAAGCGCGACTTCATCCGGCTGGGCGTGCTCGGCGACTGGGACGATCCGTACCTGACGATGGCGCCGGGCAACGAAGCCGACGAACTGCGCGCGCTCGGACGCATCCTGGAGAAGGGCTTCCTCTACCGGGGACTGAAGCCGGTCAACTGGTGCTTCGACTGCGGCTCGGCGCTCGCCGAAGCCGAGGTCGAGTATCGCGACCGCACCGACCCGGCGATCGACGTCGGCTTCCCCTTCGCCGAGCCCGATCGGCTCGCGCGCGCGTTCGGACTGCCCGCGCTGCCGGTCGAGCGCGGCTACGCGGTGATCTGGACCACGACGCCGTGGACGATCCCGGCGAACCAGGCGCTGAACCTGCACCCCGACTTCGACTACGCGCTCGTGCGCGTCGAGTGGCAGGCAGCGCCCGCCCTGCTCGTGCTCGCCGCCGAGCGCGTCGAGGCCTGCCTGAAGGCGTGGAAGCTCGAAGGCGAGGTGATCGCCACCTGCAAGGGCCGCGCGCTCGACGGCATCGCCTTCCGTCATCCCTTCGCCGACCGCCTCTCGCCGGTGTATCTGGGCGACTACGTCACGCTCGAGACGGGAACCGGCATCGTGCACTCGGCGCCGGCCTACGGCGTCGAGGACTTCGTCTCGTGCAAGGCGCACGGGATGCGCGACGACGAGATCCTGCAGCCGGTGCAGGGCGACGGCGTCTACGCGGCATCGCTGCCGCACTGGGGCGGGATGTCGATCTGGGATGCGAACGCGCGCATCGTCGAGCACCTGCGCGACGCCGGCGTGCTGTTCGACACCTGGGACTACACGCACAGCTACATGCACTGCTGGCGGCACAAGTCGCCGGTCATCTACCGGGCGTCGAGCCAGTGGTTCGCCGGCATGGACCTGCGCCCGAAGGACGGCGGCCCGACGCTGCGCGAATCGGCGCTCGCCGGCGTCGAGGCGACGCGCTTCTACCCGGCATGGGGCAAGGCGCGCCTGCACGCGATGATCGCGACGCGCCCCGACTGGACCTTGTCGCGCCAGCGGCAGTGGGGCGTGCCGATGGCGTTCTTCCTTCACAGGGAGACGGGCGAGCTGCACCCGCGCACGCTCGAGCTGCTCGAGGCGGTCGCGCAGCGCGTCGAGCGGGAAGGCATCGAGGCCTGGCAGCGGCTCGATCCGCGCGAGCTGCTCGGCGACGAGGCCGAGCACTACGGGAAGAGCCGCGACACGCTCGACGTCTGGTTCGACTCGGGCACGACGCACCAGACGGTGCTGCGCGGCTCGCACGCGGCGAAATCGCATTTCCCGGCCGACATGTATCTCGAAGGCAGCGACCAGCACCGCGGCTGGTTCCACTCGTCGCTGCTCACGTCGTCGATGCTGAACGGCGTGCCGCCGTACAAGGCGCTGCTCACGCACGGCTTCACCGTCGACGGCCAGGGCCGCAAGATGAGCAAGTCGCTCGGCAACGGCATCGAGCCGCAGGAGGTCGCCGGATCGCTGGGCGCCGAGATCCTGCGGCTGTGGGTCGCCAGCACCGACTACTCGGGCGAGATGTCGCTGTCGAAGGAGATCCTCGCGCGGGTCGTCGAGGCGTACCGGCGCATCCGCAACACGCTGCGCTTCCTGCTCGCCAACATCGCCGACTTCGATCCCGCGCAGGACGCGGTCGCCGGCGACGAGCTGCTCGAGATCGACCGTTACGCGATCGCGATGACGGCCGCGTGGCAGACGTCGATCGAGGCCGACTACGAGCGCTTCGAGTTCCACCCGGCGATCGCGCGCGTGCAGACCTTCTGCTCGGAAGACCTCGGCGCGTTCTACCTCGACGTGCTGAAGGACCGGCTGTACACGACCGCCGCCCGGTCGCAGGCGCGCCGCTCGGCGCAGACGGCCCTGCACCACGTCACGCACGCGCTGCTGCGGATCGTCGCGCCGGTGCTGTCGTTCACCGCCGAGGAAGCGTGGCCCCTGCTCGCGCCGCAACTGCACCGCGACGCGGGCGGCACGATCTTCACGCAGACCTGGCACCGCTTCCCCGGCGCCGAACGCTGGGCCGACGTCGAAGCGCCGGACACCGCCGCGCTCGTCGCGAAATGGACGCGGATCCGCGCGGTGCGCGCCGAAGTCATGAAGAAGCTCGAGGAACTGCGCACCGCCGGCGGCATCGGCTCGTCGCTGCAGGCCGAGGTCGAGGTGCGCGCGGCCGACGAGACCTACGAGGCGCTGGCGTCGCTCGGCGACGACCTGCGCTTCGTGTGGATCACCTCGGGCGCGCGCGTCGTCCGCGTCGCGTCGGCCGCCGACGAGTCGATCGACGTGCGCGCGAGCGACGACGCGAAATGCGAGCGCTGCTGGCACTGGCGCGACGACGTCGGCGTCGATCCCTCGCATCCGGCGATCTGCGGTCGCTGCGTGTCGAACCTGTACGGCGACGGCGAGACGCGCCGCTGCGCGTAGCGGCGCCCGCGTCGCGCGCCTGCGCAGGCCGGGCCGGGCGCGGGCAGGCGGGCGACGCTGGTACGCTGCCCCCGGCGCAACGGCACGGGAGGCGAAACGATGGCGGCAAGGGGCAGGACGGCGATCGCGAAGTGGCTCTGGATCGCCGCTGCGGTCGTCGCGCTCGACCAGGCCACGAAGTACGCGGTCGAACGCCTGTTGTCGTACGGCGAACGGCTGGCCGTCGTGCCGGGCTTCTTCGATCTCACGCTCGTCTACAATCGCGGCGCGGCCTTCAGCTTCCTCGCGCAAGCCGACGGGTGGCAACGATGGTTCTTCATCGGCATCGGTGCGGCGGCGGCGGTCTTCATCGTCTGGCTGCTGACGAAGCACGGGTCGCAGCGCCTGTTCGCGTTCTCGCTCGCACTGATCCTGGGCGGGGCGATCGGCAATGTCGTCGACCGGATCGTGCACGGCCACGTCGTCGACTTCGTGCTGCTGCACTGGCAGCGCTTCCACTGGCCCGCGTTCAACGTCGCCGACAGCGCGATCACCGTGGGGGCCGTGCTGCTCGTCGTCGACGAGCTGCGCCGCGTGCGGCGCAATCGATGAAGGAGAGAGATGTTCGACGTCCTCAACGATCTTGAATGGCTGGGCAACCCGGCGCTGACGTGGATCGGCGCCATCGTCACCGCACTCGTCGGTTTCCTGGTCGCTCGCACCGTTCTCGTGCTCGTGCGATCGCACGCGCGTCGGCTCGACGCGCGCCTGCCCGAGACAGCGGTGCGCGCGACGCGACCGCTGCGCGCCATCGTCGAGGCGACGCGCAACTGGATCCTCGGGCTGCTGTCGATCGTCCTCGGCGCGCGCCTGCTCGACGCGACCCCGGGCATCGACACCTTCCTCGGCAACGTCGGCTTCTCGCTCGTCGGCGTGCAGGTGGCGCTGTGGATCAACGCGCTGATCGAACTCTGGCTGACGCGTCCGGACGCCGTCGACGGCAAGCCGCGCGGCAACCCGGTGATGATCGGCATACTGCGCTGGTCGGCGCAGCTCATCGTCTGGACGACGCTGCTGATGGCGCTGCTCGCCAACGCGGGCGTCGACATCACCGCCTTCGTCGCCAGCCTCGGCATCGGCGGCGTCGCCGTGGCGCTCGCGCTGCAGAGCCTGCTCGGCGACCTCTTCTCGTCGATCAGCATCGGCCTCGACAAGCCCTTCGAGGTGGGCGAGTTCATCGCCTTCGGCGACGACCTCGGCACCGTGCGCGACGTCGGCATCAAGAGCACGCGCATCGACTCGCTGCGCGGCGAAGAGCTCGTCATCGCGAACTCGAATCTGCTCGGCCATCTCGTTCACAACTTCAGCCGGATGCCGCACCGGCGCGTCGTCTTCGGCTTCCGGCTGCCCTACGGCATCTCGAGCGCGCAGGCGCACGCGGTGGTCGAGGCGGTGAACGCGATCATCGGCGCCCAGGAACACGCGCGCTTCGACCGCGGCCACCTGTCCGCCTTCGGCGAATACGGGCTGCAGTTCGAGTTCGTCTACTACGTGCTGTCGCCGAACTTCACGCTGTACATGGACGTGCAGCAGCGCATCAACTTCGCGATCATGGACCTGCTCTCCGAGCAGGGGCTCGAGTTCGCCGTCCCCGCCCGTGCGATCCGCATCGAATCGGACGACACCGCGGTCGCGCAGCCGCGCCCGGCCCCCCGCGCCCGCTCGGCCCCCGCGTAGAAGCGGGCGCGTGTACCCTTCACTCTTCGCCCTCCACCCCTCACCCTTCCCTCCGCGATGCTCGACGGCAAACGGATCGTGCTCGGCGTCACCGGCGGCGTCGCCGCCTACAAGGCGGCGGAACTGGTCCGCGAACTGCAGCGTGCCGGCGCGCGCGTGCAGGTCGTGATGACCGAAGCGGCCACCCGTTTCGTCGGGCCGGTCACCTTCCAGGCGCTCAGCGGGGAGCCGGTCTTCGTCGACGCGTGGGACTCGCGCATCGCCGACAACATGGCGCACATCGAGCTGTCGCGCGGCGCCGACGCGATCGTCGTCGCGCCGGCGACGGCCGACTTCCTCGCCCGGCTCGCGCACGGCCGGGCCGACGACCTGCTGTCCGCGCTGTGCCTCGCGCGCGAATGCCCGCTCGTCGTGGCGCCGGCGATGAACCGCCAGATGTGGTCGCATCCGGCGACGCAGCGCAACGTCGCGCAGCTCGTCGAGGACGGCGTCCTCGTCGTCGGGCCCGGCAGCGGAGACCAGGCCTGCGGCGAAGTCGGGCTCGGCCGCATGCTCGAGCCGCTCGAGCTGGTCGAGGACGTCGCCGCGAGCTTCGTGCCGAAGACGCTCGCCGGCCGGCGTGCGCTGCTCACCGCCGGACCCACCTTCGAGCCGATCGACCCGGTGCGCGGCATCACCAACCGCTCGTCGGGCAAGATGGGCTTCGCGCTCGCGAGGGCGATGCGCGACGCCGGGGCCCGCGTCGCGCTCGTCGCCGGTCCCACCGCGCTCGACGGTCCGCGCGGCGTGCGCCGCATCGACGTCGAAAGCGCGCAGCAGATGCACGACGCCGTGATGGCCGAGCTCGACGACGCCGCGCGCGAGGGCGCGAAGATCGATCTCTTCGTCGGCGTGGCGGCCGTCGCCGACTGGCGCGTGGCGAACGCGAGCGCGAGCAAGTGGAAGAAGGACGGGAGCGGCCGCGCGCCGGCGCTGGAGTTCGTCGAGAACCCCGACATCCTCGGCGCCGTGGCGCGCCGTTCCGATGCGCCGTTCTGCGTCGGCTTCGCCGCCGAGAGCGAGAGGCTCGAGGAGAATGCCGCCGCCAAGCGCGCGCGCAAGGGCGTCCCGCTGCTCGTGGCGAACCTCGGTCCCGCCACCTTCGGGCGCGACGACAACGAGCTGCTGCTGGTCGACGCGAAGGGCGCGCGCCGGCTCGCGCGCGCCGGCAAGGACGTGCTCGCCCGCGCGCTGGTCGACGAGTTCGCGCGCAGGCTCGCGCCATGAAGCTCGACGTGCGGGTCCTCGACCGGCGGCTCGAGCAGGCGCTGCCCACCTATGCGACGAAGGGCAGCGCCGGGCTCGACCTGCACGCCTGCATCGACGCGCCGCTCGTGCTCGAGCCGGGCGCCGCGCAGTTGCTGCCCACGGGCATGGCGATCCACATCGCCGACCCGCACTTCGCGGCGATGATCCTGCCGCGCTCCGGGCTCGGCGCGAAGCACGGCATCGTGCTCGGCAACCTCGTCGGCCTGATCGACTCCGACTACCAGGGTCCGCTGATGGTCTCGTGCTGGAATCGCGGCCGCGACGCGTTCACGATCCGTCCGATGGACCGCATCGCGCAGCTCGTCGTCGTTCCCGTCGTGCAGGTGCATTGGAACGTCGTCGACGCCTTCGACGAGAGCGCGCGCGGCGCAGGCGGCTTCGGCAGCACCGGAAGGTAGACGCCTTCGGGTAGCCCCCCTTCCCTACCAGATCCCCATCGACAGCCCCGCACCCAGCGCGCGCCCGAGGTCGCGCGCGCGTTCGAGCTGCGCCGCCTCGATCGTCTTCGGCGCGAGGATCTCCTGCGGCGTCTGCGCGCCGTTGACCACGACGAGCGGCTCGGCCACCGCCTTGAGTCGCCAGCCGGTCGCGATGCGCGCGACCTGCCGCGCCGCGCCGCTGCCGTCGGTGCCGGCGCAGACGACGACGGCGTACGGCAGGCCGTCGACGCGCCCGAGCACCGGGTAGTAGCACCGGTCGAAGAAATCCTTCATCCGGCCCGCCATCGACGCCAGGTTCTCGGGGGTGGCGAAGACGAAAGCCTGCGCGCCGAGCACGTCGGCCGCGTCGGCCTCGTCGGCACGCAGCGAAAGCACCTCGACACGGGGCTCCTCGCGCGCGCCTTCGGCGAGCGCATCGACGAGCTGGCGCGTACCGTGCGTCGTCGACCACCAGACCAGCAGCAGGCGGGGCATGGAGGCAGGACGAAGGGACGAGACCGCGCTCCGGCCCCGGTTGCCCCTCAGTGAAGCTTGCGCACCAGTTGCTCGAGCTTCACCACGTCGGCGGCGAACACGCGGATGCCCTCGGTGAGCTTGTCGGTCGCCATCGCGTCCTCGTTCACCGCGTAGCGGAACGACGCTTCGTCGAAGCGCACGCGGTCGATCGTTTCGGACCGGGCGGCGTCCGGGTCGAGCCGGCGCTCGACGCCGCGCTCGCTCGCCGCGAGCTCGCCGAGCAGCTCGGGGCTGATCGTCAGCAGGTCGCAGCCGGCGAGCGCGAGCACCTGGCCGGTGCTGCGGAAGCTCGCGCCCATCACCTCGGTGGGATAGCCGAACTTCTTGTAGTACGCGTAGATGCGCCGCACCGACAGCACGCCGGGGTCTTCCTCCGGCGTGAAGTCCCTGCCCTCGTGCTTGCGGTACCAGTCGTAGATGCGGCCGACGAAGGGCGAGATCAGCGTGACGCCCGCGTCGGCGCAGGCGACCGCCTGCGGGAACGAGAACAGCAGGGTGAGGTTGCAGCGGATGCCTTCGCGCTCGAGCTGCTCGGCGGCCCGAATGCCCTCCCAGGTCGACGCGACCTTGACCAGCACGCGCTCGCGCGGGACGCCGGCCTCCTCGTAGAACGAGACGATGCGGCGTGCGCGCGCGATGCTGGCGGGCGTGTCGAAGGACAGCCGCGCGTCGACCTCGGTGGAGACGCGCCCGGGCACGACCTTCAGGATCTCCTGGCCGAAGCGCACGAGCAGGCGATCGCACAGCGCCTGCTCGTCCTCGCGCCCGTGCTCCCGAAGGCACTGCGCGAGCAGTTCGGCGTATTCGGGCTTCTGCGCCGCCTTCAGCACGAGCGACGGATTCGTCGTCGCGTCGCGCGGCGCGTACTGGCGCATGACGTTGAAGTCGCTGGTGTCGGCGACGACGACGGTGAACTGCTTCAATTGCTCGAGCGCATTCATCTTGAAACCTCCGGAACGGGTCCCTGCGGTGCGCGCGGCGGACGGTCCGCGCGCCACGCGGCCGCGAAGGCGGCGATGGCGAGCAGGACGAAGGCCGCCGCGCTCCACACGGCGAAAGGCACGCCGAGAAGCGGGACGTTCGCTTCGCTGCACGACGCATCGGCGAGGAACAGCCACGGCAGCGTCTCGTCGAGGCGCAGTTGCATCAACACGCGGTCGGCGAAGGTGAACGCGCAGGAGGCGGTCTTCGCCGCGACGAACTGCTGTTGCAGCGCAGCGGCGAGCCCGCCGAGCGACGCGAGGCCGGCCAGCAGCGCGAAGCCGCGCAGCGCCGCGGCACCCGCGCCGAACGCCCAGCCGAGCAGCGCGAAGGCGGCCACGACGAGATAGACGAGCCGCTGCAGCGTGCACCATGCGCAGGGGCGCATGTCGAACGCGTGCTGCAGCACGAGCGCAATGCCGACGGCGGCGAGCGCGAACACCGCGCACGCCAGGAGCAGCGAACGACTTCGATCGGTCATCGCGGCAACTATAAGGCAGCGCGAACGCGGACCGCGCCCGGCATCCCTGCCGAAGGCACGGTCCGCCCGACAGCCGAGCTCAGCTCAGCATGTCGTTCCAGATGTTGCGCGCCCAGGCGTTGGCGTACTGCCCCTCGAGCTCGCTGGGCGCGGGCGACAGGCCGCCGGCGCCGGCCACCGGCTCGATCGTCTTCTTCTCGGGCACGTAGCGGTGCACCGAGGCGACGTGCACGACGTTGCGGTCGTCGACGAAGCTGTAGCAGGTGTTGGCCATCATCTGCGGCTGCGGCGGACGGCCGGCGAAGATCTCGACCAGCGCCGCGGCGACCGCCTTGCCGTGCTGGTTCGCCATGTGTCCCGATTTCGGCATCTGCGGCGCCGACAGCGTGGCGTCGCCGAGCACGTGGATGCCGGGGGCGGCGGTGGACTCCAGCGTGACCCAGTCGACCATGCACCAGCGATCGTTCGCGTTGACCAGCCCCGCCTGCTTCGCGATGGCGCCCGCGCGCTGCGGCGGGACCACGTTGAGCACGTCGGCGCGCACCTTGTCGCCGAACTCGGTGATCGCCACGCGGTTGCGCGCGTCGACCTCGGTGACGTTCATGTTCGGCTGGTAGTCGATCAGGCCCTTGTACTGGCCGTTCCACACGGCGAGGAACAGGCCCTTCTTCGACTGGATGTCGGGGTTCGCGTCGAGCACGACGATCTTCGAGCGCGGCTTCTTCGTCTTGAAGTAGTGCGCGACCTGGCAGACGCGCTCGTAGGGGCCGGGCGGGCAACGATAGGGCGACTTCGGGATCGTCAGCACGTAGGTGCCGCCGTCGGGCATCGCCTCGAGCTGCGCGCGCAGCGCCACCGTCTGCGCACCGGCCTTCCAGGCGTGCAGGATCGTCTTCTGCGCCTCGGCGTCGAGCCCCTGCACGGCGTGGAAATCGAGGTCGACGCCCGGCGAGACCACGATGCGGTCGAAGCGCTGCGAAGCGAGCCGCGTGAACGAGGCGCTGCGCGTCGACGGGTCGATTGCCGTCACCTCGTCCTGCACGACGCGGATGCCGGCCTTGCGCAGGCCGGCGTAGGAGACGGTGAGGTCCTCGATGCGCCGCGATCCGCCGAGCACCAGGTTCGACAGCGGGCAGGAGACGAACGCCGTCTGGCGCTCGACGAGCGTGACGTCGACGGCGTTGCCGCCCCATTTCTTCAGGTACTTGGCAGCCGTCGCACCGCCGTATCCGCCGCCGATGACGAGCACGCTGCCCTGCGCCGCACCGCTGCGCGAAGGACCCGGGCTCGCGCAGCCGGCCAGCGACAGCGCCGCTCCCACGCCGCCGAGCGCGATCACCGACCCGGCGCCCTTGGCGAAACGCCGCCGTCCCGGCTCGATGCCGCGGAACTCCTCGTTCTCGTTCACGATGTCGCGCGTCATTTCGAGCCCCCCTGCTGGCGTGCGAAATACTCGGCGAGATCGGCGATCTGCTGCTCGGTATAGCCCTTGGCGAGCTGGTGCATGATCGTCGCCTTGCGCGTTCCCTCGCGGAAGGCCTTCATCTGCTCGGCGAAGTAGGTCGGCGAGAGACCGGCGAGCCCGGGCATGCCGCCGCCGCCCGCGGAACGGCCGTCGGTGCCGTGGCAGTTGGCGCAGTTGGCCGCCAGGTATTGCGCCGACTGCGCATGCGCGGGCACCGCCGACCAGAACAGCACGGCGGCGGCACCGATCGCCGAAGCGAGGGTCCTCGATCGCATCCTTCTCCTCCCTGTGTCGAAAAGCACGCATTCTCGGCGGCAGTGCGCCGCGGGCGTTACTTCGTGCGCTCGGCGCATATTGTCATGGAGCTGACGGCGCGGCCAGTGGCGCGCGGGTGCCGCGCCAGGAAGAAGAAAGGCTCCGCGAGGGAGCCTTTCCGAAGCGCAGCGCTCGGCGGAGCGTGCGCGCGCGAGATCCGTTCGCAGCTTCGCTCAGGCGGGCAGTACCTCGATGTGCTCCTCGCCCTCGCCGCCGGCCGAAGGCGGCGCCTCGGCGAAGGACAGCGTGACCTCGCCCGCCTCGTCGACGTCGACCGTGACGCGACCGCCCGTCACCAGCCGGCCGAACAGCAGCTCGTCGGCCAGTGCCTTGCGGATCGTGTCCTGGATGAGGCGCTGCATCGGGCGCGCGCCCATCAGCGGGTCGAAACCCTTCTTCGCGAGCATCGAGCGCAGGCTGTCGGTAAAGATGGCCTCGACCTTCTTCTCGTGCAGCTGCTCCTCGAGCTGCATCAGGAACTTGTCGACGACGCGCAGGATGATCTGCTCGTCGAGCGCACCGAAGCTGATGATCGAGTCGAGCCGGTTGCGGAACTCGGGCGTGAACATCCGGCGGATCTCGATCATCTCGTCGCCCGCCTTGCGGGTGTCGGAGAAGCCCATCGCGCGCTTCTGCAGCTCGGTGGCACCCGCGTTCGTCGTCATGATGATGATGACGTTGCGGAAGTCGGCCTTGCGCCCGTTGTTGTCGGTGAGCGTGCCGTGGTCCATCACCTGCAGCAGGATGTTGAAGATGTCCTGGTGCGCCTTCTCGATCTCGTCGAAGAGCAGCACCGCGTGCGGCTTCTTCGTGATGGCCTCGGTGAGCAGGCCGCCCTGGTCGAAGCCGACGTAGCCCGGAGGCGCACCGATCAGGCGCGACACCGCGTGCCGCTCCATGTACTCCGACATGTCGAAGCGGATCAGCTCGATGCCGAGGATGAAGGCCAGCTGGCGCGCGACCTCGGTCTTGCCGACGCCGGTCGGCCCCGAGAACAGGAAGGCGCCGATCGGCTTGTCGGGCTTGCCCAGCCCCGAGCGCGACATCTTGATCGCCGCGGCGAGCGCGTCGATGGCCGGGTCCTGGCCGAAGACGGTCGCCTTCAGGTCGCGATCGAGCGTCTGCAGCCGGCCGCGATCGTCGCTGGAGACCGAAGCGGGCGGGATGCGGGCGATCTTCGCGACGATGTCCTCGATCTCGCCCTTGTTGATGACCTTCTTCTGGCGGCTCTTGGGCAGGATGCGCTGCGCCGCGCCCGCCTCGTCGATGACGTCGATCGCCTTGTCGGGCAGGTGGCGGTCGTTGATGTACTTCGCCGACAGCTCGGCGGCGGCCGACAGTGCCGACGACGAGTACTTGACGCCGTGGTGCTCCTCGAAGCGCGACTTCAGCCCGCGCAGGATCTGCACCGTCTGCTCGACCGTCGGCTCGACGACGTCGATCTTCTGGAAGCGACGCGAAAGTGCGTGATCTTTCTCGAAAATGCCGCGATATTCGTTGTACGTCGTGGCGCCGATGCACTTCAGCGTCCCGGACGACAGCGCCGGCTTGAGCAGGTTCGACGCATCGAGCGTGCCGCCCGAGGCCGAGCCGGCGCCGATCAGCGTGTGGATCTCGTCGATGAAGAGGATCGCGTTCTGCGCCTGCTTCAGCTGCTTGAGCACCGTCTTCAGCCGCTGCTCGAAGTCGCCGCGGTACTTGGTGCCCGCCAGCAGCGCGCCCATGTCGAGCGAATAGACGGTGGCGTCGGCGAGCACCTCGGGGACGTCGCCCTGGGTGATGCGCCAGGCGAGCCCCTCGGCGATCGCCGTCTTGCCCACGCCCGCCTCGCCGACCAGCAGCGGGTTGTTCTTGCGCCGCCGGCACAGCACCTGGATGACTCGCTCGACCTCGTTCTCGCGGCCGATCAGCGGGTCGATGCGGCCTTCGCGCGCCGCCGCGTTCAGGTTCTGCGTGTACTGCTCGAGCGCGCCCTGCTGCGCGTTGCCCGCCTCGGCCTCGGTCTCGGCCTGCTCTTCCTTCACGGGCTCCTTCGGCTGCGGAGCCTTGGTGATGCCGTGGGAGATGTAGTTGACGACGTCCAGGCGCGTGATGCCCTGCTGGTGCAGGTAATAGACGGCGTGCGAATCCTTCTCGCCGAAGATCGCCACCAATACGTTCGCGCCGGTGACCTCCTTCTTGCCGTTCGACGTGCTCTGCACGTGCATGATCGCGCGCTGGATGACGCGCTGGAATCCGAGCGTGGGCTGGGTGTCGATCTCCTCGGCACCCGGCACGACCGGCGTGTTCTCCTTGATGAAGCCGGTGAGGTTCTTGCGCAGGTCTTCGACGTTGGCCGCGCAGGCGCGCAGCACTTCGGCCGCCGACGGATTGTCGAGCAGCGCCAGCAGCAGATGCTCCACGGTGATGAACTCGTGGCGCTGCTGCCTGGCCTCCACGAAGGCCATGTGCAGACTGACTTCCAATTCCTGCGCGATCATGCTTCCTCCATCACGCATTGCAGCGGATGCTGGTGCTGGCGTGAGTAACTGCTAACCTGTTCCACCTTCGTGGCCGCCACGTCGCGAGGGAAGACTCCGCACACGCCGCGTCCTTCGCGGTGCACTTTCAACATCACCTGTGTCGCTTTCTCCCGGCCCATCCCGAAAAACCTCTGCAGGACGTTGACGACGAACTCCATCGGGGTGAAATCGTCGTTGAGCAGCATCACTTGGTACATCGGTGGCGGCTTCAGCCGCGACCCCTGGCGCTCCAGAACGGGAGACGGATCTTGACGCGTCGCCATGAATGCATTCTAGCGAGTGTTGCTTCCACTGCAACAACGTTCCGGAGGGCCGTCTCGCCGACCGTGATGCGCTTCACAAAGCAAGAGTGAAGCCCACGGAATGTCGCTGGAAAGCGCCAGACCTGTCTTGACGACACCTGTCTTTTCACAAAGAATCCGTCCGCTGCCCAGGGGGATGTCCTCGCAAGCGGGAGCGCCGGACTTCGTTCGAAACCGACGCACTACGATCCTGCGACGTTCTCGCCAGCGCCCTCGGGCGCCGTTGGCAGCGTCCAGTCGATCGCGTCAGGGGAAGACGAAAGCATGGCAACGGGTACCGTCAAGTGGTTCAACGACTCGAAGGGGTACGGTTTCATCACCCCCGACGATGGAGGTGAGGATCTGTTCGCGCACTTCAGCGCGATTCAGATGAACGGCTTCAAGAGCCTGAAGGAAGGCCAGAAGGTCCAGTTCGACGTGGTGTCGGGCCCGAAAGGCAAGCAGGCGTCGAACATCCAGGCCTCGTGAAAGCCGCGGCGCGCTGCCAAGGCGCGCCGCCCCTTCTCGATCGGCAGGATCGGCGCGTCGGTCGCCCGCGCGTCGGTCAGCGCCGTGGTTTCATCCGTGCGTCCGAAGGCTTGTTGCGCAAGACTTCGTTGACGCCGTATGGGCTGTCGCCCGGGATGTCCTCGCTGCCCACGGGCAGCTCCTCGATCGCCAGCCTATGGTATCGCATCGCCTTGTGAATCGGCCAACGGCCTGAGGCCTGCAGCAGGCGTTGCTCCTCGTCGTCGTCTTTCACGCGCACGACGAGCATCCAGGCGCCCCCGTCGGCGAGCTGGCGGATCACCCGCAGGTTCTTGATCTCGGCGCCCACGATCTCGGCGAGCAGTCCTGCCTGCTCCTCGCTCGCCCGCATCAGGTCGGCGGTCTGGGCACTGTCGAGCAGCATCATCGCGTCGCCCGGGAAACCGGCTTGGCCCAACGCGTCGACGAGATGCTGCGCGTCGTCGCGTTCCATGACCAGCACCGCGTGCCCGGTCGGATAGAAGACGCCGTCGCGCGTATGCAGAAACTGCCGGCGGCGCTGCGCATCGAGCTCGGGTGCGCGCCTCGGATCGTGTTCGTGCATTTCGCGGTGTGAATGCGCGTGCTGCCACCGTTCGGCCGGCGTGTCCGCGGTGCCGGGCGGGGCAGGAGGCGGTCGTCGTTCAGCCATCGCTCGCTCCTCGTCGGTGAACGTGCAAAGGAGCAAGCGCGGGGCCTGTCCGATGGGCGCGGTCCGCCCTCCGCGCTGCGCGCGTCGGATCGCAGGCCCCCCGGCTGCATCGCGATTCGTCCCGGGCGAGGCCGCTGCGCCTCGACCGGTCCGCAACGGACCGCGAGAACGAGCGATGCCGACGAAACGCGATTCCCGCCGCGGCCTGCTGGCCGCATCCTCCTTCGGTCTCGGCCTGCTCGCGGCGGCGCTGCTGCCGGGTCATGCGAGCGATGACGCGTCGCCCCCCGGCGCCGAGGAATCGGCGACGACGCGCGTGCTCGAGTTCGGCGCGAAGCTGCTGCAGCGAAACGCGCCGCCGAGCGGCATGGACATCCACCTGGTGGGCTTTCACCCGATGAAGGCCGAGCCCGAGCACCAGGTGCAGGCGCACCACTTCTGCAGGCAGGTCAACGAGGATTTCGCGCAGTGCGCGATCTTCGACGGCGACGCCGCCGACGCGAGGCTGAACGGCATCGAGTACATCGTCTCGGAGAAGCTGTTCGCCTCGCTGCCGGAGGAGGAGCGGCAGTACTGGCACCCGCACAACGGCGAGATCCTCTCGGGACAGCTGGTCGCGCCCGGCATTCCCGACGCCGCCGAGCGGGCGCTGATGAAGGGAAAGATGAACAGCTACGGCAAGACGTGGCACGTCTGGAACA
>JBIQJM010000041.1:0-25002 GCA_044507525.1 Burkholderiales bacterium
AACATGCCCAAGCCGTTGCCCAGCGGAGCCGACCTGCAGAAGCTGCAAAGCGACACGATCGAATTCACCGGCGCGGCAGCCGCGAAGACGATGGAGGGCTTTCGGCGGCTGGCCGAGCTGAACATGCAGACGGCGCGCGCGTCGCTCGAGCAGTCCAGCGAGCAGATCCGCGCATTGCTCGAAGCGCGCGACACCGAAACGCTCACCGAACTGGTCACGAGCTTCGCGAAGCTTCCGCCCGAGAAGTTCGCCGCCTACGCGAACGCCGTCTACGCGATCGCGCAGGAGACCGGCGTGGACATCGGCGCGCTCGTCGAGCAGCAGGTCGCGCGCAGCAACGAGCAGCTGGCCGAGGCGGTCGAGTCGCTCGCGCAGGGCGCGCCCGGCGGCGTCGGCGGTGCCTTCGACTTCATCTCGAAGTCGATGGACGCCGCGCGCGCCGCCTACGACCAGATGCAGTCGGCCGCGGCGGGCTTCGCCGCACCGGCGGGCGGTCAGCGCCGGAGCGCCCGATAGCCGGCCTGCGTCGCCAGGCGGGTACGCCGCCTGCACCAACCGGCCCGTGGACGAACGACTCGACTGCGCGATCGTGGGCGCCGGCCCGGGCGGGCTGACCGCGGCGATCTATCTCGCGCGCTTCCGCCGCCCGATCGCCGTCTTCGACGGCGGGCGCAGTCGTGCCCGCTGGATTCCCGAGAGTCACAACTGCCCGGGCTTCCCGAGCGGAATCAGCGGCGACGATTTCCTCGCGCGGCTCTCGGCGCAGGCGCGCGCCTGCGGGGCGCGCATCGAGCCGGGCGAGGTCGTCTCGATCGAGCGGCGCGCAGGCGACGACGGCGACTTCGTGCTCGAATCCGCCGCGACGCGCATCGTCGCGCGCAGCGTCGTGCTCGCCACCGGCTGCGAAGACCTCGTGCCGCGCATCGAGCGGCTCGAGGAGGCAGTGGCGTGCGCGGCGCTGCGCTTCTGCCCGATCTGCGACGCCTACGAGGCGATCGACCGCGACATCGCGATCCACGGACCGGTCGCCGCCACGACGTCCCACGCCAAGTTCCTGCGCACCTATTCGAAGCGCGTCACGCTCGTTCCGAGCGACCGCCCGGCCGACGCGACGACGCGCGCGCGACTGCACGCCGCCGGAATCGCCTGCACCGAAGCCGCAAGCGACGTGCGCTTCGACGGCGAGCGATGCATCTTCACGATCGACGGCCGCCCCCGCGGCTTCGAAGTCGTCTACGCGATGCTCGGCAGCCGGCAGCGCTCGCAGCTCGCGCTCGCGCTCGGCGCGGCCTGCGACGAAGAGGGCGCACTGCACGTCGACAGCCGCCAGGAAACGAGCGTGCCCGGGCTGTACGCGATCGGCGACGTCGTCAGCGCGCTCAACCAGATCGCGGTGGCGACGGGACACGCGGCGATCGCCGCCACTGCCGTGCACAACCGGCTGCCGCAGCGACGGGCGCCGGATCGCGCTTGACGGCGCGGGCGGCCGGCGGGGTTCGCCGGGCTCGCTGCGATCGAGCCGCGCTCAGCGGCTGCGCCGCTCGCCGCGTCGAAGGGCGCGCGAGCGGGAGTTCCTCCGGCTCGCGCAGGGAACCGGCGAAACCGTTTCGAGCATCTCGACGAAGCTTCGCGCAGCGACACTGCCTTCCGACGCCGCGGGCCAGACCAGGTGGATCGGGCGCGACAGGGTGTCCGGCGCCAGCGGAACGGCGGCGACCCGCGTGCCGTCGAAGTAGGGCAGGCAGACCGACGGGACCGCGCTGACGCCGAGATCATGCGCGACCAGTCCGGCGAGCGTCGCCACCTGCTCGACCTCGAGGCCGGTGTCGACGACGTCGATCCCGCGCAGCGCCGGCTCGAGCAGTTGCGCGATGCTGCCGCCCCGGATCAGGCGGATGAAGCGGCACCCGGCCAGGTCGTGCAGCGAGACCGAGCGCCGACGCGCCAGCGGGTGCTCGCGCGCGCAGACCACGACGAATTCGTCTTCGAACAGGAGGCGATGCTGCAGCCCGGTCATCCCCGGTCCGCGCGCCGTCAGCGCGAAATCGGCCTTGCGCCTGCGTACGTGCTCGAGCGCCTGGTCGGGTGCCGCGTCGAGGAGACCGACCTCGATTCCCGGATGACGCGCGCGGAACGCGGAGATGACGGCCGGCAGCCAGTGCGCCGCGAGCGAAGGCTGCGCGCAGACGACGACCCGCCCCTTGCGCAGCTCGGCCCGGTCGCGCAGGTCGTCGCCGATGCGCTCGACTTCCGCCAGGATGCGGCGCGCGGCCGCAACGAAACGCTCGCCATCGGCGGTGAGGATGACGCGGCGACGATCGCGGTCCACCAGCCGCAGGTTCAGCCCGCGCTCGAGCTTGCCGATCATCTGGCTCAGTGCCGACTGCGTGACGTGGCAACGCTCGGCGGCCAGCGAGAAATGACGCAGGTCGTCGAGCGCCACCATCGCGCGCAGCACGCGCGTGGATATGTCGTGCATCTCTAATCACAGACGATGTTTTATTAATTTTACGCGCGCGATCCGGACTCGTACGATGGGGACGCCCGAGCGCAGCGCCGCAACGGCGAGCAGGGAGACGACTCGGATGCTTCGCACCATCCACATTCCGCCCGCAACACTCGGCAAGGAGTGCGAGGCCTTGCGCGAGGAGGTTCGCGACTTCCTCGCCGACGCGATGCGCGACGTTCCGGTGCAGCGAAAGGCGCGCAACTGGGCCGCGGCCGATCCTGCGTTCAGCCGCCGGCTCGGCGAGCGAGGCTGGATCGGCATGACGTGGCCGCAGCGCTATGGCGGGGCGGAGCGCTCGTCGCTCGAGCGATACGTGGTCCTCGAAGAGCTGCTCGCGGCGGGCGCGCCGCTGGCCGCGCACTGGATCGCGGACCGGCAGAGCGGCCCGCTGCTGATGCGCTTCGCGCCTGCGCTCGCCGAAAGGCTGCTCCCCTCGGTCGCGCGCGGCCGCACCTATTTCTGCATCGGCATGAGCGAACCCGACACGGGTTCGGATCTCGCCTCGGTGCGCAGTCGCGCCGTGCGCACGAGCGACGGCTGGGTGATCGAGGGCCGCAAGCTGTGGACCTCCTTCGCCCGGGACGCCCACTTCATGATCGCGCTCGTGCGCACCGGCGCCGCCACCGATGACCGCAGGGCGGGGCTCTCGCAGTTCCTCGTCGACATGAAGTCGCCCGGCGTCCAGGTGCGGCCGATCCGCAACGCCGCCGGAGACGAGGACTTCAACGAAGTCGTTCTCGATCGGGTGCAGGTGCCGGAGGATGCGCTCATCGGAAACGAGGGAGCCGGCTGGCTGCAGGTGACTTCGGAGCTCGCATACGAACGCAGCGGGCCGGAACGCTATCTGTCCAACACGCAGCTGATGCGCGAGCTGATCGCGCTGGCCGAGCCGGACGACCCGGTCCACACCCGGGAGATCGGGCGGCTCGTCGCCGAACACGCGGCGCTGCGCCAGATGTCGCTCGGCGTCGCGGGCATGCTCGCGCGCCAGGAGGACGCGGCGATCGCCGCCGCGCTGGTGAAGGACCAGGGGGCGCTGCTCGAGCAGCGCCTGCCGGAGGTGGCGCACCGCCTCTTCGGCGATCGCGCCCTCCCCGCCGGGCACCCCTTCGACGTCGTGCGCGACTACGCGACCCGTGCCAGCGTTTCCTATTCGCTGCGGGGCGGGACGCGTGAGATCCTGCGCGGCATCGTCGCGCGGGCGCTGGGGCTTCGATGAGCGAGCTGCGGTCGATGATCGAACACAGCGTCGAGCGCCTGTTCGCCGACCTGATGCAGCGCGATGCGCTCGAGGCGCACGAGCAGGGACGACCGTCGCACGAGGTGTGGGAGCGCTGCAGCGAGGCCGGCCTCGAGCGCGCGATGGCCTCCGACGAGCACGGCGGGATCGGCGCGACGCCGGCGCAGGCCTATCCGATCCTGCGCGGCGTCGGATACCACGCGCTCAGCGCGCCGGTGGCCGACACGCTGATGGCGACCTGGCTGCTCTCCCGCGCAGGCATCGCCGCGCCGCCGGGGCGGATCGCCCTCGCCGGCGCCGTCGATGCGCCGGCGCTCGAGGAACGCACGAGCGGCGGCGAAGACCGGGTCCGCGGCACCTTGCCCAGGGTGGCCTGGGCCGGTGCCTCCGATCGGGTTCTCGTTTCGGTCGGCTCGAAGGCGACGACGCGGCTGCTGCTGATCGGCCTCGGGCGCACGGGCACGGTGACATCGACGCCGCGCCCCAACGCAGCGGGCGAAGCGGGCGCCGACCTGCAGCTGCACGATGCGGTGATCGAAGCGCAGGCGCCGCTCGACGAGCCGCACGCGCAGAGCGCGTTGCTGCGCGCGGGCGCGCTCGCGCGCAGCGCCCAGATCGTCGGTGCCCTCGAGCGGGTGCTCGAGCTGAGCGTCGACTACGCGGGCGAGCGCGTCCAGTTCGGCAAGCCGATCGGTCGCAACCAGGCGATCCAGCAGTCGCTCGCCGCGCTCGCCGGACGGATCGCCGCGGCCCGGTCCGCGACGCTCGCCGCCTTCGACGCGCAAGACACGAACGCCTTCGACGTGGCGGTGGCGAAGCTCCTCGCCAGCGGCGCGGCGGGCGCCGCGGCGTCGACCGCGCACCAGGTGCACGGCGCGATCGGCTTCACGCACGAGCACGTCCTGCATTTCTTCACACGACGCCTTTGGTCCTGGCGCGACGAATTCGGCACCGAGGCCTTCTGGGCGCATCGGCTGGGGCGAGCGGCGATCGCCGAGGGGGCCGATCGCTTCTGGCCCGCGCTCGTGCAACGCGAACTGCCGCTGTAGACGCGTTCGACCGCCGCGAGGCCGCGGCGCCCAGGCCTTCGATACACGGGAGGAACGCGTGGCCCACTACCTGCGCTTCGAGAAACAAGGACCGATCGTCACCCTCACGCTCGATCGCCCCGAGATCCGCAATGCGTTGATCGGGGATCGCGACGGCGACGAGATCGTCGAGGCCTGCGAGCGGATCAACCGGGATCCGGGCGTGCGGGTCGCGATCCTGACGGGGGCGGGATCGTCCTTCTGCGCGGGCGGCGACCTGCGCAAGATCCGCGACCGGCTCGGACAGGGGCTCGGCGCGCCGGTGTGCTCGCGCGAGGCCTACCGCCACGGCATCCAGCGCGTCGCCCGTGCGCTGTACGGCGTCGAGGTGCCGACGATCGCGGCGGTCAACGGACCGGCGATGGGAGCGGGCTGCGACCTGGCGACGATGTGCGACATCCGCCTCGCCTCCGAGAGCGCGCGCTTCGCGGAGAGCTTCGTGAAGCTCGGCCTCGTTCCCGGCGACGGCGGTGCGTGGCTGCTGCCGCGCGCGATCGGGATGAGCCGGGCCTGCGAGATGACCTTCACCGGCGACCCGATCGATGCGCACAAGGCGCTGGAGTGGGGCCTCGTGTCGCAGGTCGTTCCCGCCGATCGCCTGATGGACAGCGCGCGGGAGCTCGCGCAGCGCATCGCGCGCAATCCGGGCCAGGCGCTGCGGATGGGCAAGCGCCTGCTGCGCGAGGGGACGCATACGCGCCTCGACACGCTGCTCGAGATGTCGGCGAGCTTCCAGGCGCTCGCGCACTGGACCTCGCAGCACGAAGAGGCGGTCGCAGCCTTCCTGGAGAAGCGCCCGCCCGATTTCGAGGACGAGACCTAGAGCGCAGGTCCCGCCGACGGACCGCCCTTCGCTTGCACCGGCTATCGTTTTCATTGCAAAATTCCCGAAACAGCGTTTCGCTGAGGGGAATAGCAAGAACGCGCATTCCCCGGCGAGTCCACGGAAAGGCAAGTGACGGTCTTCGAATCAGACATCGACCCCGCGTCGGACACCTATCGGACGCAGCGCGAGGCCATGCTCGAACTGGTCGAACGGGTCGAGGCCCTGGAAAGCCGGATCGACGCGCGCTGCGAACGCGAGCGCCCTCGCTTCGAGAAGCGCGGCCAGCTGCTGCCGAGCGAGCGCCTCGAGGCGCTCTTCGATCGCGGCGCGCCGGTCCTGCCGCTGTCCTCGCTCGCCGGGCTGGAGATGCACGACGACGACGGCGAGGAAAACGTGCTCGGCGGAGCGCTGCTGGTGCGCATCGGCTTCGTCCACGGCGTGCGCGTCATGGCGATCGCCAACAACAGCGCGATCAAGGGCGGCGCAACCGTGCCGATGGGTTTGCGCAAGTACCTGCGCGCGCAGGAGATCGCGCTGGCGAACCGGCTGCCGGTGATCATGCTGGTCGAGAGCGCCGGCGCGAACCTCGCTTACCAGTCCGAGATCTTCATCGAGGGCGGCAAGCGCTTCTACAACATGGCGCGGCTGTCCGCCGCGGGAATCCCGCAGATCGCCGTCGTCTGCGGGTCGTCGACCGCGGGGGGCGCCTACGTTCCCGGGATGGCCGACTACACCATCATGGTGCGCGGCCGCGCGAAGGTCTTCCTGGCCGGCCCTCCGCTGCTGCTCGCCGCGACCGGCGAGGTGGCCACCGACGAGGAACTGGGCGGCGCCGACCTGCACGCCCGCGTCGCCGGCACCGCTGAGTTCGTCGCCGATTCCGACGCGGCGGCGATCTCGATGGCGCGCGACGTCGTCGGCCAGCTCGGCTGGCGACGCTGGGAACCGCCGGCGAAGTCGGAGCCTCGGTACTCGCCCGAGGAGCTCGCCGGCGTGGTGCCGACCGACTACCGCAAGCCCTACGACATGCGCGAAGTCGTCGCCCGGCTCGTCGACGATTCGCGCTTCATCGATTTCAAGCCGGACTACGGCGCCAACATGCTGTGCTGCATGGCGCAGGTCGAAGGCCACGCCTGCGCCTTCATCGGCAACAACGGCCCGATCCAGGCGGACGACGCAGCCAAGACCGCGCAGTTCATCCAGCTGTGCACGCAGGCCCGCAAGCCGATCGTCTTCCTGCAGAACACGACCGGCTTCATGGTCGGCCGCGAGGCCGAGCGCCTCGGGATCATCAAGCACGGCGCGAAGATGATCCAGGCGGTCGCGAACGCGCCGGTACCCAAGATCACCGTGCTGATCGGCGGCTCCTTCGGCGCCGGGAACTTCGGCATGTGCGGCCGTTCCTACGAGCCGCGCTTCGTCTTCGCGTGGCCCAACGCCCGGATCTCGGTCATGGGCGGAGAGCAGGCGGCGAAGGTCATGGAGATCATCACCACGCAGAAGCACGCGCGCGCGGGCGAGACGCCCGACGCGCAACGCATCGTCCGCATGCGCGACGAGATCATCGCCCGCTTCGATCGCGAGTCGACCGCGCTCTATGCCACGGCCCGGCTGTGGGACGACGGAATCATCGATCCGCGCGACACGCGCCGGGTGCTCGGCTTCTGCCTGGCCACCTGCACCGAGGCGGAGAGCCGCGAACTGCAGCCGATCACCTTCGGCGTAGCGCGGATGTGAACACGCGAGAACGAGGAAATCCGAATGAATCTGCCCGCCACCGAGGCCCTCCTCTGCAGGCGTGAGCAATGGTGCCTGCACGTGACGCTGAACCGGCCCGAAGTGCGCAACGCCTTCAACGTGCAGATGTGGCGCGAGCTCGAAGCGGTCTTCGACGCAATCGCCGACGACCGCGGCATCCGCGCGGTCGTGCTGCGCGGCGCCGGAGGCAACCTGTCGGCGGGCGGCGACCTGAAGGAACGCGCGACGATCGAGGCGCGCCCCGGCGAGGATCCGCTGGTCGTGCGCAATCGCTCGGGCGGCGCGATCTTCTCGAAGATCGACCGCGCGCCGCAGACGGTCATCGTCGTGGTCGAGGGCTACGCACTGGGCGGCGGCCTGGGCCTGACCTGCGTCGCCGACGTCGCCATCGCCGCACACGATGCGGTCTTCCGCCTTCCGGAAGCGACGCTGGGCATTCCGGTCGCGCAGATCGTTCCGTTCCTCACGCGGCGCGTCGGCGTCTCGCAGGCGCGCCGTCTCGCGCTGACCGCCGCCACGGTCACCGGCGCCGAAGCGCTGCCGCTGGGCCTCGTGCATTTCGCCTGCGCCAGCGGCGAAGCGCTGGAGGCGCAGCTGCGCTCGCTGCTGCAGCAGATCGACCGCTGCGCGCCCGCCGCGACCGCGGAGGCGAAGCGCCTGATCCGCGCGGTCGGCACGATGGAGGACGATCGGCTGCTGGACGAAGCGGCGCGAAGCTTCGCCCGCGCATACCGCGGCGACGAAGGCGCCGAAGGCACGACGGCCTTCCGCGAGAAGCGGGTGCCGGCATGGAGCGCCGGAGCGTTCCGATGAAGTCGCCCTTCTCGAAGGTCCTCGTCGCCAATCGCGGAGAGATCGCGCTGCGCATCCTGCGCACGGTGCACGCGCTCGGCTACCGCAGCGTCGCCGTCTGTTCGGAAGCCGACCTCGAAGCGCCCTTCGTCCGCGCGGCCGACGAGTCGGTCGTGCTCGGCCCCGCTCCCGCGGCGCAGTCCTACCTCGACGTGGCGCGCGTGATCGCGGCGGCGAAGGCAACCGGCGCCGACGCGATCCATCCCGGCTACGGCTTCCTGTCCGAGCGCGAGGACTTCGCGGCGGCGTGCGCGCAGGCCGGCATCGTCTTCATCGGCCCGGGCGCGGAGGCGATCCGCCTGATGGGAGACAAGCGGCTCGCGAAGGAACGGATGCAGACCGCAGGCGTTCCCTGCGTGCCCGGATACCTCGGCCGCGACGACGAGACGGCGGAACTCGCATCGGCGGCGCGCCGGATCGGGTATCCGGTGATGATCAAGGCGGCCAACGGCGGCGGCGGGCGCGGCATGCGGCTCGTCGCCGACGAAACCGCGTTCGACGCCGCGGCGCGCGCCGCGCGTTCGGAGGCGCTGAACGCGTTCGGCGACGGCGCGCTCTACCTCGAGAAAGCGATCACCGGCGCACGCCACGTCGAGATCCAGGTGATGGCCGACCGGCACGGCAACGTGATCCACCTCGGCGAGCGCGACTGCTCGATCCAGCGCCGCCACCAGAAGCTGATCGAGGAAGCGCCGTCGCCGGCCGTCGACGAGGCGCTCCGGCAGCGCATGGGCGAAGCCGCGGTGCGCGCGGCCGCGGCGATCGGATACGAAGGCGCCGGTACGGTCGAGTTCCTGCTGGACCGGGACGGCGTCTTCCATTTCATCGAGATGAACACGCGGCTGCAGGTCGAGCATCCGGTGACGGAAGCGATCACCGGCCTGGACCTCGTCGCGCTGCAGCTGCGCATCGCGGCGGGCGAACCGCTGGGTTTGCGCCAGGAAGACGTCCGTTTCGAGGGTCACGCGATCGAGGCGCGGCTGAACGCCGAGGACGCCGACGCCGACTTCCTGCCGCAGACGGGCACCGTGCATCGCTGGCTGCCGGCCTGCGGCGCCGGCATACGGGTGGACGCCGCCCTCGCGGAAGGCGTGCGGGTGACTTCCCACTACGACTCGATGCTGGGCAAGGTCATCGCGCACGGGCGCGACCGCGACGAAGCGCTCCGCCGCCTGGACGCCGCGCTCGAGCGCACGGTGCTCCTCGGATGCACCACGAACAAGCAGTTCCTCCGCTCGGTGCTGCGCGAGCCCGTCTTCGTGCACGGCGAGGCGACGATCGACTTCATCGAAGGCGAATTCCGTCCCGCCCCCGACGAACGCGCGAACGAGACGCTGAAGGCCGCGGCGGCACTGCTGCTGTGCTGGCCGCAGGACGAATCGGCAGCCGCGTGGCGCCAGGCGGGCCGCGGACGCTGGCGCGTGGAGTTCGACGACGGCTCGCTGGCGGTCGTCGCACGCGATCGGCAAGGCAACGCAACCGCAAAGCTCGGCGCCCGCACGGTGCGTCTCGAGCCCTTCGACTTCGACGGCTCGCGCCTGCGCTGCGCGATCGACGGCGTCGTGCGGACCGTCCACGCCTGCCGCGACGGCGACGAACTGCATCTCGAGGCGAACGGCGCGTGCCGCCGCTACGTGCTGCGCCGCGCGCAACAGGCCGCGTCCGCGCAGGACGAAGGCGAGCGCGTGCTCGCGCCGATCAGCGGCAGCGTCGCCCGCGTCGACGTCGCGATCGGCGACGTCGTGCAGAAGGACCAGTGCGTCGTCGTGCTCGAAGCGATGAAGATGCAGATGGAACTGCGCGCCCGGACCGCGGGAACGATCGTCGCCCTCGACGCGCGGGTCGGCGGCCAGGTGCCCGCCCGGCACGTGCTCGCGCGCATCGATCCGGTCGAGGCGACCGAGGCGGCGGAGACGCCGTCGTGACGCAGCGTGTCGTGCGCATCGGATGCGCAGCCGGGTTCTGGGGCGATTCGCTGGACGCGGCGCGACAGCTGCTGTCCGATCCGCCGATCGACTACCTCGTCTTCGACTACCTCGCCGAAGTCACGATGTCGATCCTCGCGCGCGCCCGTGCGAAGAACGCCGACGACGGCTACGCGAAGGACTTCGTGAGCGTGATGTCGACCGTCCTCGAGCAGGTCGTCGCGGGCGGGACGAAGGTGGTCGCGAATGCGGGCGGAATGAATCCCGCGGCCTGCCGGGCGGCGCTCGAGGCGGTGGCGCGCGAGGCCGGCATCGACCTGCGCATCGCGATCGTCGAAGGAGACGATCTCGGCGATCGCGGCGCGGCTCTCGTCGAGGCCGACACCCGCGCGATGGACGACGGGCGCGCGTTTCCGCAGCGGCCGTGGAGCATCAACGCCTACCTGGGTGCCGGCCCGATCGCGGCGGCGCTCGACGCGGGCGCACAGGTCGTCGTCACCGGCCGTTGCGTCGACAGCGCCCTCGTGCTGGGACCGCTGGTCCACGAATTCGGCTGGCAAGTTGACGACTACGACCTGCTCGCCGCGGGCAGCCTCGCCGGGCACGTGATCGAGTGCGGATGCCAGGCGACCGGCGGCAACTTCACCGACTGGGAATCGGTGCCGGGCTGGGACGACATGGGCTTCCCCATCGTCGAATGCCGCGCCGACGGCAGCTTCGTCGTCACCAAGCCGGCCGGCACGGGCGGTCTCGTGGCGCCCGCCACCGTCGGCGAACAGGTGCTCTACGAACTCGCCGACCCCGCCGCGTACGAGTTGCCCGACGTCGTCTGCGACTTCTCGAAAGTGCGTCTCGAGCAGGTGGGAGTCGATCGCGTCGAGGTCCGCGGCGCACGGGGACGCACGCCGAGCGGGCACTACAAGGTGAGCGCGACCTACCAGGACGGTTTCCGCTCGACCGCGATGTTCACGCTGTGCGGCTTCGACGCCGCGCGCAAGGCGGCGCGCGTGGCCGATTCGATCCTCGAGCGCACGCGCCGTCTGTTCGCCGCGCGCGGCATCGGCGACTACCGTCGGACCAGCGTGAAGCGGATCGGCACCGAGGAACTGTACGGGCCGAATGCGCGCGCCTCGGCCGCCGATGCGCGCGAAGTCGTGCTGCGCATCGACGTGCACCACGACCGCCGCGAAGCGCTGGAGATCTTCGCGCGCGAGATCGCCCCGGCCGGGACGGCGATGGCCCCCGGGCGGTGCAGCCTGGTCGGCGGCAGGCCGGGCGCCACGCCGCTGGTGCGGCTCTTCTCCTTCCTGATCCCGGCGCACGAGGTGCAGGCTCGGGTCGACGTCGGCGGCCGCCGGATCCCGGTCGAGCCGCCGCGGCGCGACGCTTCGCAGCCGAGCGCGCCGCGGACAGCGGCGTCGCCGGCGGGTTCCGGCTCGACGCAGGACGCGCGCACCGCGGACGACGACGGCGCCACCGCAACGAGCGAGACGCTGCGGGTCCCGCTGATCCGCGTCGCGCACGCGCGCAGCGGCGACAAGGGCGATTCCGTGAACATCGGCGTCCTCGCCCGCGATCCCGCTTTCGTTCCGCTGCTGCGGGCAGCGCTGACGCCGCAGCGCGTCGCGCACTGGTTCCGCCATCTCGTGCGCGGACCGGTCGAGCGATTCGAGGTTCCCGGCCTGCACGCCTTCAACCTGGTTCTTCACGCCGCCCTGGACGGGGGCGGCGTCGCTTCGCTGCGCAACGACCCGCTGGGCAAGTGCTTCGCGCAGATGCTGCTGGCGATGCCGGTGGCCGTTCCGAGCGAACTCGCGCCGGCGCTCGCGGCCGCGCACCCGTCCCACCCCATCGAAACCGACGAGCGATGATCCGCCGAAGAGAGGAGAAGAGATGAAAGTCAAAGTCCTGGGGGCTGCCCTGATGAGCAGCGTGGCACTCGTGCTGGCGTCGGCGCCCGCGGTCGCCGCGGAGCTCCGCATGAGCGTCTTCCTTCCGCCGAAACACCCGATCGTCAGCGGCGGCCTGCAACCCTTCATCGACCAGGTCGCGAAGGACACGAAGGGAGAGCTGAGCTTCAAGCTCTTCAGCGGCGGCGCGCTGCTGAGTCCCAAGGCGTCGCCCGAAGGCGTGCGCGACCGGATCGCCGACGTCGGCTTCCTGATCCCCCACTACTCGCCGGGCGCGTTCCCGCATGCGCAGTTCCTCTCGGACCTGTCGATGCTCAACGTCGACCCCTTCGTCTCCGGCGCCGCGATGTCGGAGCTGGTGATGCTGCACTGCGACGGGTGCCAGGCCGAGTACCGCCGGATGAACCTGGTCTACACCGGCACCTATTCGAGCAGCACCTACTACCCGATCAGCTCGCGGCCGCTGACCTCGATGAGCGACTTCCAGGGTGTGAAGATGCGCACCGGCTCGAACGTGTGGGACCGGTGGGCGAACCACGTCGGCGGCATCCCGGTGAACATGCCGGTCGACGAGGTCTTCGAGGCGATGAGCCGGCAACTCGTCTCGGTGGTCTTCCTGAACCCGTCCGCGCTCAACTCGTACAGCCTGTGGTCGAGCGCGAAGCACGTTCTCCTGCTGCCGCTCGGCGCCTTCGGCAATGCGAGCACCTTCACGTTCAACCGCACGGTCTGGAACGGATTCACTCCGGAACAGCGCCAGACGATCCTGCGCAACGCGGCGCGCGCGAACCTGGGCATCGCCGCCGCCTACGTCGACACCGACGAAAGCACGCTGAAGATCGCGCCGGGCAAGGGCGTGAAGCTCACCGAGCCGGCGCAGCCGATGGTCGACGACCTCCAGCGCTTCATCGAGCGCGACCTGGAGCAGATCGCCGAAGCGGCGACCAAGCGCGGCATCCCGAACGCGCCCGAGCTGGTGCAGACCTACCGCCAGCTGCAGGCGAAGTACAGCGAGCTGTTCGCCCCGACGAACCGCGACCTCGATGCGATGACCGACATCCTCGTACGCGAGCTGTACGACAAGGTGGACGTCTCGAAGTACGGCCTGTGAAGGAAAGGGGCCGCGGCGCGATCGGGCAGCGTGCCGGCCCCGTCGTCCCTACCGGGGCGGCTTTCCCGCGATGCGGGCGAGCCGCTCGCGGAATTCCTCCGTCTCCACCATCGCCGCCTGCGTCTGCGCCTCGTGACGCAGCGCTTCGTCGAGCGAGGCGGCCGATTCCGGCAACAGCCGCCGGGTAGCGGCCACTGCCTGCGGCGACAACTCGGCGAGACGCCCGGCCAGTCCGAGCGCGACCTGCAGCGAAGCACCGGGATCGACGAGGTCGTCGACGAGCCCGATGCGCTGCGCTTCGGGGGCTTCGAGCGCACACCCGAACAGCAGCAGATCGCGCGCGCGGGCAGCGCCGACGCGACGCGGCAGCGTCCATGCGATGCCGAGGTCGCCGACCAGACCGAGCTTCTCGAAGCCGGTGCGCAGCCGCGCATCGCGCGCGGCGACGATCCGGTCGCACAGCAGGGCCAGCGACAGGCCGCCGCCGGCGGCCGAGCCTTCGACCGCGGCGAGGACGGGCTTGGGTCCGGTGAGGACCGTGCGCGCCAGCTCGTGCAGCAGCGTCATCCGTTCACGAACCGCTTCGGCCGTCACGCCCCGCATCGCGCGGATGTCGCCGCCGGAAGAGAAGTTGCCGGCCGCCCCGGTGACGATCACCGCACGCACCCGTTCGGAAGCCATCGCGCCGTGCAGTGCGTCGAGCAATGCGCGACGCATCTCCAGCGAGAGCGCGTTGCGCGTGCGCGGCTCGTTCAGCACGAGCACGCATGCACGCCCGTCGAGCCCGTGTTCGATGTCGACCGGCGACGCGCTCATAGCAGCCAGTTCGGCAGCGTCAGCGTGAGCGAGGGCGCGGCGTACAGCAGCGCCAGGCAGGCGAAGTCGCCGACGAGGAACGGGACGACGCCGCGGAAGATCCGTGCGGTCCCGACCCGGTCGCCGACCACCGCCTTGATCACGAACACGTTCATTCCGACCGGCGGGGTGATGAGGCTCATCTCCAGCAGCTTGGCGAGCAGGATGCCCATCCAGACGATGTCCATCCCCGCCGCTTCGATCACCGGCAGCAGGACGGGCAGCGTCAACAGCAGGATCCCGATCGGATCGAGGAACATCCCGAAGAGCGTATAGACGACCGCGATCCCGATGAAGATCGCGAGCGGCGACGCACCGCCGTCGATCAGCCATCCGGAGAGGAAATCGGGCACGCCGCTGAGCGCCATGAAGCGCGTGTACATGGCGGCGCCGAGCGCGACGAAGAAGAGCGCGGCCGTCGTCACCACCGTCTCGGTGACCGAGATGCGAAAGGCCTCGTAGGTCAGCCGCCGGTTCGCGAGGCCGATGAGCAGCGACAGCCCCGCCCCGATGGCACCCGCCTCGGTCGCCGTGAAGAAGCCGGCGAACAGGCCGCCGAAGACGCCGATCACCAGCGCGAGCATCGGCCAGGTGCCGCGCAGCACCTGCAGCAGCGACATCTCGTCGTCGGCACCGCTGCCGTCCTGGTGGGCGAACTCGTCCGGCGGATTGCGCGCGGTGACCATCGCGACGACGATGCAGTAGATCGCCGCGGTGATCAGCCCGGGCACGATGCCGGCGATGAACAGTCGCTCGATCGACACCTCGGCGAAGATCCCGAAGACGATCAGCAGGATGCTCGGCGGGATCATCGAACCGATGGTTCCGGCGGCCGCCACCACGCCGGTGGCGAGGCCGGGATCGTAGTTCCGGCGCAGCATCTCCGGGATCGCGATGCGCCCCATCGCCGCCGCACACGCGATGCTCGATCCCGTCACCGTGGAGAAGCCGGCGGCGCCGAACACCGTCGCGATCGCCAGCCCGCCGCGCGTCCGGCCGAGCAGCACCCGCGCGAGCCGGAAGAAGCCCTCGGTGCTGCCGGTGTGGAAGCTCACGTACCCCATCAGCAGGAACATCGGGATCGAGCTCAGCGTCCAGTTCGCCGAGAAGTTGTAGGGAACCGCGGTGAGCATTCCCAGCGCGACCTGCGCATCGAGGATCAACCAGGTGCCGACGACGGAGACCGCGCCGAGCGCGACGCCGACCGGAACGCGCGCGAGCAGCAGCGCGATCAGCACCGCGATGCTGAGGAATCCGTAGCCGAGGCTAGTCATGGCGCGGCGCCTCGTCGCCGCCGCGCAGGCCCTTCCATCCCTTGCGCGCGAAGACCACCGCGGCGAGACCGTATCCGGCCGGAACCAGCAGGTAGCTGGGCCAGGAGGGCATCGCGATGCTGCCGAAGCTGGTCTCGCGGATCAGGAACTTCCCCCAGGCGTCGAGCGCCGTCTGCCAGCAGGCCACCGCCAGGAACAGCGCGGAGAGCAGCTCGGCCAGCGAACGCATCAGCCGCTGCCGACGCGGCGACAACTGCGCCGCGACGATGTCGACCGAGATGTGGCCGTCCTGCTGCTCGGTGTACGCCATCGGCAGGAAGACGAGCGAGACCATGTAGTAGATCGAGACGATCTCGAGCGTCAGCGGGATCGGCGCGTGGAACAGGTACTTCGCCAGGACGTCGAGGCAGATGTGCAGCATCATCAGGATGCAGGCCGTCGCGCCGAGCGCGAGCATCCCTCGGTTGATGCGTTCGATCATGGGTGGCGCTCCACAGGCGGGTCAGCGCGAGCAGGTCGCGGTACCGTGGTCGAGCGCGATGCTGCCGCGCTCGGGCACGAGCGTGCGGAAGAGCACCTTCGAGGGCCCCTCCCTCCAGATCTCGATCCGAAGCGTCTCGCCGGGCAGCACGTAGGCGGTGAAGCGCGCCCGCATCGCCGTCAGCCGCGCCGGATCTCCGTCGCAGACCCGTTCCACCAGCGCGCGACAGCTCATCCCGTAGGTGCACAGGCCGTGCAGGATCGGCCGCTCGAAGCCGGCCTCGCGCGCGACCTTCGGATCGGCGTGCAGCGGGTTCATGTCGGCGTTCAACCGATACAGCAGCGCCGACTGCGGGAGCGTCGGCAGGTTCACGACGGCGTCCGGCGCGCGCGCGGGCATGGTGGCGGCCTGCCGGTCGGGCGGGGGCGGCCCGCCGAAGCCGCCGTCGCCGCGCGCGAAGACGATCGACTCGAGGCGCGCGATCCGCGCACGGCTGCCGGCGTCGAAGAGTTCGCGCTCGAGCACGAGGAGCGCTCCCCTGCCTTCCCCGCGGTCGTAGAGATCGACGACCCGGTTGGTGGCGGTCAACGAGCCGACCGCCGGCAGCGGCGAGGACATCTCGAAGGACTGCTCGGCGTGCACCATCCGCGGCCAGTCGAAGCCGAGCTCCGGATCGCGCATCCAGTTCGCCGGATGACCGAGGATCGTGCACAGGCTCGGCAGCGCCACGAGTTCGCGTTCGTAGACGTAGCGCAGTTCGCGCTCGTCGACCGGATCGCTGCCGATGTTCAGCCCGAGGTGATAGAGGATGCTGTCCTTGATGCCGTAACGCTGGACGATGTCGTCGAAGCGCTTCTCTCGAAGCTTCCGGTAGTTCACGGTCATTGCGCATCGTCCCGAACGAGCGGCCCGCAGCCGGCTCCGACGTCGGGAGCCAGCCGGGCGATGGAGGGTCGGCGGTCGTCGAAGCTCAGCGGCAATCCGACCAGGCCTGCCGCATCGCCGCCTGCGAGCTGCCCCAGCGCACGCGCCTGCGCATCGGCGACGGCCTCGGCGACGGTCATCGCCGGCGAGAACAGCAGGTCCTTGCCGCGGAAGCGGTCGGCCCACTCTTCGCGCGTGCACGCCAGCAGCACCGACTGGATCTCGGCCGCGAGTGCCGGGCGATGCGAGAGCCGGGCGGCGTTCGTCGCGAAACGCGCGTCGTCCAGCCATTCGCGTCGGTCGAGCGCCAGCGCGAGCGTACGGAACTGCGCGTCGTTTCCGGCGCCCAGCACCACCGGACCGGTGGGCGTGTGGAAGGACTCGAAAGGCGCGACCGTATCGCTGGCCGTCGCGCGATCGGGCGCGCGGCCCGTCGCCTCGAGCAGCGCGATCTTCGTGTCGAGCCACGCGAGCCCCGTCTCGAGCAGCGAGGTGTCGACGACGCAGCCGCGTCCGCTGCGCTCGCGCTGCACGATTCCCGCCAGCGCGCCGATGACGAGCCACAGGGCCGAACCCTTGTCGAGCAGCGGCAGGCCGACGAAGCGGGGCGTGCCGTCCTCGCCCGAGTTCAGGTGCATCAGGCCCGAGTGCGCGGCGACGACGGGGTCGTAGCCGGGAAGCGAACGCATCGGCCCGCGCTTCCCGAAGGCCCAGATCGAGCAGTAGACGAGCCGCGGATTGATCGCGTGCAGCGCTTCCGGACCGAGGCCCAGGCGCTCGCAGGTACCGGGGCGCAGGTTCTGGATGAAGATGTCCGCATCGCGGATGCGCTCGAGGATGCGCGCGCGTCCGGCCTCTTCGCCGAGCTCGACGACCTCCGACGACTTGTTCCGGTTGTAGATCTGGAAGATCCAGCTGGCGCCCGCCGGATGCGCAGGCCCCCATCGGCGCGCATCGTCTCCGCTGCGCTTCTCGAACTTGATCACGTCGCATCCGAGGTCGGCGAGGATCTGTCCCGCCATCGGGCCGGCGATGTTCTGCCCCAGCTCGACGACGGTGTGCCCCGCGAGGGGCGCTGCGGCTGCGCTGCGCGGATTCACGCTCATGCTCCCTTGAAGGCGGGCGGACGCTTCTCGAGGAAGGCGGCGACGCCTTCGCGCATGTCCTCCGATGCGAACAGGACCTGGACCGCCCGCTGCTCGAGCTGCAGGCCGGTCTCGAGCGCAGCGTCGAGGCCCGCATGGACGGTCCGCTTCAGCGAGGAGAGGGCCAGCGGCGGCAGCTTCGCGAGCTTGCGCGCCAGCGCGAGCGCACTGGGCTCGACCTCGTCCTCCGGAACCACTCGACTGACCAACCCCCAGGCGTCGGCCTGCGCGGCGTCGATCGGCTCGCCGGTCATCAGCATCAGCATCGCGCGATGGATTCCGATCGCGCGCGGCAGTCGCTGCGTCCCGCCGCCGCCCGGAATGATCCCGATGCGCACCTCCGGCAGCGCGAAGCGCGCCTTCTCCCCGGCGACGATGATGTCGGCGTGCAGCGCGAGCTCGCATCCGCCGCCGAGCGCGAGGCCCGCCACCGCCGCGATCACCGGGCGCGGACATTCGCGAATCGAGCGCCAGAAGCGGATCGTGTCCCGTCGCACGAGGTCGATGACGCCCGTGTCCTGCAGCTCGCCGATGTCCGCGCCGACGGCGAAGTGACGCGCGTTGCCGGCAATCACGACGGCCCGGATCGCGGGGTCCGCATTGATGCGCTCGAAGGCATCCGAGAGCAGGAGCCGCATCTCCATGCTCAACGCGTTCATCCGCTCGGGCCGATTCAGGCGTACGAGCGCGATGTCTTCGTCGGGCCGCTCGATCTCGATCGAGGCCATGGCTCAGCCGCCCTCCGTCCGGAGCTCGACGAGCGCATCCAGCGCGACGATGCCGTCCGCGCACACGACGAGCGGGTTGATGTCGAGCGACGCGATGCGATCGCCCGCGTCGGCGGCGAAGCGGGAAAGGCGAACGAGCGCCTGCGCGAGGCGGTCGAGGTCCGCGGATTCCCGCCCGCGAAAGCCCTTCAGCAGCGCGCTCGCCTTCACTTCGTCGATCATCCGGCGCGCGGTGGCGAGGCCGAAGGGTGCCGGGCGGAAGCTGACGTCGCCCAGCAGTTCCGCGAGGATACCGCCGCTGCCGAGCATCACGGTGGGCCCGAACGACGGGTCCTGCACCACGCCGAGGATCAGCTCGGCGCCGTCGTGCTCGACCATGCCCGCCACCAGCACGCCGTCGATCGGCGCGTCCGGCGCCCGGCGCGCGACGGTGTCGAGCATCGCGCGGCAGGCGTCGGCGACCTGCCGTTCGCTTCGCAGGCCGAGCACGACGCCGCCCACCTCGGTCTTGTGCGCGATCGCGGCGGAGGAGATCTTCAGGACGACCGGGAAGCCGATCTCGCGCGCGGCCTCGGCGGCCTGCTGCGGCGTGCGCACGATGCGCCGGCGCGGCGTGCCGATCCCCATCTGCGCGACGACCTCGAGCGCCTCGTGCTCGGTCATCGGCCCCCGGGGCAGGTGCACCGCGAGCGAACCCTCGGCGGGCAAGGCCTCGTCGCGCGGCGCACGCCCCATCTCGGCGATGCGGCACAGCTGGGCGACCGCCGCCACCGCACGGCTGGGATCCTCGAAGACGAGGATCCCCTCGGCTTCGAACTGCTCGCGCATCTGCGCCGAGCAGAGGATCGACAGCACCACGAGGCGATCGGGATAGCGCCGCCGCACGCCGAGGATCTGCTCGCGGATCGCCGCGGACATGCTCGGCGTGAACGCGATGCTCGAGAAGAAGCAGACGACCGCGTCGGTGCCGCCTGCGTCGAGCATCGCCGCGAGCGTGTCTCCGACGAGCCCGGTCCGGGAGAAGATGCGTCCGGTCGTGTCGACCGGGTTGCGCACGCCGGAGTGCCCGAGCAGCGACCGCAGGCGCTCCTGCGTTTCGTCGGACAGGGGCGGCACGTCGAGGCCGTGCTGCGCCGCCGCGTCCGACATCAGCACGCCCGCGCCCCCGGAGATCGTCATGATGCCCAGCCGGCGTCCCGCCGGCCGGACGCCCGAACCGAGCACGTAGGCGGCGTCGACGGCGTCCTCGATCGAATCGGCCCGCAGCGCGCCGCGGTCGCGCAGGACGGCGTCGAAGACGGCGTCGCGGCCGGCGAGCGCCGCCGTGTGCGAGGCCGCCGCGCGGGCGCCGACCTCCGAACGTCCGACCTTCAACGCGATGACCGGCTTGCCCGCCTCGCGCATCGCCGTCAGCGCGCGGACCAGCTTGCGCCCGTCCTTCACGCCCTCGAGATAGATCAGCGCGGCGCGCGTCGCGTCGTCGCCGGCGAGGTGCAGCAGGCAGTCGGCGACGTCGACGTCGCACTCGTTCCCGGTCGAGACCCAGGTACCGACACCGATGCCGCGGCGCGCGCAGGCGACGAACAGGTGCGAGCCGATCGCGCCGCTCTGGCTGACGATCGCCAGCGGGCCCGCCTTCGGCGCGACGTGCTCGAGCGTCGACGTGAAGGTCGCCATGCAGCCGGAGCGCGTGTCGAAGAGCCCCAGGCAGTTGGGTCCCAGCAGGCGCATGCCGTGCGTGCGGGCGATCCGCACGATCGCCTGCTCCGCGGCACGACCCTCTTCGGAGGCCTCGGCGAAGCCCGCGGAGAAGAGGACCGCCGAGCGCACGCCGGCCTGCGCGCAGTCCTCGATCGCGGCCGGTACCGCCGCCGCCGGCACCGCGATGATCGCGAGATCGACCGGCTCGCCGAGCGCACGTGCCGAAGCGCTCGCCGGAACGCCCTGCACCAGGCCGCCGCGCGGATTGACCGCGTACACCCTGCCTTCGTAGCCCGCTTCGCGCAGATACCGCAGCGGACGACCGCCGATCTTGTCCGGATCGTTCGACGCTCCGTACACGAGCACGGACGCGGGCGAAAGCAGCCGGCCGAGCCCGCCTTCGGATCCCTGCGCCGCCGAACCCATCGCCGTCTCCTTGTCGCAACCCGGGGATGGGTGCAAATTATCGAAACACTGTTTCGATCCTATAATGTCTGCCGATCCCAATCAAGGCCCGCGCTCGCAACGGGCCTGGAACCTGAAAGAGGTAGTCCGTGATCTTCGGTGCAGAACACGAAGCGCTTCGGGAAGCGCTGAAGCGATTCATCGACCGGGAAATCGATCCCTACGTCGATGAATGGGAAGCGGCGGAGGAGTTCCCCAGCCACGAGCTCTTCCGCAAGGCGGGCAAGGCCGGCTTCCTGGGGATCAGCAAGCCGACCGAGTACGGCGGAATGGGCCTCGACTACACCTACAGCACCGTGTGGGCGGAGGCGCTGGGGACGATCCGCTGCGGCGGCGTCGCCAGTTCGCTGGGCGTGCAGACCGACATGTGCACGCCGGCACTCGCGAAGCACGGCAGCGACGAGCTGCGCCGCGAGTTCCTCGCGCCCTCGATCGCCGGAGAGCTGGTCGGATGCATCGGCGTCAGCGAGACCGGCGCCGGCTCGGACGTCGCCAGCATACGCACCACCGCGCGCAAGGACGGCGACGACTACGTCATCAACGGCGGCAAGATGTGGACGAGCAACGGCATCAAGGCGGACTGGATGTGCCTGCTCGCCAACACGAGCGACGAGAACGGTCCGCACCACAACAAGTCGCTGATCATCGTGCCGATGGACACGAAGGGCGTGGTCCGCAGCCGCAAGCTGAAGAAGCTGGGCCTGTGGTCCTCCGACACGGCGCAGATCTTCTTCGACGAGGTGCGCGTACCGCAGCGCTACCGCATCGGCGAGGAGAACCGCGGCTTCATCTACCAGATGGAGCAGTTCGCGGAGGAACGGCTGTTCGCCGCCGCGCGCACCGTCACCCAGATGGACGAGCTGCTCAAGGAGACCGTCGCGTACACCCGCGAACGCATGGCCTTCGGCAAGCGCCTGATCGACAACCAGTGGATCCACTTCACGCTCACCGACCTCTTCATGGAGGTCGAGTCGCTTCGCGTGCTCACCCATCGTGCGGTCGACGGCTACGTGCGCGGCGAGGACGTGCGCGCGCTCACGGCCATGGCCAAGCTGAAGGCCGGAAAGCTCGTCCGCACGGTGCCCGACGCGTGCCTGCAGTTCTGCGGCGGCGCGGGCTACCTGTGGGAATCGCGCATCTCGCGCATGCTGCGCGACAGCCGGCTGGTCGCGATCGGCGGCGGCGCGAACGAGGTGATGATGGCGATCCTCGCCAAGGAGCTCGGACTGCTCAAGCGCTCGGACGCGAACTGAAGCGCGCAGCGACGGCCGGGCCGATGTCTGTACCATCCGCGGCAGCGAGGAACGGGACCGACGGGAAACGAGCGATGCGCGGGCGCAAGGACAGCGAACAGGAAGACGGCCTCAATTCCGTTCACCTCACGCTCGACATCCTCGAGTACCTGGTCAACGAAGGCGGCGACCGTGGCGTGACCGAGATCGCGCACCACCTGAAGAGCAGCAAGGCACGCATCTTCCGCTACCTGCAGACGCTTCGCGAGCGCGGTTACGTCATCCAGGACAACGCGACCGAGAAGTACGGGATCGGCATCCGGCTGTTCATCCTGGGCCAGTCGCTGAACCGCAAGTTCGACCTGGTCGGCGCGGTGCGTCCCGAACTCGAGAAGCTCTGGGAGGCCACCGGGCAGACCGTGGCGGTGGCTTCGCTGTACCAGGACAACATCGTCATCCTCGACGTGATCCGCGGTCGTACGCCGATCGAGATCGGGCTGCGCGTGGGCACGACCTTCGAGCTGCACGCCACCGCGCAGGGGCGCGTCCTGCTCGCCTTCGGCCCGCCGGAGCTGCGCACGCGCGTGCTGTCGAAGCCGCTGCGCCGGCTGACGCCGAACACCACCACCGATCCAAAGCGCCTCGAGGAGGACCTGCGCGAGATCCGGATGCGCGGCTGGGCATCGACGCCGGACGAGCTCACGGTCGGCATGAACGCGCTCGCCGCACCGGTCTTCGACCACAACGGGCACGTCGCCGGCACGGTGGCGATCACCGGGCTGACCCAGTTCATCCCGGCCCGGCCGAGCGAAGAGCTGATCGATGCGCTGACCACCTGCGCGTGGAACGCATCGCGCAACCTCGGCTGGCGAGGCGACATCCGCCGGTAAGGCTCGCACGCGCGCGGTGCGCTTCCGCGTGCCCGCGGCTCCGGCTCTGCGCCCTCGCAGGCCGACCCATGGACCGCGAAACCGTATCAGCGCTGCGGAGCCGGATAGTCGGTCTGCGTCGCCGCGTAGCGCACGAACCAGTCGAGTGCGCCGGGATCGGCCATCGCGCTGCGGTTGGCCGCCGCGGCTTCGGGCACGCCGAGCAGGATCTTGCGCACCGGCACCTCCATCTTCTTGCCGGTGAGCGTCATCGGGATCGCATCGACGCGATAGATCTTGTCGGGCACGTGGCGCGGCGTGTACGCGCTGCGCAGGCACTCGCCGATGCGCGCGACGAGCGCGTCGTCGAGCGAGGCACCCGCCTTCAGCCGGACGAAGAGCGGCATGAAGAACTTGCCGCCGGGCAGGTCGAGATTGACGATCAACGCGTCGTCGATCTCCGGCAGCGTGGCGAGCGCGCGATAGATCTCGGCGGTGCCGATGCGCACGCCGTGCCGGTTCAGCGTCGCGTCGCTGCGGCCGAGCACGAAGCAGCCGCCGCGCGCGTTGATCCGGAAGAAGTCGCCGTGTCGCCAGGTACCGGGAAAGACGTCGAAGTACGAATCGCGATAGCGGCTGCCGTCCGGGTCGTTCCAGAACTTCACCGGCATCGACGGCATCGGCTGCGTGATGACCAGTTCGCCCACCTCGTCGACGACGCTGTGTCCGGCGTCGTTCCACGCCTGCGCCGAGACGCCGAGGTGCGGCGCCTGGATCTCTCCGGCGTACACCGGCTGCGTCGGAACGCCGCCGACGAAGCCGGTGCAGACGTCGGTGCCGCCGCTGCCGCTGCAGACCCACAGGTCGGCCTTCACGTTGCGGTAGAACCAGGCCGTGTGCGCCGGCGACACCGGCGACCCGGCGGGCATCACCGCACGCAGTCGCGAGAGGTCGTAGCGCTCGCCGGGGACGACGCCCGCCTTCGACAGGATGTCGACGTAGGTGGGGCTCGCGCCGAAGAACGACGCGCCGCTGTCCTGCGCCATGCGCCACAGCACGTCGACGTCCGGGTACGCAGGGTGTCCGTCGTAGAGCACGGGCACCACGCCGCACAGCATCGAGCTGGAGAGGAAGTTCCACATCATCCAGCCGGTCGTGCTGAAGAAGAACATCCGCTCGCCGGGATGCAGGTCCATGTGCAGCGCGACCAGCTTGAGCATCTCGAGCAGGATGCCGCCGTGCCCGTGCACGATCGCCTTCGGCAGGCCGGTAGTTCCCGACGAGAACAGGATCCACAGCGGATGGTCGAAGGGCAGTTGCTCGAAGCGGAAGTCGGCCGCGGCCACCGGCTCGCCGCCGAGCAGCGCCTCCCACGCGTGCACGCCGAGCCCGGCGCGATCGAAGGCCGGCGGCGCCTCGCCCAGGCGCGACAGCGAGACGACGTGCTCGAGGCCCTCGAGGCCGCCGACGATCGCGCGCAGCTCTTCGCGCCGGTCGAAGGTCTTGCCGCCGTAGCGATAGCCGTCGACGCAGAACAGCAGCCTCGGGCGCAGCTGCGCGATGCGATCGAGCGCGCCGCTCGCGCCGAAGTCGGGCGAGACGCTCGACCAGATCGCACCGATCGCGGTCGTCGCGAGCATTGCGACGAGCGCCTGCGGAACGTTCGGCAGGTACGCGACGACGCGATCCCCGGGCGCGATGCCCAGCGCGCGCATCCGCGTGGCGAGCGTGCGCACCTGCGCGCCGAGCGCGTCCCACGAGAAGCCCTCCAGCGGGCGCGTCTCGTCGAGGAAGAGCAGCGCCGCCTCGCCGGCGCGCGCCCTGCGCAGCACGTGCTCGGCGTAGTTGAGGCGCACGCCGGGGAACCATTCGGCGCCGGGCATCTCCCGGCGCCCGAGTACCGGCCCCACCGGCGTCGACGAACGCACGTCGAAGTAGTCGAAGATCGAACGCCAGAACGCGTCGAGGTCGCTCACCGACCAGCGGTGCAGCGCCGCGTAGTCGGCGAAGGACAGCCCGCGCTCTCGCTCGAGCCAGCGCAGGTATTCGACGAGGCGGGTGTTCGCGACGCGCTGCGGATCGGGCGTCCACAGCAGCTCGCCCTCACGC
>JBIQJM010000042.1:0-24927 GCA_044507525.1 Burkholderiales bacterium
AGCAATCGGATCGCGCGACGGTGGAAGCGCCAACGCGTCCGCGTAAACGCGTCGAGACCGTTCGTCGCCTTGCGCCTGCGCTGCCGCTCGAACGACTTGCCTGTGCCGTGTGTATCGCGTCGTTCGCCGCGTTCGCGTCCGATCGGGTCGATGCAGCCCGGACGGTCGCCGCACGGATGCGCTACATTCGTCGGAGGAGGAATTCCCAGACGTGTCCGACGACATTCCCACGCTGCGACGCATCCTGAAGAGCTGCCGGACGATTGCCGTGGTCGGCCTGTCGGCCGAATGGCATCGGCCGAGCTTCTTCGCGGCGAAGTACATGCAGGAGCACGGTTATCGCATCGTTCCGGTCAACCCGCGCTACGAGCAGGTGCTCGGCGAACGCTGCCACGCATCGCTGCGCGACATACCGCATCCGGTCGACATGGTCGACGTGTTCCGGCGTACCGCCGACGTCGGGCCGATCGCGGAGGACGCGATCGCGATCGGCGCGAAGTGCCTGTGGCAGCAGCTCGGCGTGCGCAACGTCGAGGCCGATGCACGCGCGCGCGCGGCCGGTCTCGATTCGGTGATGGACCGCTGCGTGAAGATCGAGCACGCGCGGCTGTTCGGCGGGCTCCACTGGGCCGGCGTGAACACGCGCGTGATCTCCGCCCGCCGTCCGATCTGAGGCACTGCATGGCCGACCGCAGTTTCCACCCCGAGACGCTCGCGATCCACGCGGGGCAGATCCCCGACGCCGCGACCGGCGCGCGCGCGTTGCCGATCTACCAGACGACGAGCTACGTATTCGACAGTGCCGACCATGCGGCGTCGCTGTTCAACCTGCAGACCTTCGGCAACGTCTATTCGCGACTGTCGAATCCGACCGTCGCCGCGTTCGAGGAGCGCGTCGCCGCGCTGGAGGGCGGGCGTGCGGCGGTGGCCGCCGCCAGCGGCATGGCTGCCGAAGCGCTCGCGTTGACGACGATGCTGCAGCAGGGCGACCACGTCGTCGCCGCAAGCGCGGTGTACGGCGGCACCGTGACGATGCTCGACGTGAACCTGCGCCGCTTCGGCATCGAGACGAGCTTCGTCGATCCCACGAAGCCCGACGCCTTCGCCGCCGCGATGCGGCCGAACACCCGCGCGGTATTCGCCGAGACGCTCGGCAATCCGAGCCTGCAGGTGCTCGACATCGCGGCGGTGGCAGACGTCGCGCACGCGCACGGCGTACCGCTCGTCGTCGACAACACGGTGCCGAGCCCGTTCCTCTGCACGCCGATCGCCTTCGGCGCCGACCTCGTCGTGCACGCGGCGACGAAGTATCTCGGCGGCCACGGCACGACGCTCGCCGGCGTCGTCGTCGAGAGCGGAAAGTTCCCGTGGGACAACGGCAGGTTTCCCGGGATGACCGAGCCGTCGCCCGGCTATCACGGCGTGAGGTTCTACGAGACCTTCGGCGACTTCGGCTTCACGATGCGCGCGCGCATGGAGACGCTGCGCGTCTTCGGCGCGTCGCTCGCGCCCATGAGCGCCTGGCAGATCCTGCAGGGGATCGAGACGCTGCCGGTGCGCATGGAGCGTCATTGCGCCAACGCCCTGCGCGTGGCCGAGCACCTGCGCGGTCACCCGCGCGTGAGCTGGGTCTCGTATCCCGGACTGCCCGATCATCCGCAGCACGAACTCGTGCGCCGCCAGATGCGCAGCATCGACGGCAGGCCCGGCGCGTCGGGACTTCTCGCCTTCGGCGTGAAGGGCGGACTCGAGGCGGGCGTGCGCTTCATCGAGGCGGCGCAGTTCATGAGCCACCTCGCCAACATCGGCGACACGAGGACGCTGGTGATCCATCCCGCCTCGACCACGCATCGGCAGCTCGACGAGGCGCAGCAGCGCGCCGCGGGCGTCACGCCCGACATGGTGCGGATGTCGGTCGGCCTGGAGCACGTCGACGACATCCTGTGGGACGTCGACCAGGCGCTCGAGCGCAGCGCGGGTTGAGCGGCCGCCGGCGCGGCCATGCGCGCCGACGCGGCGCGGCCGCGGGATCGGGCCCGTTCAGGAGAACGGCAGGAAGGGATCGTAGCCGTGGATCTCGCGCTCGAGCGAGGTGCGTCCTTCCTCGTAGGCGACCGAGAGCTGCGCGACGGCGTTCTCGATCGCCTGCGGGTCGAGCTGGCTGAAGCACAGCTGCACGTGCCGGTCGTCGTCGTGGTCGAGGAAGTAGGACGTGCCGAGGTGGAAGTGCACGCCCCTCGCCTTCGCGAAGGACAGCCAGCGCTCCGCACTGAGCCTCGGCGGCAGCGTGGCCCAGATCGAGAACGCGCCGCCGGAAGGATGGAAACGCAGGCGCGCCGGGTCGAACTCGGCGTTCAGCTCGCGCAACAGCGTACGGTAGCGCTCGCCGTAGTGCGCGCGCAGGAAGACGAGGTGCTTGTCGTAGGTGCCGTCCTTCAACAGCCCTTCGACGACCATCTGGCTGAAGAGGGAGCTGTGGATGTCCTGCGCTTCCTTCGCCTGGATCAGGCGCAGCAGCAGCGCCGTGTGGCAGGCGATCCAGCCGAGGCGAAGGCTCGCGCCCAGCGTCTTCGAGAACGTGCCGACGTAGATCACCAGCTGCTGGCGGTCGAGCGACTTGATCGTCGGCGGCGGGGGGGCTTCGTAGTACAGCTCGTTCGCGTACTCGTCCTCGACGATCGGCACGCCGTGCTGCGCAGCGCTGCGGTAGAGCCTCTCGCGTCGCTCCATCGAGAGCGTGGTTCCGGTCGGGACCTGGAAGGTGGGCACCGTGTAGATCAGCTTCGGTCGATGCTCGCGCAGGATCGCGTCGAGCAGTTCGACCTTCAGGCCGTCCTGGTCGACCGGCAGGCCGATGATCTTCGCGCCGTGCATCCGGAACACGCGTGCGGCGCCCGGATAGCCCGGGTCGGCCATGACCACCGCGTCGCCCGGCTGCACGAGGACGGAGGCGACCAGGCTCAGCGCCTGCTGCGTTCCGTTGCAGATCAGGATCTCGCGCGGCTCGACGGCGATCCCGACGCTGCGTGCACGTTCGGCCAGCTGTGCGCGAAAGGGAAAGAGCCCCTGCGGATGGCCGTACGAAAGCGACTCGGCCGGCAGCGTCTCCGCCAGCGCGTACAGCGCGTTCTTGATGAGGGGATAGCTCAGGCGGTAATCCGATAGCGGCAGGTCCATCGCCAGGCGCGCCCCGGTGCGCGAGCTGCTGCCGTTCTCCGGGACCCAGGGGAAATGGGGGTCGGCGTCGAGCAGCGTGGTGCGCGGGACGCCGACTCTCGCATTCATCTCCGTGAGGAAGGGCGCCCAGAAGTCGTTCGCGTTCGTTTCGCGGCTTGTCTCGCGCGAGGGCTCCGCGGCGGTGCCGTCGCCGCGCACGAAGGTTCCCTTGCCGAGCCCGGCGCGCACCAGGCCGGCCTTGCCGAGATGCGAATAGGCGAGCGCGACGGATCCGCGGTTCACGCCCAACTGCTTCGCGAGCGTGCGCACGGGAGGAAGCCGGAACCCCTCCGCCAGCTCGCCACTGCGGATCCGCTCCTCGACCGCTTCGGCGATCTGCAGGTACAGCGGAACGTCGGAATTCTCGATCGTGAGATTCAGCTCGTCTGGCATCGGCGGCAGGAGATTCGTCGTCGCTCGTTGGTCGAACAGTTGGAATTGTCACCAATTTGTCCGCCATTGTCACCGCAAAAGTCACTTTGGCTCGCTTGACTGCGTGACAAGGTCCGAAGCGGCTTTCCTCGTGTGGCTCATGGCTTTCCTCGGATGTGGCGTTGCAGCAAAGACGGCGCCCTCATTCCGCTGGAGTTGACAACGTGTCAATTGTCTTGACAAGGCGTGACGCCTTCTTGCAATCTTCGTCGAAAGGAGAGGTGCCGGACGGCGGTTGCGACCGGTGGTTTGTGTCAGCTGGAGAGACGAGATGAACGACACGAAGGGCAAGACGGGCAAGGCTGCGGAGCACCGCGGCGGCGAAGGGGCGGAAGCTCCGCGAAGCCGGGGGCGACGCGATTGGGTCAAGGCGGGCGGGCTGATGGCCGGCGCCGCATTCCTCGGCGGTCCGACGCGCGCATTCGCGCAGAAGAACGACAAGCCGATCGAGGTCGCGAGCATGTTCGACCTGACCGGCAACCTGAACATCTACGGCGTTCAGTGCATGAACGTCTCGAAGTACGCGGTCGACAGCATCAACCGCAACGGCGGCGTGCTCGGCCGGCAGCTGAAGCTGCACACCTACGACACCCAGTCGAAGATCGAGCTGTACTCGCGCTACTCGCAGGAAATCGGCGCGAACGACGGCATCGCCGCCGTGGTCGGCTGCTTCACCGGCGCCTCGCGCGAGGCCTCGCGGCCGATCCTCAGCCGGCATCGCAAGTTGCTGTTCTTCCCGACCATCGACGAAGGCGGCGAGTGCGACAAGTTCACCTTCATGCAGGGCACCGATTGCCTGCAGCAGGAGTCGCCGCTCATCAACTGGGCGGTGAAGAACGTCGGCAAGACCTTCTACATCGCGGCGGCCGACTACGTGTACGGACACGTCGCAACCGCGTGGACGAAGTCGCTGGTCGCCGACGCGGGCGGCCAGATCGCCGGCATCGAGTTCATTCCGCTCGACGTCTCCGACTTCGGCTCGACGATCCGCAAGATCCAGTCGGCGGGTCCCGCGGTGGTGATGTCCAACCTGGTCGGCAACAACCACATCGCGTTCTACCGCCAGTTCGCCGCCGCCGGGCTGAACGAGTCGATCCAGATCGTCTCGCCCACCTTCGGCCTCGGCAACGAGCAGGAGGTCCTCTCGCCGAAGGAGACGAAGGGCATCGTCGTCGCGTATTCGTACTTCGAGACGCTCGACACGCCGCAGAACAAGGCCTTCGTCGAAGGCTTCCGCAAGGCGTTCCCGAACGCGGGTCCGATTCCCGATGCGCCCGCGCAGGTCTGGAACGGCTGGCACCAGTGGAAGACGGCGGTGGAGAAGGCGGGCACGACCGACATCGACAAGGTCGTCGAAGCGCTCGAGTCGGGCATTCCGTACGAGGGCCCCAGCGGCAAGGTCTACACCGACGGTCCGTCGCACCGCAACGTGCAGGACGTGCAACTGGCGCGGATCAACGATCAGCGGCAGTACGAGATCTTTGCCAGGGAGAGCCAGGTGATGCCGAGCCGCGAGGTCGTCGGCGCCGGCAGCTGCGACCTCACCGGCAAGGACAAGCGCTCGCACCGCATGATCCACCCGAAGTTCTGAGCGCGGAGGCGGGGATCATGAGTGACACTGTCGTCGTCGCATTCTCGGTCCTGACCAGCGTTGCCATCCTGATCCTCGTCTCGCTCGGGCTGGCAGTGATCTTCGGGCTGATGCGCATCGTCAACATGGCTCACGGCGAGTTCGTGATGATCGGGGCCTTCACGGTCATCACGCTCGTGAGAGCCCTCGATTTCCCGGTCTGGCTGGCGATCCTCGTCGCGCCCCTGATCAGCGCGCTGATCGGCGTCGTCGTCGAGATGCTGCTGATCCGGCCGCTGTACGGAAGGCGGCTCGTCGACACCCTGCTGGTGACCTTCGGGGTGAGCCTCATCCTGTTCCAGATCGCGGTCAACATCTTCGGAACGACCTCTCCGGGCATCGCCACGCCGCTCGGCTCGCTGAAGGTCGGCGACTACTCGGTCTCCGTGTACTCGTCGATCTTCCTGCCGCTGGCGGCGCTGGCGATGATCGGCCTGCTGTACCTGGTGTTCAAGCGGACGCGCTACGGGCTGCTCGCGCGTGCCACCGCGCAGAACGCCGAGATGGCCAGCGCGCTCGGCGTCTACTCGCGGCGCGTGAACATCGCGACCTTCGCGCTCGGCTGCGCGCTCGCCGGACTCAGCGGGGGGCTGCTCGCACCGATCGTCGCCGTCAGTCCGAGCCTGGGCCAGAACTACGTCGCGCAGGCCTTCATGACCGTCGTCACCGGCGGACCGGCCTTCCTCGTCGGCACCGTCGCGGCCTCCGCGCTGCTCGGCACGATCGCGAACATCGTGTCGCAGGTGTTCACGACGCTCTGGGGCATCACCGCGCTGTTCCTCACCGCGATGGTGCTGATCCGCTTCCTGCCCAACGGCCTGTCCGGGTCGTTGCGGCGGCAGTTCTGAAGGAGATGCTCGTGAAGACGAACATCCAGCTCCAGGCGCCGTCCTGCGGCACGCTCGGGACTGCCCGCGACGCGGCCGCGAAGCCGAAGTCGGCCTGGCTCGCGCGCGCGTCGCGCTACGGCCTGGTATGGCCGCCGATCGTGATGCTCGCGGCGATCCTCGTCGTGCCGCACCTGTCGACCGGAACGCAGCTGAAGTGGGTGCTCTGGCTGTCCTTCGGCATCGCCGCGCTGAGCCTCGACCTCGTCTGGGGCAAGGCGGGCATCTTCAGCTTCGGCCAGAACGCGCTCTTCGGCCTCGGCGGATACGCCTACGCCGTCGCCGCGCTCAACTGGTTTCCCGTCACCTTCGAGACGGGAAGCGCGCTGATCGTCGCCGCGCTCGTTGCCGCGCTCTTCGCCGCCATCCTCGGCTACGTGATGTTCTACGGCCGTGTCGGCGACGTGTACCTCGCGATCGTCACGCTCGCGGTGACGCTGGTGCTCTATACGGTCATGCAGAGCACCGCGGGCCCGGAGTACCGGATCGGCGAGGCGCTGCTCGGCGGCTTCAACGGCATGCCGTCCGTCCCGTCGATCGCACTCGGCATTCCCTTCGCCGAGGACAACGCCGAGATGGGCACCGCGTCGCTGCTCGTCTTCGCGATCTGCCTGTCCGGGCTGATCTACATCGGCGTGCGGGCGCTCGTGTCGAGCCGCTTCGGGCAGATCCTCGGCGGGCTGCGCGAGAACGAGTCGCGCATGGAACTGCTCGGCTACGACGTGCGCCTCTACAAGCTCGCGGTCTTCGTGATCGCCGGCGCGATCGCGGGCGTGGGCGGTGCGCTGTTCGCGGCATGGGGCATGTTCATCAACCCGGTCGTGTTCAGCCTGAACCAGGCGGCACTCGTCGTGATCTGGGTGATGGTCGGCGGCCGCGGCACCCTCGCCGGTGCGTTCCTCGGCGTCGTCGTCGTGCAATGGATCTCCGACTCCGCGAACCTCGTCGTCGAACAGCAGACGCCGCTGATCCTGGGCGTGCTGCTGGTCGCCGTGGTGCTCGTGTTCCCCAACGGCCTGTGGCCCGGCATCGCGCGGCTCGGGGCCGCGGTGCGCAATCGCGTCTTCGGGGAATCGGCAGCGTTCGCGCCGTCGTCGGAGTTCTCCGAGCCGCTGCTCGCGCCGGCGGCGACGCAGGCGCCGGCCGCCGCGGGGGAAGCCGCGCACGAAGCGGGAAGGCTCGCGGCCTTCGAGGTGAAGAAGCAGTTCGGCGGACTGCGCGTGCTCGAGGGCGTCTCGCTCGCCTTCGACGGACCGGGGATCCACGCGGTCATCGGCCCGAACGGCGCCGGCAAGAGCACCTTCTTCGGCGTGCTGACCGGCCGGCACGACATCAAGGAGGGCCGCGTCGAGCTGAACGGTACGACCGTCACCGATCTTCCGAGCTTCGAGCGCGCGCGCCGCGGCCTGGGGATCAAGCTGCAGGTGCCCAGCGTCTTCCAGGGGCTGACCGTGCGCGAGAACCTCGCGCTGGCCGCCGGCTTCCGGGGCGGCGCATCGCGGCACGCAGCGCGCGTGCTCGAGAGCCTCGGGCTCGCCCGCAAGCCCGACGCGGTCGTCTCGACGCTCTCGCACGGCGAGCAGCAGTGGCTGGAGATCTGCATGGTGCTGCTGCAGAACCCGTCGGTGATCCTGCTCGACGAGCCGGCCGCCGGGATGACGCAGGAGGAACGCGTGCAGACCGTGAAGCTGATCCGCCAGCTCGGCGTCGACCATACGGTCGTCGTCGTCGAGCACGACATGGGCTTCATCCGTGCGCTCGACGCCCCGGTCGCGATGCTCGACCGCGGCAAGGTGTTCCGCGTCGGTTCCTTCGACGAGATCAGCAGCGATCCCGAAGTGATCAGCATCTACCTGGGGAGGCGCGATGTCGCTCGACGTTGACAAGCTGTGGTCGGGCTACGGCTCGATCGCGATCCTGCAGGGCGTCGACCTGCACGTGGGCGACGGCGAGATCGTCGCCGTGCTCGGGCCCAACGGCGTCGGCAAGACGACGCTGATGCGCACGCTCGCCGGCTCGCTGCCCGCGCAGCGCGGAACGGTGCGCTTCGACGGGCGCGACGTGACGTCCGTACCCGCGCACCTGCGGGCTCGTGCGGGAATCGGCTACGTGCCGCAGGGTCGCGGCATCTTTCCGCAGCTCACGGTGAAGGAGAACCTGCTGGTCGGGCTCTATGCGACGAAGCAGGCCTTCGAACGCATCGAGGAGACGCTGAGCGAATTTCCCGCGCTGCAGCGCAAGCTGGGCGACGCGGGCGGCAGCCTCAGCGGCGGCCAGCAGCAGCAGCTCGCGCTCGCGCGTGCGCTGGTCATCCAGCCGCGACTGCTGCTGCTCGACGAACCTTCCGAGGGCATCCAGCCGTCGATCCTCGACGAGATCTCGGAGACGCTGCTGCGCTTCAAGCAGGCACGCGGCCTGTCCGTCCTGCTGGTCGAGCAGAACCTCGACTTCGCCGCTTCCCTGGCCGATCGCGCCTACATGATGGACGTCGGTCGCATCTCGCGCCAGCTCGCGTCCGGCGAGCTGTCGGACGACACCGCGTTGCAGCGCGAATTCCTCGGCGCCGCCTGAGCGCGGCGTCTTTCCACCTCCAATGGAGTCCACCGATATGAGTACTGTCGCCAAAGAGGTTCGATCGAAAGACGTCGAGACCGACGCCCTGTGCTACCTGAGCGTCGAGGAGGCGACGCGCCGCTTCCGCGAGCGCAGCTTGTCGCCGGTCGAGCTGATGCGTGCCGTGATCGACCGCTGCGAGAAGGTCAATCCGAAGCTCAATGCGATCACCAACCGCTTCTACGAACGCGCACTGGCGCAGGCCGCCGAAGCGGAGCAGCGCTACGCGCAGGGCAAGGCCAAGCCGCTCGACGGGGTGCCGCTCGCCGCGAAGGAGCTGCATCCGATCGAAGGCATGCGCACGAGCTGGGGCTCGAAGATCTTCGAGAACACGCCGGCCGACTACACGCTGCCGGCGATCCAGCGTCTCCTCGACGCCGGCGCCATCGTGCACATTCGCACCACGACGCCCGAGTTCGCGCACGCCGGCCATTGCCACAGCCCGCTCTACGGCGTCACCCGCAACCCGTGGAACCCGGAGTACAGCAGCTGCGGCTCGTCGGGGGGATCGGCGGTCGCGGTGGCGACGGGCATGGCGACGATCGCCACCGGAGACGACGGCGGCGGCTCGATCCGGATGCCGGCTTCGGCGAACGGGCTGGTCGGCTACAAGCCTCCGTACGGGCGCAACCCGGGGTGCCTGCTCGAGACGCACTTCGAGCAGATCCTCCACGTCGGCACGATCACGCGCACGGTACGTGATTCGGCGCTCGCGCTGAACCTCACGAACGGGCAGCACCCGATGGACATCACTTCGCTGCCGGGCAGGATCGAGATTCCGGAGAAGGTCGCCGACCCGAAAGGGATGCGCGTCGCGTATTCGCCGAACCTCGGCTACTTCGAGATCGATCCCGAGGTCGCGGAGAACACGGCCGCCGCCGTGAAGCGTCTCGAGTCGATCGGCTGCAAGGTCGATCGCGTCGATCTCGAATGGGACGACGAGGCCTACGATGCGTGGGTGACGCACTGGGAGGGCTTGTTCGCCACCGTCGCCGAGCAGCACATGACGCGCTGGCAGTACAAGATGGACCCGTTCGTGCGCGCGCTGATCCAGCGCGGGCAGGGACACAGTGCCGTTCGCGTCAAGAAGACCGAGCTCGTCCGCACCCGCATGTGGAAGGCGCTGTCGGCGGTGCTCTCGCAATACGACGTGCTCGTCTGCCCGACGCTCGCGGTTCCCGCGATCGGCGCCGAGCACGCGAACGACGACCCGAGCTTCCGCATCGACGGCAAGCCGGTCGACGCGTACCTGCAGTGGGCGCTGACCTATCCCTTCAACATCCTCAGCCAGTGCCCGGTGATGTCGGTGCCCTCCGGCGTGGCGTCGACCGGCGTCCCGACCGGGATGCAGATCGTCGGTCGCCCGTACGACGACCTCTCCGTCTTCCGCATCGCCAGCGGATTCGAGGCTGCCGAGCCGTGGGCCGGACGACACCCTTCGCTGTGAGCGTGCCCACGTGACGCTCGGGGTCGTCCGGTACGTCCTGACGGGGCGGGCGCTTCCCTTCGCCCGCCCCGGCGTCGCGAGCGCGATCGACAAGCAGGTGCGCGAGGGGCCCGTCCGCGTCGAAACGGAGGGCTTCGACAGCGACGAGCAGGGCGATCGTCGCGTGCATGGAGGCCCCGACAAGGCGGTGCACGTCTATGCCTACGAGCACTACCGGGCCTGGACCGACGAGCTCGGCCCGTTGCCGGTGCTTGCCGGGCCCGGTGCCTTCGGCGAGAACCTCTCCACCTCGGGCGTGCTGGAGCGCGACCTGTGCCTGGGCGACGAGCTGCGCGTCGGATCGGCCGTCCTGCAGGTTTCGCAGGCGCGGCAACCCTGCTGGAAGCTGAACCATCGCTTCGGCATCCGCGACATGGCGCGGCGCGTGCAGGATCTCGGCCGCACCGGCTGGTACTGCCGGGTGCTGCGTGCGGGCGAGGTCAGGGCCGGCGATGCGTTCGAGCTCCTCGAGCGGCCCTTTCCCGACTGGACGCTCGCTCGCCTGCTCGACCTCCTGTATCGCGGCCGGCCGGAAGACGGCGAGCAGGTGCTGGCGGCCGGCCTGCCGCTCGTGCCGTCGTGGCAGCGACTGTTCGAGCGCCGCGTGGCGACCAGCCGGATCGAGGACTGGCATGCGCGCCTGGGCGACGACGAAGCGCCTGCGCCGCGCGCCGATCAGAATGTCCCCCGGTAGAGCGCGCAGCCGCGACAGACCTCGGGCGGCGACTCGCTTGCGAGCGCGGCTCGAAAGGCGTTCGCTTCGTCGCCATGCCATCGCCCGCGCAGCCCGGCCGGGTCGTCGAAGACGTTGCCGAAGCTCGCGCGATCGGCGGTAGCGACCATGCAGCACGGCAGCAGTTCTCCCGCTGCGGTCACGTAGATCCCCTCCGACGGCCAGTTGCAGCGCGGCGTCTCGTCGTGCGTCGGCGCCGTCGCTCGCTCCAGGCGCGGCAGGTGCAGTCGCAGGCCGAGGGCCGCGGCGAGCGCGCGCGCGCGGTCGAACACCGCCCGCGCGTGATCGAGCTCGCCCGCGCGCAACTGCGCATCACGAACGTACTCGCGGATCGGGATGTAGCGTCCGGCGAGCTGCGGCTGCTCGAGATCGCTGGAGAGGCGTTGCACGAGCAGTTCGGGAACGCCGTGCGCGTGCAGCAGTTCCACGAGCGCCGGCAGTTCGTCGAGGTTGCCGCGCATCAGCACCATCACGCCGCGCACTTCGAGCCCGCTTCGCGCTTCTTCGCGCGCATCCATCAGCCGCGCGAGGTTGCGCACGACCTTGTCGAACGAGGCCTTGCGCCGGATCGCCTCGTAGACCTCGCGCGTCGCTGCGTCGATCGACACCGACAGCGAAGCGAGTCCCCCGCTCACGCAGCGCCGGGCGCGCGCGGCCGTGAGCAGGGTGAGGTTCGTGTTCGCCGACACGCGGATGCCGCGCGCTGCGGCGAGCTCGACCATCTCGAAGAACGCCGGATGCAGCATCGGTTCGCCGAGCCCCTGCAGGTGCAGCGCCTGCAGCCCCGGCATCTGGTCGAGCAGCGAGCGGAAAGCCTCGAGGGACATTTCGCCGACCGCGTCGACGCGTTCGTTGACCGTGCACATCCGGCAGGCGAGATTGCAGCGGCCGATCGGTTCGATCTGCGCGAAGCGGGGCAGCGGCGGTCCCGCGCAGGGGGCGTCGGCGGTCGTCATCGACGTGCGGGGCAATCCCCGTTCCCGCCGTCCGCGGGGCGATAATCGGCACGGGTCCGGCGACACGATCCCCTGGTTCGCCGGCAACGACTCGTCATCGGGAGAGCGCAATGAAATCGAGAACGCCGGTCGAGGAGTTCACTACCCCCAATCCGGTCACGGCCACCGAGGACACGTCGGTCGACGAGCTGCGCGCAATGATGACCACGTACAGCGTCCGCCACCTGCCGATCGTGCGCGATGGCAAGGTCGTCGGGCTGGTGAGCGACCGCGACCTGCGCATCGCCCAGGGACTGGGTGCCGCGCACCGCTTCCAGGTGCTCGCCGGCGACATCATGGCGACCGATCCGGTGTCGGTGAAGGCCGAGACGCCGCTCGACGAGGTCGCGTTCACGATGTCCGACCGCAAGATCGGCAGCGTGCTCGTCCACGAGGCCGACGGCAGCTTCCTCGGCATCTTCACCCTGACCGACGCGTTGAACGCGCTGATCGAGATCACCCGCTCCGCCGATTGAAGCGTTGCGTCGGCGGGCGACGCGGGCGGCCACCGCGCGCCTCAGCCGGGAAGCTGCTGCTCCTCGAGCGCTTCGACGATCTCCGCGGGGTCGTTCGGCCGCACGAGCCGCGCGATCTCGCGCCCGTCGCGAAGGAAGACGAGCGTCGGCCACAGCTTCACGCCGAAGGAGCGGCCGAGTCGCCGTCCCGGGCCGTCCTCGATCTTCAGGTGGCGGACCTCGGGTCGGTTCGCCAGCGCACGCTCGAGCATCGGCTGCGTGCGCCGGCAGAAGCCGCACCACGGGGTGCCGAACTCGACGAGCGTCGCACCGGGGAGCGCGTCGACTTCCTCGCGCGAGGGCGCGTGCGCGGCGTATTCGCGGTTCATCGCCATGCAGGGCGGGCGTGCAAGACCGGCTCCCGGTTCACAGCAGCTCGGCGCGCAGCTCGGCCTCGCTTTTCGGTGACAGCAGTCCGGGGGCGATGTCGAACACCGTCCGCGCGCCGCGTTCTCCGCGGTGCGCGAGCCGCGCCGCGGCGCGCGCATAGGCGACGAGCACGCTCGCGGTGAACTCCGGGTTGCTGCCGAGCCGCAGCGAGAATTCGACCGCCTGCGCGGTGTCGCGGCCCGTGGTGCCGGTGCGGATCACGAAGCCGCCGTGCGGCATCTCGGAGTGATCGCGACGCAGCGTCTCCTCGTCGATGAAGTGCACGGTCGTGTCGTAGTCGGCGAAGTAGTCGGGCATCGTGCGGATCGCTCGCTCGACGGCGCCTGCGTCGGCGCCGTCGTCGAGCACCACCCAGCATTCGCGGGTGTGCTTCTCGCGGGTCGACAGCGCGGGGTTCTCGCCGCGGCGCACCCGTTCGATCGCCTGCGGGACCGGCACCGTGTACTGCACGCCGGTGCGCACGCCGGGTACCCGACGGATCGCATCCGAGTGGCCCTGGCTGAGGCCCCGGCCCCAGAAGGTGTAGGTCGACCCCTGTGCGAGCACCGATTCGCCGTACAGCCGTGCGATCGAGAACAGGCCCGGATCCCAGCCGACCGCGATGATCGCCGTCTTGCCGCCGGAACGCGCCGCCGCGTCGACCGCGTCGAAGTACTGCGGGATGCGCGCGTGGGTGTCGAAGCTGTCCACGGTGTTGAAGCGGGCGGCGAGCGCGGGACCCTGCTCGGGCAGGTCCGACTTCGAGCCGCCGCAGAGAACGAGCACGTCGATGCGATCGGCGAAGGCGTCGACGTCGTCGAGCGGGAGCACGGCGACCGCCGTGCCGAGCGGACGCACCGAGGCGGGATCGCGGCGCGTGAAGATGGCGACGAGCTCGGTGTCGGGGTTCCGTGCGATCGCCGCCTCGACGCCGCGGCCGAGGTTTCCGTAGCCGGCGATGCCGAGCCTGATTCTCTGGTTCACGAGTGATTCCTGCGCACGCGTCGCATGTTGCGATGCGGTGATTATGCCGGCACCGCCCTCGCGCCTCAGCGATGCCGCAGGACGTCGATCGCGGTCACCGCGGCCGCGCGATTGCCCCAGGCGTTGCGCAGGTACGTGGCCAGGGCGGCGATCTCCTCGTCGCCGAGCGACTGCGCGAAGGGCGGCATCCCGTAAGGGCGCGGGTTGCCCGCGGTGGCCGGCGGGAATCCGCCGTCGAGCACGATGCGGATCAGGTTCGTCGGCGAGCTCGTCGTGACCGCGCGGTTGCCCGCGAGTGCGGGCACCGCGCCCGTCGCGCCCTGTCCCTCGTCGCCGTGGCAGTCGGCGCAACGATCGTCGTACAGCGCGCGGCCGCGCTGCATCGTCGCCGGGTCGGGCGCTGCGGCGGCGGCCTCGCGGGCTGCGCCGTCTTCCTGCGGCAGCGATTGCAGGAAGACCGCCATCGCGCGCAGGTCGGCGTCGGAGACGAACTGCAGGCTGTCGAAGACGACTCCTGCCATCGGCCCGAGCGTGCTCGCGTGGGCGCTGCGGCCGCTGCCGAGCAGCGCGACGATCTCGTCGACGCTCCAGTGCGCGACGCCGGCCTGGGCGGGGTCGGTGAGCGAGGGCGCATACCACTCGCCGGCCGGCAGCGCGGCGCCGGCGAGCTCGGCCGACGACACCGCGGCGCCGAGGAAGTCGCGCGGCGAGTGGCACGCGCCGCAGTGACCCAGCCCGCGCACCAGGTACGCGCCCCGGTTCCATTCGGCCGAGCGCCGCGCGTCGACGATGAAAGGCTCGGCTTCGAAGGACAGCGCGCGCCAGACGGCGAGCGACGGTTGGCGGTTGAACGGGAAGCGCAGCGCATGCGGCCGGTTGGGCTTGCGCACGGCGGGCAGGCTGCGCAGGTACGCGTAGATCGCATCCGAATCCTCGCGGGTCACCCGCGTGAAATACGGATAGGGGAATGCGGGGTAGAGCAGGCGTCCGTCCTTCGCGCGGCCCTCGTGCATCGCGTTGCGGAAGTCGTCGGGCGACCAGTCGCCGATGCCCGTCCCGGCATCGGGCGTGAGGTTCGATCCGTACACGATGCCGAAGGGCGTCTCGATCGCGCGGCCGCCGGCGAACGGGGCGCCGCCGACTTCGGTGTGGCAACCCCGGCAGTTGCCCACGCGCGCGAGATAGGCGCCGCGTTCGATCGTGGTGCGGGGGGCGCCGGGCGCCGCTTGCGGTTCCGTCGCCGCGGTCGTCGTCTCGTCCTCCGCGGCGCGCGCGACCGTCGGCGAGCGCTGCACGCCGATGCTTCCGCACTGCATCGGCGGCTCGGCGGGGAGCGCGTCGGCCGGCCTCGGGTCGGCCGGAACCGGACGCGACGCCAGCCAGTTCGCGATCGCATTGACGTCGGCCGGAACCAGGCGATCGGCGATCGTCGCCATGCAGTCGGGCGCGTTCGCGTGACGCAGTCCGTTCTTCCACGCACCCATCTGTGCGGCGAGGTAGTCGCGGGAAAGCCCGAGCAGCCCGGGGACGTTCGGCCGCACGCCGGTCAGCGATTCGCCGTGGCAGGCATCGCAGGCCGGCAGCTCGCGCGAAGCGTCGCCCTGCCGCACGAGCGCCTCGCCGTGCGCGAGCCCGGCCGGCGCGGCGGCGCTCGGCTGCGGCGGCGGATAGGGCAGGTCGAGCGACGCGAAGTGCCCGGCGATCTCGTGCAGGTACGCGTCCGACAGGTTGGCGAGCAGGCGGCTCATCACCGCATTCCTGCGGCGAGCTTCGCGGAAGTTGCGCAGCTGTTCGTACAGGTAGCCCGCCGGCTTGCCCGCGATGCGCGGAAGATAGCCGTCGGGCGTGGCGCGACCCTCTTCCCCGTGGCAGACGACGCAGGCCTGCAGACGCTGCGCCATCGTGTCGGGCACCTCGTGCGACGGGGCGGCGTGCGCCGCCAAGGCGCCGGCGAGAAGCGCAACGAGCGACGCCGCGCGCCGAAGGGCAGGCGTGCACCCGCGCCGGAGCCTGCGTGCGTGCATCGCGGGTTCCTGCACGCGCCCGTCAGGGGGACTCGCGCCGGCTCCCTGCGGGATCGCTCGTGCGGTCGACTTCACGGTCCTCCTGCTTGGCCGACTCCATTGCCTCCGGCTCGAGCAATTCGGCGCCCTGGTTCAGGTGCACGAAGACGCCCCATGCGGCGAGCAGCGCGGCAGCCGTCAGTCCGACCCATGCGGCGTAAGGCAATTGCGAGGGATCCTCGCGGCTGAAGCGGAACACCGAGACGAGCGTCTCGATCGACAGCGCGACGACGAGCACGACCAGGAAGCGCGACAGGAACCGGCGCACGCGGGTCGGCGCGCTGATGTGCGTCTCGCGCAGGACCTGTTCCTCGTAGATCGTCTGCCCGAGTTCGAAGGACGCGAGCGAGATCGTCAGCACCGAGATGCCGTGCAGGATGCCGTTGACGCGACTGTCGACGTCGCGCTCGCCCCAGGCGAACAGGGCCGTCCACAGCTCCCAGACGGCGAAGGCCAGCAGCGCGAACGCGGCGGCGACGAACAGCGCGCAGATCAGCGAGTGGCCGATCGGAAAGATCTTCAGCGCCCATTTCATGTTGCGACCGCCGCTGTCGCGGTTCCTACTGCGCGGCGTCCAGGAACAGCGCCGGATCGACCATCGCGCGATTCAGGCTGACCGACCAGTGCAGGTGCGCGCCGGTCACGCGGCCGGTGGCGCCGACCGCGCCGATGACGTCGCCCGCCTGCACGACGTCGCCGGTCTTCACGCCGATCGCGCTCAGGTGGCAGTACATCGTCAGCAGTCCGCTGCCGTGGTCGATCCAGACCGTGTTTCCGTTGAAGAAGTAGTCGCCGGTGTCGATGACGCGGCCGGGCGCTGCCGCGACCACCGGCGTCCCCTCGGGCGCGGCGATGTCCATGCCGCTGTGCGGATTGCGCGGCTGGCCGTTGAAGAAGCGGCGCAGGCCGAAGGAACTCGAGCGCGGTCCGGCCGTGGGCAGGACGAACTGCAGCGATTGCGGCGTTCCGGCGCTGCGCGTCGCGGCCACGCGGGCGAGATGGACGCGCTCGCGCTCGTAGCGTTCGAGGTCTTCCTTCGAGAGGTCGACCTTGCCCCTGGGCACCTTCAGGTGCTGTTCGGCGTAGCGTGCCGTCTCGATCGTGAACGACACGTGCCCGTCCGCGGCCCCCTCGCGCTGCACGACCAGCCGAGCGGTGCCGGGATCGGTCTTCAGCGGCAATCCGACCACGGCGGTCCACCGCTCGCTGTCGCCGACGACCAGCACCGGTTCCGTACCGAAGCGCACGCTGGGCGGTCGTGCCGACGGGCCGAGGTCGATCAGTGCGACGCCGCCGGGAACGCTGCGCGACTGCGGCAGTTCGTTCGCGGCGGCGGCCGGAACCGGGGCCAGGGCGACGCAGGCGACGAACGACACGATCGAGCCGAGGCTGTGGATGCGGGTGCGAAATCTCATCGTTTCAAATGTACTCGAAGCGACCGGAATGCGCGGGTCACTGCGTCGCGAGCCTTCGCATCCATCCGACGAGTGCGGCCGGCAATGCTTCGGGGCGCGCCAGCAGTGCGTAGTGCCCGTTGCCGAAGATCGACGGCAGGTACGCGGCCGCGTGCCGGTCGATCGTCAGGCAGAACGGAAAGACGCCCTGCGCCTTCGCTTCGACGACGGCCTGGCGCATGTCCTCGACGCCGTAGCGCCCCTCGTAGCGGTCGACGTCGTTCGGCTTTCCGTCGGACAGCAGCAGCAGCAGCCGATGCGCCGCCGGCTCGCGCATCAGCAGCGCAGTCGCGTGGCGCAGCGCCGCGCCGGCGCGCGTGTAGTGCTCGGGCTCGAGCGCGGCGATGCGCTGTCCGATCCGGGTGTCGTAGCGTTCGTCGAATCCCTTGATCGCGCGCACGACCACGCCCGTGGGCCCCTCGCCGGAGAACGCCTGCACCGAGTAGCGGTCGCCCATGCCGTCGAGCGCGATGCAGACGAGCAGCACGGCTTCGCGTTCGACGTCGATCACGCGGCGATGCGTCGAGACCCATGCGTCGGTCGAACCGCTGACGTCGACGAGGAGCAGGATCGCGAGGTCGCGTCGCGCCGGACGAAGGCTCTGGTACAGCGACTGCACGAGCGGAAGCCCGGCGCGGAAGTCGGACAATGCCTGCACGCACGCATCGACGTCGATGTCCTCGCCGTCGAGGCGGCGGCGCAGATGCGTGCGCCGTGCGCGCAGCATCTCGAAGCGGCGACGGATCGCGTCCAGCAGCGGTCGATGCAGCGCGAGCGTGCGCTCGACCCACTGCAGCGGCCCGAGCTCCGCTGCGAGGCAGTGCACCTGCGCGCCGGGCGTGCGATAGGCTCCGATGCGATAGTCCCACTCCGGGTACGCGATCGCTCCGCTTGCGACGTTCTCCCCGCCCGCGCGCTTCGCGCGTGCCGACGGCGGGTCGTCCGACAGCAGCACCTCCTTCGGCTGCCCGGGCACCGTCACCAGCCGCGCGTTCGCCAGGTCCGAGACCGAGTCGGCGAATTCGTCCGCGCTCGTCTCCTCGTCGCGGTCGACCGGGCGCTGCAGGCCGAAGGGATCCTCCGCGTGCTCGTGCGGCGTGTCGAGCTGCACCATCCACACGCCCGGATCGCGGCGCTCGTCCTCGCCTTCGCGCGCGGCGCGCTCCTCGGGCCGGCGGCGCAGGCGGGCGCTGCGCGCCGGCCTCTGCTCGTCGGGCGGCGGGGACGCAGCTCCGGCGGGCAGGAGGGCGGCCTCGTCGCGCGCCGGATGCAGGTCGCCGATCCATTCGTCGCGCAGCAGCGGCGTCGGCCCCCACGCGCGCGCCGAGCGGGGGTCGTCAGCGATCCGCGCGCACAGTCGTTCCGCTTCGCGCAGCGACTGTTCCGGCTCGTCGCAGCGCGCGAGATCCGGCAGGCGCTCGTGCACCGCGCAGGCGAGCACCTGCTGCGCGAGACGCTCGAGCGGGCGCCGCGTCGGCGCGAACGCGTGCAGTGCCGGACGCCGGGACACGGCGCGGCGACGCAGCGCTTCGATCGCGCCGGCGACGCCAGGCAGCGCTTCGACGAGCGCGCGGTCGGCGGCGTATGCCTCGAGAAGCAGGTAGAGGTCGCGCACCAGCGGCGTCGCCGCCCGCTGCGCCGTCGCGGCGCTGCCGCGCTGCGCGCGCATCGCCTGCTGCAGCGCCATCGCGCGGTACAGCTCGATCGCCTGCGCTTCGTCCGCCGGTTCGAGCGTGGCCGGAAGCCAGATCGAGATGCCGTCGGTGGCCGGAACGGCATGGGTGGATCGCGGCAACCATGCCCGGTGGAAGAGTCGGGTCAGCAGCGTGGCCGGAGGCGCGGCTTGCGCGACGCGCAGCGGGAATCCGCGGCCGAACACCGCCGACAACAGCAGGTCGAGGCGCTGCGCGACGTCGGCGAGACCGAGCGGTCGCGCCGGATCGCGCTGCGCGCGCCGGCGTTTCCACAGGTCGCGCGCGTAGACGCTTGCGTGCCGCGCGACGTCGCTGATCAGCTCCTCGGGCTCGGCCACCGAGCTTCCGCGGCCTCACGCGAAGGTGGCGTCGACCAGGTCGCGCATGGCTGCGGCGAGCGCGGCGTCGTCGGAAAGCGGTGCGACGATGGCGGCACGGCAGGCCGCCCGCAGGTCGATGCCGCCGGCGACGAGCCGGGCGGCGGCGATCAGCAGGCGCGTGCTGGGCACTTCGGCGAGCCCGCGGTCGTGCAGCCCGCGCAGCCGCGTGCCGAGCGCGACGAGCGTGCGCGCGAGTCCTTCGTCGATTCCGCTCTCGTGCGCGACGATCGCGGCCTCGCGCTCCGGCGGCGGGAAATCGAGCTCGAGCGCGACGAAACGCTGGCGCGTGCTCGGCTTCAGGTCCTTGAGCATGCGCTGGTATCCCGGGTTGTACGAGATGACGAGCTGGAAGCCGGGCGTCGCGTCGATCGTCTCGCCGGTTCGGTCGATCGGCAGCATGCGTCGATGATCGCTGAGCGGGTGCAGCACGACGATGGTGTCCTGCCGGGCCTCGACGACCTCGTCGAGATAGCAGATCGCGCCTTCGCGCACCGCCCGCGTCAGCGGACCGTCCTGCCAAGCCGTGCCGTCGTGGCGGATCAGGAAGCGGCCGACGAGGTCGCTGGCGGTGAGGTCGTCGTGGCAGGCGATCGTGACGAGCGGTCGCTGCAGCCGCCAGGCCATGTATTCGACGAAGCGCGTCTTGCCGCAGCCGGTCGGCCCCTTGAGCATCACCGCGAGATCGCCGGCGTGGCAGCGCTCGAAGATCGCGATCTCGTCGCCCGAGGGCACGTAGTAGGGCGCCTCGCCGGTCGGGGCGGCCTGCCTCGAAGCGTCGACTCCCGGGTGCATGGCGCAGCGCCCCGCGCTCAGATGCCCGAGCGAGCGACCGTCGGCGACGCGTCGACCGCAGCGGGGGACCGGTGCGGCTCCAGGTCGACGTCGTCGACGGCCCGGAACAGCGGTGCTCGCCGGAAGAAGTCGTAGATGTACAGGCCGACGCCGGTCGCGAAGATCGACGCGCTGGAGATCAGCATGATGAAGTGGACCTGGATCTTCAGTTGCGTGTCGAGGTAGCCGAGGCCCAGGATGCGCTCCAGGTAGACCTGTGCGATGCCGGCGGTGGCGAAGGAGATCGTCATGCCGAACATGCCGCCCATCTGCAGCCAGAACGCGAGGTAGCCGATCGTGTCGCCCTGCTCGCGGCGCTCGGCGGTGAACTCCGGCAACGCGTAGCGGATCATCGCGAGCACGATCATCGCGTAGGCACCGTAGAACGCCGAATGCGCGTGCATCGCGGTGATCAACGTGCCGTGCGTCCATTTGTTGATGCCGGGCCACGTGTGCGCTAGGCCCAGCAGGCCGGCGCCGAACAACGCGAACACGGTGGCGCCGAGCGTCCAGTGCAATGCCAGCACGTTCGGGTGCGCGAGCCCCGAGCGGCGCATCGCGCCGTAGGCGTACATCGCCATGCCGACGAGCGCCAGCGGTTCGAGCGCGCTGAAGAAGCCGCCGATCGGCAGCCAGTAGTACGGCACGCCCGTCCAGTAATAGTGGTGCGCGGTGCCGAGCACGCCGGCGATGAAGACGAGGCCGACGATCACGTACAGCCACTTCTCCATCACCTCGCGATCGGCGCCGGAGAGCCGGATCAGCAGGTACGCGAGGAAGCTGCCCATGATCATCATCCACACGCCCTCGACCCACAGGTGGATCGTCCACCAGCGATAGAAGATCGACACCGTGTAGTTCTCGAAGTGCAGCAATGCCGGCAGGTACAGCACGGCGGAGCTGGCGAGGCCGAGCAGCAGCACGCCTTCGGTGGTCGTGAAGCGGCCCGCCTTGCGGATCGTCATCCCCACGTTGTAGAGGAGCATCAGCATCACGACGAGGATGACGATCTTGTGCGGCAGCGGCTGCTCGAGCATCTTGTTGCCGGTGCCGTAGCGGAACAGATAGCCGACGACGGCGGTGACGCCCATCAGCGTCCACAGGACGAGCTGCACGTACGCGAGCTTCACGCTGTGCAGCTCCGTACGCGACTCCTCGGGAACGAGCCAGTACGTCGCGCCCATGAAGCCGGTGAGCACCCAGACGATCAGCAGGTTCGTGTGGATCGTCTTCGTGACGTCGAAGGGCAGGACGTACAGCAGCGGATCGGGGCCGAGGTACTTCGTCGCCGACAGCAGGCCGAAGACGACCTGCAGGCCGAACAGCAGCAGCGCAACGGCGAAATACCAGTAGGCGACGGACTGGGAGCGGTAGCGCATCCTGAGATCTCTCCTCGCGTCGGAACTCGGCAGGAGCCGGGACCGCCGCGTCGTGTCAGCGCAAGGTGAGCAGGTATTCGACGATCTGGTCGATCTGCTCGGGCGTGAGGTCCTTGGCGTAGGTGTTGGGCATGAACGAGGTGCCGTCGGCCGAGTACATGTCGCCCGGCACGAGGAACCGGCTCGGGTCGACGATCGACTCGCGCAGGTAGCTCGCCGCGTCCTTGGCCGAACCCTCGTATCCGGGCGCCGCGATACGCGCTTCGGCGCGCGTGCCGGCGCCGGCGAGCGTCGGTCCCGCCATGTTCACGCCGGGCGCGATCGAGTGGCACGCGTTGCACGCGGGCGCTACCGTCCGGAACAGCCGCTCGCCGAGCGCGGCCGGGTTCTCGCCGCCCGTCGTCGGCCGCGCGCCGGGCGGCGTCGTATCCGTCTCGGGCTTCGTCCCGTCGCCCGCCAGCGACTCGATCGCCATGTCGGTGCCGGGAATCGTCGCGCCCGCGACGAGGATCGGCCGCGGCGGCCAGCCCTGGTTGTCGATGTTGCTGACCCAGGTGAGGAAGGCGATCAGGTGATCGATCTGGTCGTCGGAGAGGTCCTGCGTGGGCATCAGCCGCCGGTGCCGCTGCTCGTCGTAGAACTTCGACGGATCGCGCATGTACGCCTTCAGGTACGGCGCGCCGCGCATCTGCGCGATCTTCGTGAGGTCGGGCGCGTAGTACGCGCCCTCGCCGAAGAGCGTGTGGCAGTTGATGCAGTTGTACCTGTGCCAGACGTCCTGGCCCTGGACGACTTCAGGGGTGAGGTTCTCCTGGTTGGTCAGCCCGGGGAACTGCCGGTGACTGTCGACGGTGAGTCCGAGGAAGATCAGTACCGACAGCGCGGTCGACCAGATCGCGAAGACCCGTGCCTGGCGTTTCGTCATCGTCCGCGTCCCTCAGACACCGATGCCCGGCCAGTTGACCAGCGAGATGGCCCATGCGTACACCATCGCGCTCGCCATCAGCAGGATGACGACGTATGCGGCGATTCGAAATGCGGCGTACATCCCGGGGGGCCTCCATCGTTGCGGTTCTCGCGGGTCATTCTCGCGTTTTCGCGCGCGGGGCGGGGTCAAACCCTATACGGGGCGTTCCGAAAGTGCCGATCGAGCGCGATTGCGCGACAGGAACGTGTACGCAGTCGGCACGACGAACAGCGTCAGCAGCGTGCCGAAGCTCATTCCGCCGACGATCACCCAGCCGATCTCCTGCCGCGCCTCGGCGCCGGCGCCGCCGGCGATCGCCAGCGGCACCGCGCCGGCGATCATCGCGCCGGTGGTCATCAGGATCGGTCGCAGGCGCAGGACCGCGGCCTCGACGATCGCGTCGTGCAGCGTGCGCCCTTCGTCCTGCAGGCGGTTGGCGAACTGCACGATCAGGATGCCGTGCTTGCTGATCAGCCCGATCAGCGTCACCAGGCCGATCTGGCTGTAGATGTTCAGCGTGCCGCCGCTGCCGTGCAGCGCGATCAGCGCGCCCGCCATCGACAGCGGCACCGTCAGCAGGATGACCAGCGGGTCTGCGAAGCTTTCGAACTGCGCGGCGAGCACCAGGTAGATGAAGACGAGCGCCAGCACGAAGACGAACAGCAGGCTCGCTTCGGCTTCCTTGAACTCGCGCGATTGCCCGGCGTAGTCGTAGCGCACCGTGGGCGGCAGCACGCGCTCGACGGCCTGCTCGAGGAAGGCGAGCCCTTCGCCGAGGGACGAGCCGGGCGCGACGTTCGCGGTGATCGTCGCCGAGCGGAACTGGTTGAAGCGGTTCAGCTCCTTCGGGGCGACGGTCTCCTGCACGCGCACGAGGTTCGACAGCTGGATCATCGCGTCGTCGCGGCCGCGAACGTAGATGTCGTCGAGCGCGCCCGGCGTGCGGCGGTCGTCGGCGGCGACCTGCACGATCACGTCGTACTGCTCGCCGTCGAGATCGAAGCGCGTCACCTGGCGCCCGCCGAGCAGCGTCTCGAGCGTGCGTCCCACGGTGAGCACGCCCGCGCCGGTGGCGGCGACGCGTTCGCGGTCGACGTCGACCTCGAGTTGCGGCTTGTCGAGCCGCAGGTCCGTGTCCAGGTTCATGAGCCCCGGGAACTTCTCCGCTTCGGCCAGCAGCAGCTGGACGTATTCGTCGAGCTTCTCGTAGCTCTCCGGCGTCTGCAGGACGAACTCGATCGGCTTGTTGCGCGCGCTCTGGCCGAAGGATCCGGGGTTGTTCGCCGAGGCGCGCACTCCGGTGATGCGTGCGAGCCCGGGCTGCATCTCCTCGACGATCTCCATCTGCGTGCGGCTGCGGTCCTCCCAGCTCTTCAGCTGCGAGAACGAGATCAGCTCGGTGACCGCACGCGAACCGACGATGACGAACGAATGCGCGACTTCCGGTATGCCGGCGATCAGGCGCTCGAAGGGTTCCACGTAGCGCGTGGTGAAATCGATCGTCGACCCCTCGGGCGCATGCCCCTGCGTGAAGAGCACGCCGCGGTCCTCGATCGGCGCGAGCTCCGATTTCAGTCCGGTGAACAGGAAGTACGTCGAGCCCGCGACGAGCAGCGCGACGAGCACCACCGCCGGGCGCAGCCGCAGCGCGCCCGCCAGTGCTCGGCGGTAGCCTCGCGTGAGCCCGCGCAGCCCGCGCTCGAGCAGGTTGTAGAAGCGTCCGTGCGACTCGTGCTCGCGCAGCAGCCGCGAGCACATCATCGGCGACAGCGTCAGCGCGACGAAGCCGGAGACCAGCACCGCGCCGGCGAGCGTCAGCGCGAACTCGGCGAACAGCGATCCGGTGCGGCCCGGCGCGAAGGCGACCGGCGCGTACACCGCCGCCAGCGTGAGCGTCATCGCCACGACGGCGCCCGAGATCTCGCCGATGCCGACGATCGCCGCGCGCATCGGCTTCATGCCGTCCTCGATGTGCCGGTGCACGTTCTCGAGCACGACGATCGCATCGTCGACGACGAGGCCGATCGCCAACACCATCGACAACAGCGTCAGCGTGTTGATCGAGAAGCCGAGCAGGTCCATCAGCGCGAAGGCGCCGACCAGCGACACCGGGATCGTCACGAGCGGAATGACGGTCGCGCGCACCGTGCGCAGGAACAGGAAGATGACGAGCACGACCAGCAGCACCGCTTCGGCGATCGTCGCGTAGACCGCCGCGACCGACCGATCGATGAAGATCGATCGGTCGTAGGCGACGTCGATGCTCATCCCGGGCGGCAGGTCGCGCGTGATCTCGGGC
>JBIQJM010000187.1:0-3574 GCA_044507525.1 Burkholderiales bacterium
GCCTACGCGCGCGGCGCCGCGACGATCGATTCCTCGTCGCTCTTCAGCCAGCGCGCCGCGAGCCACAGGCCGACGCCGAGGTAGACGAGACCGCCGGGCACCCACATCAGCAGTCCGCCGAGCTGCTGGTCGGCGAGCGGGTCGGCGCCGAGCGCGGCGCTGGTCGCCGCGTACCCCGGGTACCACGTCCGCGGCGACAGCGTGATCAGCGCGCCGAGCACCGTGCTGTGCACCATCGTCGCGAACAGCGAGAGCAGCGCGACGCCGAGCCGCGACCGTGCGTTCGATCCCAGCACGGCCCACCAGAAGAGCAGTGCGGTCCCGAGGAAGCTGGCGTGCTGCAGCGCGTGGACGAGCGGATCGACCAGCGCGAGCGAGAACGCCGCCGGCGCGTGCCATCCCCACAGTGCGACCGCGTGCAGCAGCCAGGCGCCGAGCGGGGAGCGGATCATCGCCCAGGCGCGGCGCCAGCCGCGTGCGCGCAGCGCGCCTCCCACCGCGGGGCGCGAGCGCGCGGGCAGCGCCCAGGTCCAGGCGGCGAGCGGGCGCGCGATCACGAGGAGCGGCGCCGCGACGAGCATCAGCAGTTCGTGCTGGAGCATGTGCGCGCTGAACAGGTGCACGCCGAGCGAATCGAGCGGCGACGCGAGCGCGACGGCCAGGGCGAGCCAGCCTGTCCCGAAGGCGGCGACGTGCGCGACGCGCAGGCCATGGCCGACGCCGGCGCGCCGCCACAAGCGGGCGACGCCGATCGCGTAGAGCGTCGCGCTCGCGACCAGACAGGCGAGCAGCCACGGCTCGAACGGCCATTCGCGCGCCTGCGGCGGCGTCGACCCGACGACGTGCGCCAGCGCGGGGCCCGCGAACGCTGCCGCTGCCGCGGCGAAGAGCGGCGTCGCACGGGTCCGCGTCGTCATGGCGGGTACGCCACGCTTCTCAGCGCACGGAACGCGTCCAGTGCGCCCGTACGCGCTCGAGGTCGGCCGGCGTGTCGACCCCGCCTTCGCCGGCGTGTGCGCTCAGGTGCACGGCGATGCGGTGACCGTGCCACAGCGCGCGCAGTTGCTCGAGCGATTCGATGGCTTCCAGCGGCGACGGCGACAGCGACGCGTGCGCGCGCAGGTACGAAACGCGGTATGCGTACAGGCCGACGTGCCGCAAGGGCGGCTGCGCGTCGAAGGCCGCGGGAAGCGACGCCGGCAGCCGGGCCGGGAACTCGCGCATCGCATCGCGCGCGAAAGGCACCGGCGCGCGCGTGAAGCAGAGCGCGCGCGACGCGCGGTCGCAGACCACCTTGACGACGTTCGGATCGAGCCAGGCGGCGACGTCGTCGATCGGGTGCGCCGCGGTCGCGATCGTGCAGTCGGGCGACGCGGCGAGGCACCGGGCGACGGCGCGAACGAGCATCGGGTCGACCAGCGGCTCGTCGCCCTGCACGTTGACGACGATGCGCTCGTCGTCGAGTCCGAGCAGCGCGACGGCCTCGGCGAGCCGGTCGGTGCCCGACGGGTGGTCTGCGCGGGTGACGATCGCCTCGAAGCCGGCGGCCCGTACCGCCTCGACGATGCGAGGCGAGTCGGTGGCGACGGCCACGCGCGCCGCGCCCGCCGCCTGCGCGCGTTCGGCCACGCGCACGACCATCGGCAGTCCGCCGAGATCGGCGAGCGCCTTGTCGGGCAGCCGCGTCGAGGCCAGCCGCGCCGGAATCAGGGCGACGAAGTTCGGCTCGGGCGCGGGCCCCCGGGCGGAGTCGGGGGCAGGCCCCTGCGCCGTCACGGTTCGGTCGGGCCGGGGTCGGGCGGCTGCGGCGTCGTCGGGACGTCACCCGGATCCGGCTCTAGCTTCCGGGCTTCGTTCTCGAGCATCACCGGAATGCCGTCGCGCACCGGGAAAGCGAGCCGGTCGGCCCGGCACATCAGTTCCGCGTCGAAGGGCGTTCCGTCAGCCGAGCGGCCCGCCGGCAGCCGTTTCAGCGGTCCCTTGCACAGCGGACAAACGAGGATCTCGAGCAGGCGTGCGTCCATGGAGCGTCTCGGTCAGCCAGTCGGCGAAGCCGGGGGCGAGGATCGCGTGCACCTCGAGATACCAGCAGCGGCCGTCGGCCCAGGCCGAGCATTTTACGGCGTCCTTCTCGGTCATCACGATCCACGACGCGTCGATCGCGTGCAATCGGTCGGCGTCGATCACCGCGTGATCCGGAAGTGCGATCTCCCGGGTCTGTACGCCGAGCGCGCGCAGGGTGTCGAAGAAGCGTTGCGGCGCGCCGGTCGCGGCGATCGCGACGACGCCGCCGCCGGCGAGGCGCGCGGCGAATTCGCTCGCGGGCACCGGCGCTTCGTGGCCGTCGATCGCGACGAAACGAAGCGGCTCGACGCGGAAGCGGAAGGTGCGATCGTGTCCGATCGGCGGGCGTGCCTCGCCGTTGAGTGCGATGGCGTCCATCGTTGCAGCCTGCGCGAGCGGGGCGCGCAGCGGTCCCGCCGGCAGGCAGCGGGCGTTGCCCGCGCCGCGCTCGTCGAAGACGGCGATCTCCACGCTGCGCGCGAGCCGCCGGTGCTGCAGTCCGTCGTCGCTGACGACGACGTCGATCTCCGGGTGGGCGGCGAGCAGCGTGCGCATCGCCTGCGCACGCTCGCGCGCCGCGGCGACCGGCCGCCCGGTGCGTCGGGCGAGCAGCACCGGTTCGTCGCCCTGCTCGACGGCGTCGTCGTCGGGACCGACCAGGCGCGCATCGGTCCTCGGCGCGCCGTACCCGCTGGCGACGACGCCGGGCTTCCAGCCGCGCGCAGCGAGCGCTTCGACGAGCGCGACGACGAGCGGCGTCTTGCCCGCGCCGCCGGCGATCAGGTTGCCGACGACGACGACCGGTACCGCGGGCGGGGGCAGACCGACGATCTCCCGTCGCGCGCGGGCCGCCACGGCGGCGGTCAGCAGGGCGAGCGGCGCGAGTGCCGTCCGCAGCGTGCGCTGCGCGAGCGAAGGCGAGCGCGCATACCAGAGCGCCTGCAGCGACGGTTCGAGACGCGCGCGCAGGCGATCGGCGAGCCGCGGCGGCGATCGCCCGTCGGGTGGCCGGGGCACGGGCGCTAGCGCGCGCTGCGCGGCGGGCCGGCGGCGTCGGCCTGTGCGGCGAAGGTGACCTTGGCGACGCCCGCCTCGCGGGCCGCGGCGAGAACCGAGATGACGTCCTGGTGCTTCGCGCCGGCGTCGGCGTGCACGACGAGCACCGGGTCCTTGCGTTCGGCGGCGACGCGGCGCAGTTCCGCCGGCAGGCCTTCGCGCGCAACGGACTGCGCGCCGTTCTCGCTGAGGATCCGGTACTGCCCGTCCGCCGAGACGCCGATGTCGATCTCGCTGGGCCGCTCCGTGGCCGCTTCGCCGGTGGCGCTCGGCAGGTCGACCTGCAGTTCGGTGAACTTCGAGTAGGTCGTCGTGACCATCAGGAAGATCAGCACGACGAGCAGCACGTCGATCAGCGGGACGAAGTTGATCTCCGGCTCGTCACGCCGGATGCCGCGACGGAAGTTCATCGCTGCGCCGCGCGCAGGTGATCGACCAGCCGCAGCGACTGCTG
>JBIQJM010000188.1:0-3569 GCA_044507525.1 Burkholderiales bacterium
TGCTGACCTTCATGTTCATGGTGAACATGTTCATGGCGATCACGCTGCTGCCGGCAATCGCCGTCACGCTCGACGTGCTCATCCCGAGGCGCCGCCCGGTGCGTGCGCCCTTCCTCGTCCACTGAGGGCGCAGCAGCGTCGCAGGGTGCCGCCGTGTTCGAAAGCCTGATCGCCCGCCTGTCGAAGGAGCCGAGCGCTCCGCCCCCCGCAGCCGCATCGGCCTACGACCGCCGACAGCTCGCGGTGGCCGCGCTGCTCCTCGAGGCCGCGCACATCGACCGCAACGCCGGCCGGCGCGAGCGGGCGGCCGTCTCCCGGCTGCTGCGCGAGCACTTCGGGCTGGCCGAGGCGGACGCGCAGACGCTGGTCGAACAGGCCGAGGCGCACTACGCGGCGAGCCTCGACGACTGGATCTTCGCGCGCACGGTTCGCGACGGCTTCGACGGCACCGAACGCATCGAGGTGCTGCGCATGCTGTGGGAAGTCGTCTACAGCGACGGCCGGCTCGCCGCGTTCGAGCTGGACCTGCTGCAGCGGCTGTGCACGGCGCTCGGCATCGACGAGGACGCCGCCGAGAGCGCACGCGTGCAGGCCTTCGCCAGCGCGAACCCCGACGACCCCGAACAGGCAGGCGAAACTTGAAACGAGCCGCTCTCCGACTGTTCGCGGCGCTGTGCGCCGCGCAATTGCTCGCGGCCTCCGGACTCGCCGGCGACGATCCGGCCGACGGCGTCGCCGAGGCGGCCACGGCGGCGCCGGGCGCGACCGTGCAGCAGCGCGCGCAGGCGCAGAAGGTCCGCCATCCCGAGCACGCGCCGCTGCTCGCGGCAGAGCGCGCCGGCACGCGGATCGTCGCCGTCGGCGACTTCGGGACGATCCTGCTGTCGGACGACGAGGGACGGAGCTGGCGCCAGGCGACGTCGGTACCGACGCGCGTCACGCTCACTGCGGTCGATTTCGTCGACGAGCGCCACGGATGGGCGGTCGGCCACGGCGGCATCGTGCTCGCCACCGAAGACGCCGGCGAGCACTGGGAGCTTCGGCACGACGCGGGCGACGACGCGGTGCTCTTCTCGGTGCATTTCGAGGACCTGCGCCGCGGGCTCGTCGTCGGCGCCTTCGGCTTCGCATTGCGCACCGACGACGGCGGCGCAACGTGGGAACGAATCACGGTCAGCGACGAAGACGTGCACCTGTACCAGATCTTCTCCGACGCGCACGGCACGACGTGGATCGCCGCCGAGATGGGAACGGTCTACCGATCCGGCGACGGCGAGCGCTTCGAACGGGTCGAGGTCCCCTACGGCGGTTCGCTGTGGGGCGGCATGGCCGCCGCCGACGGCTCGCTGCTGCTGTGGGGCATGAGCGGCACGCTGCTGCGCAGCGTCGACGACGGACGTTCGTGGAGCGAAACGGCCACCGGCACCGACAACCCGATCACGTCGGCCATCCAGTTGCCCGATGGTCGCCTCGTGCTCGTCGGCCTCGGCGGCACCGTCCTCGCGAGCAGCGACGGCGGAGCGACGGTGCGCACCGAGATCCGGCCGACGCGCCACGCGTACACCGCTGCGCTCGTCGCGCTCGGCAAGCCGCTGCTCTTCAGCCTTGCCGGCGTCGAGCCGCCGCAACCCTGATTTCCTTCCCTGCACGAACGACGACCAGGAGACACCCGATGAACATGACCGCTTCCGCCGAACGTCCCGAGCTCGCCGCGATCCGCCGCAAGATGTTCATCGGCGGCCAGTGGGTCGAGGCGCGATCCGGCAAGACCCTGCCCGTCTACGATCCGGGCACCGGCGAAGAGATCGCCCGCGTGCCCGACGCGCAGGCCGAAGACGTCGATGCCGCGGTGCGCTCGGCGCGCGCCACCTTCGAATCGGACGCGTGGCAGGAGATGCTGCCGGCGCAGCGCGAACTGCTGATGCTGCGGCTCGCCGACCTGATCGAGAAGCACGGCGAGGAACTCGCCCGCCTCGAGACGCTGAACAACGGCAAGCTGCTGATGTTCTCGCGGATGCTCGAGGTCGGCGCCAACGCGCAGTGGATCCGCTACATGGCCGGCTGGGCGACCAAGATCGAGGGCTCGACGCTCGACCTGTCGATCGGCTTCCCGCCCGGCGTCAAGTACACGGCGATGACGCGGCGCGAGGCGGTCGGCGTCGTCGGCGCGATCGTCCCGTGGAACTTCCCGCTGCTGATGGCGATGTGGAAGATCGCGCCGGCGCTCGCCTGCGGCTGCACCGTCGTGCTCAAGCCCGCCGAGGAGACGCCGCTGACGGCGCTGCGCCTGGCCGAGCTCGTCATGGAAGCCGGCTTTCCGGCCGGCACGGTGAACGTCGTCACCGGCTACGGCGAGAGCGCGGGGGCAGCGCTCGTGCGCCACCCCGGCATCGACAAGATCACGTTCACCGGCTCGACCGAGGTCGGCAAGACGATCGGTCGCAACTGCATGGACGACATGAAGCGCGTGACGCTCGAGCTCGGCGGCAAGAGCCCGGTGATCGTGCTCGAAGACTGCGACCCGGCGACGGCCATCGCCGGCGCCGCGGGCGCGATCTTCTTCAACCACGGACAGGTCTGCACGGCCGGATCGCGGTTGTACGTGCACCGCAAGCGCTACGACGAGGTGGTCGGCGGGCTCGCGGCTGCCGCGAACGCGACCAAGCTGGGCGCGGGCTTCGACGAGACGGCGCAGATGGGCCCGATGGTGTCGGCGCATCACCGCGACCGTGTCGTGCGCTACATCGAGAGCGGCAAGAGCGAGGGCGCCGAGTGCCTGGCCGGCGGCGCAGCCGCTCCGGGCGCGGGCTACTTCGTCAAGCCGACCGTGTTCTCGAACCCGTCGGGCAAGGACCTGACGATCGCGCGCGAGGAGATCTTCGGACCGGTCGTCGTCGCGATGCCCTTCGACGACCTCGACGAAGTCGCGCGCCGCGCGAACGAGTCGCGCTACGGCCTGGGCGCGAGCCTGTGGACGAACGACCTGACGAAGGCCTATCGGCTGATCCCGAAGATCAAGGCCGGAACCGTCTGGCTGAACTGCCACAACATGGTCGACCCGAACATGCCCTTCGGCGGCTACAAGGAGTCGGGCAACGGGCGGGAACACGGCCGCGCGATGATCGACGCCTACACGGAGACGAAATCGGTGTGCGTGGCGTACTGAGCGTGCTCGCCGGCGGCGTGCTCGCAGCCGCCGCCGCCGTCGGACCGTCGCTTGCGCAGGAGCGCGCCGCCGGCTCGTCGGCGGCGACGCTCTACGCGCTGAACTGCATGGGATGCCATCCCGCGCCGAGGACGCGCGAGCACGACGCCGGCCCGTTGCGCGGCGAGTTCTTCCACTCGGACAAGGGCAGGAACTTCTTCATCCGGATGCCGGCCGAAGGGCGGCGCCTGACGGGGGTCGAGGAAGCGCGCCTGCTCGAGGAAGTGCTCACCTGGAAGCGCGCCTGCGCGGCGATCCGGCAGGACGCGCCGATGGTCGACTACCGCGGCGAGCGATTCGTTCGTTGACTGCCGTGGGTTTGCCGAACTTCGTCGTCGTCCTTCGGCCGTTTGCGCGTTCGTGG
>JBIQJM010000043.1:0-24608 GCA_044507525.1 Burkholderiales bacterium
GAGCGCGTGGTGGGCCCCCCGGGAGTCGAACCCGGCACCAACGGATTATGAGTCCCTGTTTTCGGTCCCTCTCCAAGCAACCCGGAGCATCTCCGAGTACCGTTGAGAGATTGCGAAAAATACCATTTACGTCAGATACTTAGATCGCAAAAAGGAACGCGGAGCAACGCCGAGCGATAATTCGAAGCGCCGAGCCAAGCGGGGTCGCACTCGGGGTCGCTATCGAATGGGGAAGGAGATCGCTCATGGCTACAACACGCGTCGAGAAGCCATTCACACACAAGAGCCTGGAAGCCGCCACCGTGCCCGGCTTGAAGATCGTTGACCCGAAGACCGAGCTGGAGGGCGGCGGCCGGCTCGTGCTGCTCGTCCGTTCCCCGACGCGCAAGAGCTGGGTGCTGAGGCGACGGAGCGGCGGCCGCGACTCTACGACCAAGGTCGGCGAGTTTCCGGCAATGAGCATCGCGGAGGCGCGGAAGGTCGCGCGCGACATCAGCAGCGGTCAGCGCCCCGACCCCGCTGTCCAAGGCGGCACGTTGCGGGCGCTGCTAGAGGCCTACATCGCGCATCTCGGCGACCGACCGAGCGCGCGTGATGCGCGATGGGCTGCGGCATGGCTGCTCGGCCGCGAGTGGACGCACCCGCTCGCACGCAAGCGCGCCCGGCTCGTCGAACCGCATGAACTAGCAGACCTGCTGCGCGCGAAGGCGCAGGCGGGCGCCACAGTGTCCGTGAATCGAGCGCGCGCCATGTTGCACGCGGCCTATGCTTTCGGCGCGAAGCTCGATCTGGACTTCACGCGGCCGGCGGGTGTTCCCCGTTTCGCCATCAACGCGAACCCCGTGACGAACATCCCTCGCAAAGAGGCGTTCGAGAAAGAACGCAAGGTCGAGATCGAACATGCGGTGCTGCACGACATTTGGCGAGAGCTCGAAGCTCTCGGCCCGTTTGGCACTTTCGGGCGGCTCGCCATCCTCACCCTTCAACGGCTCAAGCAACTCGAAAAGGCGCAGATCGAAGGCGACACGCTGCTCATCCGCGATACGAAAGGTCGCGGCGCGCGAGAGAAGTTAAACCGGCTGCCGATCACCCCGTCAATGGCTTCTGCCTTGCGCGACGGTGCGCTGGACATGCCCGGCGGATATGCGGCGCTGAGCAGCGTGCTGCGGCCGCGCAAGCTCCGCGCTACAGACATCCGTCGGACTGGGGAGACCTACCTCGGTGAACAGGGTGTAAGTGAAGAGGAACGAGGTCACCTCCTGTCGCACGGTCGAGGACGAAGTCCGCTCGTCCGCCGTCACTACGACATGGCCGAGCGCCTCGACCGCAAGCGTGAGCTGCTGATGATGTGGGAGGCGTACGCAGTGAAATCAGCATCGGGGTAGCTTTCCTCCGCACGCTTCTCGAGCGATAATACTGAGGCTCGACGGCGTTCAAGCGTCGGCGAACACGGCAGAGGTTCCGCCTTTGTCTCGGGGCTAACCGGCGGCAGTAATGTCGGTGATCGACTCGACCCGGCTTCGCACGGGATTCGTAGAAAGGTCTCTAAGCGGGCGACGATGACCAGTCGCCCCACCGTCGGTCTTCACAGACCCGGTTCCAGAAAGTTAGAGCGGCAGCACTCCCGGTCAAGCAGCCCGCGTGCGCCTTTGCGCGCGTGATGCCTCTAACGCTTTCTGAGCTGGGTAATGAACGAAATCGACTTCGATCCAAAGGATCGGTTCGTTAAGGCCGCGCAGTACTTCCGCGCACGCGGCCTGTCTTCACGACACGCGATGGCGCTGCGCCGTCGCCATCCCGACGCATGGCCGAAGGAGTTCCTGCGCGCGAACACGACGTTCTTCGTGCGCGAGCGTGACCTCGACGCCTTCCTTGCTGAGTGCGCTCGACGGGAAGCCGCACAACCCGAGCCCTTCGCCGACCACGGGCGCAAGGGCGGCCGCAAGTCGGCGGGAGGCGGCCTGTGATCGACGATGCGATGAGGGCTGCGTACGAGCAGCAGCAACGCGCCCGCCAGGAAGGCGGACGGCAGGCAGCGCGCATGCGCAAGGTGAATCAGCTGACGCGGCATTTGCGCTCGATGAGCAACGAGCGCGAACGCCTGTCGGCTCCCGCATGGACGGTGCACGCGCAAGCCGCTGCGTGGCGTATCGGTCTGGCGCCGAAGCAGTTCCGCGTTCTCGTCGCCGCTGTGGAGCTCGGATTCGAGCTGACGCCCGACGCTCTGCTGAAGCGCGGAGTGTCGGGGAAGATCGCAGCGCAGCTTGAGAAGGCAGGCGAGAAGGCTACGCGACAACTCGTGCGTCGTGAGTTGTCGAAGGTCTTTGCGCAGATCGGATCAGATCGCTAAGCGACTTGATCCCATCGGCGTTCGATCACTCCGTACTGTTTCAACCACGTCGCGCTTTGCGACGGGTGAATGCATAAAGGAGTAGTTTGTGAAAACTGAAGTTTTCAAGAATGAGGTTTGGTACTCGGAAGACTACGCAGCGCGCGAAGAGGCCGAAAGGCAGCGGAGGAAAGAAGCGCTCGGCTATTTCTTCAATACCCCGCACGACCCCGAGCACCACTATCGAACGGTGCGCGGCGGCTGGTTGGTTGTCGCACATGTCGCAGCGCAGAAGATTCCAGTGGACAGCGCCTCCTTCGCGCTCGGCGTGTTCTGGGCATTGCAAGAGACGGGCGCGCTTGGCAAGTACGACGAGTTCGCGGGAATCGGGGCAACCTATTACAGCGTCCTGGCGGAAGCGGACAGCGTGCTGACTTGGCGCGAATGAAATAAATCGGAAGGAGGCCCGACAGCCCCGAGCGTCGAAAGACCCTCGGGGTTTTTTCTGGCGATCCGTTAACGAATCCAATCGCTGAGCGATTGGAGCCCCTAGCGCATCGAACGGAAGCGACGATTCCTTCGTTGGTGCTTTCAACTGCCAAGGAGGTAATCGAAATGGACGCAGTCGCTGCTATGCCTCGCCTGCTGTCGAAGCGTGAAGTGCTCGCGCTTACCGGGTTGACCGAGAGCGGCATCGACAACCGCGTGCGCCGAGGGACCTTCCCCAAGCCGGTGCCGCTCGATGCGCGGCAAACAGCATTCGTCGAGTCCGAAATTCGCGCATGGATCGCGGCGCGCATCGCGGATCGGGATGCGGGCGTGATGCCGCCGGGGCGGGACAGCTTCCGCGAGGCGCGTGAGCGTGCTCAACGCAGCTGACGCCTGAAAGAAGAAAGCGGCCCGCAGGCGCTGGAACGCCTGGGCCGCCGAGGGGATGTCGTCGTGGTGGTGTGAGGCGAATTATGCCTCGTCTTGCTGTCGCTGCGTGCACTCCCTTGTCGAACGAATCGTGTGGGAGTGGTAGTAGATGCAAGCAGTCGAGCAGGATCATCCGAACGAGCATCCGGCCGTCCGGCAGATGCTGGAGCGGGTGCGCGCAGAGTCGGCCGCCGACGAAGAAGCGAACCCGACACCGCCCGAGGTCAAGGCGCTGTACGAATCCGGCCGAGCAGCCGTCGCGGCGGCTCCGCCGGAGGCGCTCAAGGCGATCACCGATCGCGACCGCAAAGCCCGTGCGCTGAAGGATCTGGAATTCGATCTGGCGCGGCGCGAGATCGGTCTCGCCGCTCAGTTCGAAGTGATCGGGGTCGGCCGGTTTCTCTACTCTGAAGCCGAACGGCTGTGGCTCGAATATGCCGGGGGTGTCTGGCGCCCTGGCGAAGCCGCAGCGCGCGAGCAGGTGAAGGTGATCGTCGATGCGGCAATTGTCTACGCGCGCGATGTGCAGCGGCGCGCGATCGGCGCCGGCATCCAAGCAGAGATCCAGGCGGCGCGGGCGCTGTTCGCTCTGGCGACCGGATTGCAGCGCGAGCACGTGATCACCGCGACCCTGAACGTCGCGCGCACGTCGCCTGTCTTTCGGGTGGAAGGGCCGGCCGCCTTCGACCGGGAGCTGCACCTGTTCTGCGCGGCGAACGGCGTCATCGATCTTCGCACCGGGGAGCTGCTGCCGCACTCGCCCGACCGTCGCATGCGCTCGTCGAGCCCGGTGGCGTTCGACCCGGCGGCCGAATGTCCGACGTGGGAGCGGCAGTTCATGCGGGAGGTGACCTGCGGCGACGAAGAGTACGTCGCCTTCCTGCAGGTCGCGCTCGGCCTGACGCTCACGGGCGAGGTGTCGGACGAGGTGATGTTCTTCATGTTCGGACACGGCCGCAACGGCAAGAGCGTGTTCGCGAACGTGCAGCAGATGATCCTGGGCGACTACGAGGCGCGGCTGCCGAGCGAGGCGCTGATGGTGGCGCGGGACGGCTCGAACCGCGACGCCGCGTCGCCCACGCTGGCGAGTCTGCCGGGGAAGCGCATGGTGCTCGCTAACGAGGTCGAAAGCGGCGCCAAGCTCAGCAGCGCGCAGGTGAAGGTGCTTGTCTCGACGGAACAGATCGTCGCTCGCCGGTTGTACTCGGAGCCGTTCAAGTTCACCCCGACGCACAAGGTCTGGGTACGCGGGAACTACAAGCCGATCGTGCAGGACACCGACGACGGCATGTGGCGACGCCTGATCCTCCTGCCGTTCGCGCGCCAGTTTTCCGAGGCGGAGGTCGATCCGCTGCTTACCGAGAAGCTCAAGGCCGAAGCGCCGGGCATCTTGGCGTGGGCGGTGCGCGGCGCCCGACGTTGGTACGAGGCGCACCGGCTGCCGTCGTTGCCGCGTGTCGTGCGCGAAGCGAGCGCCGAATACCGGGCCGAGTCCGATCTCGTCGGGCAATGGATCGCGGAATGCTGTGTGCAACAGCGAGACGCCGCCGTCGCCGCTTCTCGGGCGTATCAGTCCTATAACGACTGGTCGCGAGAGAACGGGTTGCGGCCGGTGACCCGGCCGGCGCTGTCGCGTCGCCTCGCCGGGCTCGGCATCCAGACGGAACGGCGGCGAGAAGACGGCGCGCGTGAGTATTTCTATGTCGGGATCGACCTCGCGTTCTGAGGCGATCGAGGTAGCCGCAGGGGTGCCCCGGCCCGAAAGGCCCGGAGATTACCCATTTCCCCTAAAAGTCTCGCGAGTCAAAAACACCTGGAGGGACTTTACCGGGAAACGGATGTTTTCCGGGCCTCTCGGGCCGGCTGAGAGCTAACCGAGGTTAGATGTGTCGCAGCTACGCACGCGGCTGTACGGATCGGGGTTCACACGCGGCGGCTCCGAGGACGGCCACGGCTTGCCGACGACTGACGAGAACCACGCAGGCGCCCACGGCACCGCTGCCCCATACGCGGGGCCTACCCCGCGCTCGCGGCGCCCGCCTGACGCCGATCTAGGAGCTGTACAGCATGAGCTACGAGAACGACCCCTTCGGCCGCGCCCGACTCCCGCCCGGCTACACGCGCGAGCACCGGATCAGACTTCTGCGCGAGATTGCCGACGCGCTGATCGCCGGGCGCCGCGCACCACGCGAAGCCGAGCTCTTCGTCGGCTCTGCGCTCGACTCGTGGCTGACCGAAGGAGGCGGCATCGGCGCACTCGAACGTGACTACCTCCGGGTGACGCCACCGCGAGGTTGCCGGCTGACAGCAGCCGAGATACTGCGACACGAGGCTCATCGCGATGAGCGCGAAGAAGATGAAGACACAGGAGACTTCCCTTCAACGTGACAACGATTCATGAAGGGAACCTCCGAATGTCCAAGACCCTTGACCTCACCCCGCGCGGCCTCGCCGTCGCGCGTCTCTATCGTGCCCTCGTGATGGGGCACGGCGACTGGGCAGAAGCGCGCGCCTTCGCAGAAGGCCAACGCTGGACGAACACGCCCACGGTCGTCACCGCCCTGCGCGCGGCGGTCGAGGCGCTCGACCCGACGGAACAGGCGGCGATGATGCAGCCTGTGGCTTGGGACTTCGCCGAGTTCATCCGCCCGATGACGATCGTCGGCCGGCTGCAGGGTATGCGGCGCGTAGCTTTCGACGTGCCGATGCTGAACATGAGCGACGGCGCGACTGCGTCTTGGACGGCAGAAGGTTCACCGATGCCGATCAGCGCGGCGTCCTTCGGCGAGACGCAGGTACTCAAGCGCGCGAAGTGCTCCTCGGTCGTGGTCGTGCCCGAGGAACTGGCCCGCTCTTCGAATCCCGCTGCGGAGCTGGCACTGCGCGACGACCTCGGACGCGCCGCAGCGCAGGCCATCGACGGCGCATTCGTCGACCCGACCAACGCAGGCGGCGCCGAGAAGCCGGCGAGCGTCACGTACGGCGCGGCCAGCTTCGAATCGACCGGCACCGCGCTCGCGAACGTCGACGCCGACCTTCGCGGGATGGTCGACGCTCTGACGGACCTCACCGCCGCGCACTGGATCGTCCACCCGCGCACCGCAACGGCGCTGTCGCTCATGCGCGGCTCGGGCGGCGCGCCCGCGTTCCCGACGATCAACGCACGCGGCGGCACGCTGATGGGCCTGCCCGTCATCATCGGCAACGTCCCGGTGGTCGCGGGTTCGCCGGACGAGACGACCATCATCCTGCTCGACGCTGACGGCATCGCGCTCGCCGACGACAACGCAGCCGACTTCGAAGTAGCGCGGCACGCCAGCGTCATCATGGACGACACGCCCGAAGCCGGCGCACAGCAACTCCTCTCGCTCTGGCAGGCGGGCCTCGCAGCCCTGCGCGCGCAACGGTGGATCAACTGGAAGGTTCGCCGCCCCAGCATCGCAGCGGTCTTGTCCGGCGTGACCTACTGACATGGCACGCGCGCTGTCCCGAGAAGCGATCGAAGGCTTGATGCGCGGCGTCGCCAGCGCGCTGAAGCCGCAGATCGCGCGCATCGACCGCAGGGCCGAAAGCACGGACCAACTGCTCGCCGATCTGGAGCGCCGACTGACGCTCGCCGAGCAGCGCGTCGCGGCGTTGGAGTGGAACGACCTCAAGGGAGCGGACACCGACGACGCGAACGCCGAGCTATGCGCGGCACGGCGCACACTGGCGCCGGGGCAAATGAGCAATGGCGCCGACTGACGAGCAACTCGACGCGCTCGGCGAGCAGCTCGGCCCCGGCATCTGGGCGCTAGGTCGGATGTTCGAGCGAGACGAGGTCGGGCGCGTCGTGCGCACGGAACAGGCCGAGCCCGGTTTCATCCGCATTCACTTCGACGACGGCGCGTGCTTCGACTTCACCTGCGGCGACGCGCACCCAGTGCTCGCCGAGGCCCTCTATCTGGCAGCGGCAGCGGTCGCCGGGCGGCTGGCCGTGCCGAGGCACTGAAGGTTGGGTCCAGGAGGCTCGTCAGCCCGCGTACGGGCATCACGGCGAGAGCCGGCGCGGGGTGGATCGCCCCCGGCGGCCGGCACCCTCCTATTCACGCTCTGCGGCCCACCAGCATGTGTTCAGTGTGGCCCGCGCCGACGACCCATGCCGACCCACCGGGGGGAGGTGCTCAGCGCGTCTGGACCCATCTGCCGTGACCGGGCGCGCTACTCCGCTTCAATGCCAGCCCGAATTTTCACAGACCTCGCGATGATCGGCCCATGATCCCTGTCGAACGCGCCGTTCGCGAGCTGCAACGCGCAGTACACCAGCGGCCGCCCGACGTCCCGGCGCACATCAAGCTGCAAGCATGCGAGCGAGCGCACTGGGACGCGATCCTGCGCACGCGGCCATACGACGAATGGGAGGCGGCGCTGCTGCCGGTGGTCGCGCAGATGGCATGGCTGCTGGTGACCATCGAGCGCGAGCGAGCCTTGCTCGATGCCGAGGGCGCGATCATCCGCTACCGCACCGGCACGCCGAGGCGCAACCCGCGCGCGACGCTCATCGCCGACTTGACGCGGCAGCTGATCGCGATGCGCCGAGGGCTAGGCATAGGCGCGGCGCCGCGCACGCGACGGAAGCGCTGACCGATGCTGCACGTGATTCCCTAGGAGGGAGAGATAGATGATCCACGACACGCGTCCCTTCGGGCAGCTTGCTAGCGCGGCGCTCGCCGTTTCATTAGCGATGCGTCTTCGCGGCCGCAAGGACGATTTGGAGTGGGCCCGGCTACTCGACAGGCTTGGGCGGCAGGTGCAGATGTACCTCGCCGGGGAGGCGGGGCGCGGCGCGACAAGCGATGCGATGGTGGTCGACGGCGCTGTCACTAGCGCCGCCGACCTACGGACTTAGCGCTTGTGCTTCGTCTTGTCCGCGAGGGTGTACCGCTGACCGGCCTTCGGTGTCGGCGGAAGCGGTTCACCACGTACTACAGTCACCTCAGAACGAGTACTGGTGTTGCGGTACTGCCCTGATACCGGCGCCTTCGTGCCGGGGGTCAACTTCTTCGATGTCATCGCGAATGTCCAGAAGGTAACGGAAGGAAACGCCGACGCCTCGCGGCGCCGGCTCGAACGTCACGAGCGCCTACCGCTTGCGCTTGCGACGCACGACGAAGCGAAACGGACGACCGTTGGGCCGCCGGATCACCTTCCCGGACTTGGTGCGGATGGTCATCGTGTAGATGACCTCGCCTTCCTCGCCAGAGAAGCCGAACATGTCTTTCGTCGACATGGTCTGTGCCTCCATAGGAGAAGGCTCGAACACAGAACTCGCATTCTTGAACTTTCCGACCAGCGGTCGTACAATTCAAGAGCTTCGCCCGAAGCAAGACGAGAGACACCTGGAGCCTGTTCAGGCGTCTTTTCCCTGCGAGCGGCCGTGCTGCAACATGGCCGTTTCGCCACTTTTAGATCTCCCCTTTCGCCTTCAGCTTGTTGTAGCGCGTCTGTGCCGCTTGCATGGACACGCCGAACATCTGCGCGATTTCAGCCGCGCTCTGTAGCCCCGCTTCCCGTATGAGATCGAGCGGCATGAGGAACTCCCCGGCGAAGCTGTTTGCCTGCCACTCGGAGTCCTCGAACATCTTGCATACGTCCCCCCCGCGGTTGAATGCAGCGCGGCGATGCCCCAACGCCAAGTGGCCGAGTTCGTGAGCGATGGTAAATAACGCCCGCGGCTTGCGGCGGCATGCCGAGACGTAGACGCTGTTCTTGACGATAAGTGTCGCGGTATCCGGCACCCAACAGGCCTCGACGCCGGCCGGCAGTTCGGGATCGCGATCGTCTACGACGTCAACGGTGACGCCGTAATTCGATAGTGATTCGAGTACGCGCTCAGCATCGAAAGCAGGCCCAGAAATGCGGAACAACGCCCGAACGCTGGTGGCGGCGCGCCGGATATCCAAAATCGATCGGCCGGCGACCTTGAACCCGTTTCGCGGCCCGCTACCAGCGAGAGTCATTTCGTTCTGCCCCCGTCAATCTTCTGCAGGAAATCCTTAAGCGCGTTCACTTGGTCGTCACTCGGTCGCAGGCGCGCAAACCCCGCGACGAGCAGTTGGTGCTCTTTCGAGAGCCCCTCCAGCGACACCGAGTTGTTCGAGACCGCTGCAGCCACTCCAAGGTCATCAACATGCACGCCATGCCGATCGAAATAGGACTCGATCCGTCCGACCCATTCGCTCGGCACCTTCTTCCTTCCCGTTTCTATGGCGCTCAGAAACGAAGGCGTTGTTTCAAGCTCGGTTGCCATCTCCATCATCGTCACGCTCGCGTCGATCCGTGCCTTGCGAACTCGTTTACCAAATTCAGTGAGCATCGCTTTCCCCCGGGCATGTGAGTCATAGTCGTAGTAGTAGTCTTCAGACGCTTCAGCATCAGGTATCAAATTCAGTTCACGTAGGAGCCCGTATCCTCAAAGGATCTTAACCGAATCGGTTGAATCCGTGCAAGCGAAGGTTACGCGCAGAGTCGGTGTTGCGCGAAAGCAACGAAACAGATTGGGATGGACCGCGACCGGAAGAACTAGGCCGTGTTCGGTAGCGGAATGCCGGTGCCAGCGGATCGTGCCGGCATGCGACACGACGACATCGACGAGGCTTGCGCGCGGCGGCTGATGGAGTGGGTGCGGACGACGGCCGCTGACCGACGAAACAGTGTTCAGGGCGGAGATCGCCGGGCGCCGAGTACCGACCTACAGGGCCAGGCCCGGACGCCTGCCCAGCCGGCAAGAAAGTTCATTGCGGGCAGGAGTGGCCCCCGATTCTGGCGCATCCTTCTCTCCGTTGTTGCACCGCAGCAAAGACCGCCAGAAAGGAGAAAGTGATGGTTAAGACCCGCAAGCAGAAGCAGCAAACCGCCCCGCGTGCCGCGAGCGCGGCGGCCTCGTGGGCGGATCCCGACGTCCGCACCGCGCGCACGACGCGCAACGGGTGCCGCGTCGGGCGGCAGGACTACCCATCGGTCCGGGCCGCCTTCGAGGCGCTCGGCCTCCCGCTGGCGAAGCACATCCGGTTCCGCGCCGAGCTGAAGGCGAAGGGCCGGGCGACGTTCGAGGGGCGCCGGTTCACGCTGACCGACTAACGGGCGCTGATTGCCGACCCCGCAGCCCGGCCGCGCGCCGGGCTTTTTGTTGCCCCGCAACAGCCGCTCGGGGTCGCAACCGGGGTCGCAAAAGCGAGGGGTACTGCGTAAGTTATTGATTCTTTGGTGGGCCCCCCGGGAGTCGAACCCGGCACCAACGGATTATGAGTCCGCTGCTCTAACCGTCATGAGCTAGAGGCCCGCGAGCCCAATCGTACAGGAGCGCATTGCCCCGATCGGGGCCGCGCGGGGCAACGCGCTTGCGCCTGCAACGGCCGCCGTTGCCCGAAGCCTCAGATCATCGAATCGTAGGCATCGGCGAGATCCAGCAGCGCCTGCCCGCAGGCATTTCGCTTCGACGAACCGTGCATCAGCGCGAGCGTCGTCGGCTGCAGCCTCGCGAGCGTTCGCATCGTCGCGCCGGTCGCCGGGCCGAGTGCGCTGGCATGGAACAGCCTCTCGGCTTCGATCGCCGGCCCGACGATGTCGCCGTCGGTGAGCGCCGGTCCGTCACCGGCGTGCGTGAAGAGGTCGCCGCAGAACAGCGTCTTCGTGCTCTCCTCGAAGAGGACGCGCGCTTCCCAGTTGTGCGGGACGTGCGGCGTGTCGAGGTGGCGGATCCGCCTGCCGCCGAGGTCGATCACTTCGCCGTCGTCGAGGCGGCGAGGCGGACGGTCGCAGAGGTCGTCGAGGGAAACCGCGCAACCGACGGCGCCGTGCGCGACCTGGGCGCGTGGCGCGGCGGCGAGGAACTGGTTCATCGCGCCGCATTCGTCCGACTCCACGTGGCCGAAGCAGATCCAGCGCAGTCGATCCAGCGGAAGCACCGTCGCGATGGCCTGCGACACGAGGCCGAACATGCGCCGGGGCCCGGTGTGGAAGAGCAAGGGTTCGTCGGCATCGACGAGGAACTGGTTGAAGGTGAAACCGCCGGGCGCCGCATCCGCGACGCAGGTGGAGAGCCGGTAGATGCGGTCGGCGATCTCGTCGACTTTGGTGTGCATGGCGATTTCCTCAACGCGTCTTCGCCTCGATCTCGACCGACGCGAACCAGGCGGCGAGATCGTCGATGTCCTCGTCGGTCAGCGCCCCGGCGATCACCGACATCACCGGATCCTGGCGCTTGCCGCTGCGAAAGTTCCGCAGTTGCTCGACGAGATAGACCTGGGGCTGCGAAGCCAGGTGCGGAGCGCCCGGGTTCGTCGCGATCCCGTCGGCGCCGTGGCACGGCACGCAGGTGCGCGCCTTGGTTCGTCCGGTCTGCGCGTCTCCGGCGAAGGCCGGAGACGCGGCAACGAGGAACACGGCCGCAGCGGCGAGGCCGCGCATCGAGCTACTTTGCGTCGCCGGTGTAGCGGATGCGATAGATGGCACCGGCGAAGTCATCCGAGACGAGCAGCGAGCCGTCCTTCATCTGCGCGACGTCGACCGGGCGACCGCGGTACACGCCGGTCTCGTCGTCGAGGAAGCCCGACGCGAAGACCTCCATCTTGCCGGCCGTGCCGTCGGGCTTGAGCGGGACGAACTGCACCTCGGCGCCCGAGGGCGTGGTCCGGTTCCACGAACCGTGCGCCGCGACGAAGATCCCGTTCTGGTACTGCTGCGGAAACTTCGTTCCCGTGTAGAACGTCATCCCGAGCTGGGCCTGGTGGGCGGGAAACTCCACCTGCGGGAAGATCGCCCCGGCCGGTTCCTTCAGATCCTTCAGCTCGGGCGCAGCCGGCGAGCCGGCCACCTTGAACTTGCCGTTCCAGTACGGGAAGCCGAAGTGCTCGCCGGCCTTCGTCGAGTGGTTCAGCTCTCCGGGCGGCACGTCGTCGCCCAGGCCGTCGACCTGGTTGTCGGTCCACCACAGCGTCTTGTCCTTCGGATTGAAGTCCAGGCCGACCGGGTTGCGCGCGCCCCGGGCGTACACCATGCGCCCGCTGCCGTCGAAGGCGTTCATCCGGATGACGCCGCCCATGCCCGCCCGGTCGAAGGTCTCGAGCTTGTCCAGCGGCGGGACGTTGAACGGCTGGCCCATCGCGATGTAGAGCAGGCCGTCCGGACCGACGCGACACGCCCGCGCGCCGTGGTTGAACGACTCGTCCTCGACCGGGATCAGCTGCCCCTTGGGCACGACCTCGATGACGGCGACGTCGGGCCCTTCGTAGAAGAACTCGGCCGCCGGGAAGTTGAGCACCCGGTTGTGCTCGACGACCACGAGGAAGCCGTCGCGCGTCCAGCACACGGCGTTCGGGTTCGTGAACTTGAGCGACGGAGCGAAGGCCTTCACTTCGTCCGCGACGCCGTCGCTGTTGCGGTCGGTGACCGCCCAGACGGTGGTCTTGCGGGTACCGACGAACAGCATGTTGGTGGAAGGCGCGACCGCCATGTGACGGGCGTCGGGAACGACGGCGAACAACTCGATCTGGAAGCCGGGCGGCAGCTTCACCTTCTTCAGGTTCTCGCGAATCGCCTCCGCGTTCCTGCCGTCCTGCGCGACGACCGGGATGTTCAGGTCGGTGGTCGCGACCCTGAACTGCTTCAGGGCGTCGAGGTTGTCGGGCCTGGCCTGCGCGTAGGCCGCGTCGACCGTTCCAGCCAGGGCCGCCGCGGCGAAAGCGACGGCGATCGCGGACGAGTTCATGCTCCTCTCCTCGCGTCGTGGGATCCCGGCGGATCGGCGCCGGGCGGGGAGAGTCGATCATGAGACCGCGCGAACGCGGTCGGCAACCTGCCCGATGGGAGTAGACGAGGGGCCGGTGTGCCCGGCCCCTCTTCGCTTCAGCCCTGCCCTTCGAGGAAGCTCTTGAGCTTGTCCGCCCGACTCGGGTGACGCAGCTTGCGCAGCGCCTTCGCCTCGATCTGGCGGATGCGCTCGCGCGTGACGTCGAACTGCTTGCCGACCTCCTCGAGCGTGTGGTCGGTGCTCATCTCGACGCCGAAGCGCATGCGCAGCACCTTCGCCTCGCGCGGGGTGAGCGAGTCCAGCACTTCCTTCACCACGCCGTGCATCGACGCGTGCAGCGCGGCGTCGGCCGGCGCGAGCGTGGCGGTGTCCTCGATGAAGTCGCCCAGGTGCGAGTCGTCGTCGTCGCCGATCGGCGTCTCCATCGAGATCGGCTCCTTCGCGATCTTGAGGATCTTGCGGATCTTGTCCTCGGGCATCTCCATGCGCTGCGCGAGCGTCGCCGGATCGGGCTCCTGGCCCGTCTCCTGCAGGATCTGCCGGCTGATCCGGTTCATCTTGTTGATCGTCTCGATCATGTGCACCGGGATGCGGATCGTGCGCGCCTGGTCGGCGATGCTGCGCGTGATCGCCTGGCGGATCCACCAGGTGGCGTAGGTGGAGAACTTGTAGCCGCGGCGGTACTCGAACTTGTCGACCGCCTTCATCAGGCCGATGTTGCCTTCCTGGATGAGGTCGAGGAACTGCAGTCCGCGGTTCGTGTACTTCTTCGCGATCGAGATCACCAGCCGCAGGTTCGCTTCGGTCATCTCGCGCTTGGCCTTGCGCGCCTTCGCCTCGCCGGCGGCCATCTGGCGGTTGATCTCCTTCAGGTCCGACAGCGGCAGCACGACGCGCGCCTGCAGGTCGATGAGCTTCTGCTGCAGGTCCTGGATGGCCGGGATGTTCCGGCGCAGCACGTCGGCGTACTGCGGGTTCGCCGCCGCTTCCTTCTCGGACCACTTCAGGTTCGTCTCGTTGCCCGGGAAGGTCTGGATGAAGCGCTCGCGCGGCATCCCGACGCGCTGGACCGCGATCTCGCCGATGGCGCGCTCGAGCGAACGGACCTCGTCGACCTGCGCGCGCAGCGTGTCGGCGAGCTTCTCGACCATCTTGGCCGTGAAGCGCACGCTCATCAGCTCGCCCTGGATCCGGCTCTGCGCCGCCAGGTACGACTTGCTCTTGTAGCCTTCCTTCTCGAAGGCGATGCGCATCTTGTCGAACTGCTTGGCGATGTGGCCGAACTTCTCGAGCGACGCGGCCTTCAGCTCCTCGAGGCGCGCGGTGTTCGCGCTCGCGGCGTCTTCGGCGTCGTCGTCGTCGTCGTCGGACGCGGCCGAGGCCTGCGTGGGCTGCGGCACGAACTCGTCGTCGCCGTCGGCGTCGAGCAGGCCGTCGACCACCTCGTCGATGCGCAGCGTGCCCGCGGCGATGCGATCGGCATGCGCGAGGATCTCGGCGATGGTGGTGGGGCAGGCGGAGATCGCCTGCACCATGTGCATCAGGCCGTCCTCGATGCGCTTGGCGATCTCGATCTCGCCCTCGCGCGTGAGCAGCTCCACCGAGCCCATCTCGCGCATGTACATGCGCACCGGGTCGGTGGTGCGGCCGAATTCGGAGTCGACGGTGGACAGCGCCGCCTCGGCCTCCTCCTCGGCGTCGTCGTCGGAGGACGCGACCGGCGTGCTGTCGTTCATCAACAGCTGCTCGGCATCGGGCGCCTGGTCGTAGACCGAGATGCCCATGTCACCGAAGGTGCTGATGATCGACTCGATCGCCTCGGCGTCGACGAGATCCTCGGGCAGCTGGTCGTTGATCTCGGCGTAGGTGAGGAAGCCGCGCTCCTTGCCCTGCTTGATCAGCTGCTTGAGCTTGTTGCGCGTGGCCTCGCGCTGCTCCTCGGTGATGCCCTGGCGCCCGCCGAGCTCGCGCAGCAGCTGCTTCTCGCGCGCACGATTGCCGCGCTTGGTCTTCGCGGGTGCCGCCGCCGGCGCCTCCTCGGGCACGTCGGGGATCGCCTCGGCGTCGGTGTCGCCCTCCTCGAAGCCCTCGACCTGGTCGTCGATGAGGTCGTCGGTTTCCTGGGCGATCGCGTCGAGATCGCGTTTGCCCTTGCCGCCCTTGACGCTCTTGCCCTTGCCGGCTGCCTTGGCGGCTGCCTTGGCGGCCGGCTTGGCGGCCTTGGCTGCACGCGCCGGCTTCGCGGCTTTCGCGCTCGCTTCGGGAGCCGCGGCCTTGCTCGCGGCGGCGCCGCGCGTGCGCGCGGGGCCGACGGCCTTGGCGGTCTCGGTTTCGGCGGCTGCCGCCAGCGCTGCCCGCTCCTTCTCGCGTGCCGGCGACGCGGCACGGGTCTTCGCGGCGGGAGCGACTGCGGTGGCCTTTCCGGCGGTGGCCTTCCTGGCGGCGGCGCCGGTGGCTGCGCGGGCCGTGGTCGCGGTCTTCGCGACCTGCGCTTTCGCGGTGGCCTTCGATGCGCTCGAGCGGGTCGTGCCCGCCTTCGATGCGGCCGCCGTCGATGCTGCTTTGCGCGTGGGGCTCTTGCGTACTGTGTTCACTGCTCGTCCGGTCGTCGCGTGTGCGACGGGTTCAGGGTTGGAAACGGCGCGCCGCGCCTGCGGCGCCCCGCTCCCGGGCGATTGCGGCGCGCTTTTCCTGGGCGCTTGCGTGCCCTTGCGCGTAGTCGCCGCAACGGAACCCGACCTTGCTCGCCCGGAGGCCGGGCGGGCGTCGGTGCGGGCGGCGGCTCCTGCCGCTCGGGCGGGGGTGCGGGCTGCGCCCGCTCTCTGTTTCGCTGCTTTCCTGGAGCTCACCTGTCGAACACCCCTCGCGATGAACGGCGCCGCTCCCGATGGATATGGGGACGCGCACCCGGGTTTCCAGCAACGATCGGGAACGAAGAAGTACGGCTACTCGGCAACGAAGCGAAACCGCATATTGTATCAAGAGCGCCGGCGTTTTGCCATAAGTGCTTGATATCGCTCCCGATCCTGCGAGCTGTGCATGCCCGAGGCGACCAGCGCATCGATCTGCCGCGCGAGCTCCCGATCGTGCAGCTGCGCGAGCGCCGCGTCGAACTCGACCTGCGCCTCCTCGAAGGAGAGCGTGCCCAGCGCCCAGTCGTCGGCAGCCGCCTCGCGCTGCAGCCGCTCGACGAAGGACGGCGCCTGCGCGCGCAGGGCTTCGCAGACGTTCGCCAGCGTCGAGCCGGTGGGCAACCGCGCGACGGTGTCCAGCCAATCGGCGAGCGCCTCGGAGGCGAAGCCCTCGAGCTTCGGCCGGTCCTCGGCCGACCAGGCGCCTGCGAGCGCGCGCGCTGCCAGCGCCGGATGCAGTGCGGCGAGCCAGCGAACCCGCTGTTCGAGGTCGGGCCGTGCCGCCGCCCGCACGCGCGACGCGCGCCGGGACGACGGAGGCATCGGGCGGGAGCCGCCGCGCGCGCCGGCGCCGGCGTCGGTCCACGGCGCCTCGGAGGGCGCAGGCGCGCCGCGTCGTCCATCCGCAAAGGAGCCGGCGTCGCCTGCTGCGGACTGCGACCCGCGGCTCCTCTCCGTCTCCGACGGCTCGGCCGGCGGCCCGAGGTAGCGAGCGACTTCGTCGGCGCCGAGTCCGGCGAGCTCCGCCAGGCGGTGCACGAGTTGCAGGCGCAGCGCCGGCGCGGCGAGCGTGCGCAGCATCGGGCGCGCGTCGGCGAGCAGGCGCGCGCGGCCTTCGGGCACCGCCAGGTCGGCGCGTTCGGCCAGCTCGCGCACGAGCAGCTCCGACAACGGCAGCGCGCCGGCGAGCGCCGCCCGAAAACCCTCGGCGCCGAAGGCGCGCACGTAGCTGTCCGGATCGTGCTCGGCGGGCAGGAAGAGGAATTCGACGCGTTTCGTGTCGTCGGTCTGCGACAGCGAGGCTTCGAGCGCCCGCCACGCGGCCTTGCGTCCCGCTGCATCGCCGTCGAAGGCGAACACGACGCGGTCGACCAGGCGCAGCAGCTTGCGCACGTGGTCGGGGGTGGTCGCCGTTCCGAGCGTCGCGACCGCGTTGTCGACGCCGTGCTGCGAAAGCATCACGACGTCCAGGTAGCCTTCGACGACGATCACGCAGTCCTCGCGGCGGATCGCCTCGCGCGCCTCGAACAGCCCGTAGAGCTCGCGGCCCTTCGAGAACACCGGCGTCTCCGGCGAGTTCAGGTATTTCGGTTCGCCCGAGCCGAGCACGCGCCCGCCGAAGCCGAGCACCTGGCCCCGGGGATTGCGGATCGGGAACATGACGCGATCGCGAAAGCGGTCGTAGCGCTTGTTGCCGTCGCCCTCGACGACGAGACCGGCGGCGACCATCTCGGGCGCGTCGTAGTCGGCAACGGCGGCCTCGAGCCCGCGCCACTGCGCCGGCGCGTAGCCGAGCGCGAAGCGCGCCGCGGTCGTGCCCTTCAGGCCGCGACCCAGCAGGTAGTCGATCGCCGCCGGCGCGTCCTTCAGGCGCTTGCGGTAGTACAGCGCCGCCTGCTCGAGCAGCGCCAGCAGCGCGGGCGACTTGCGCTCGGCGTTCGCGCCCGATTCGCGCGGCACGTCGACGCCCACCGAACGCGCCAGCTCCTCGATGGCGTCGACGTAGCCGAGGCCGCCGTGGTCCATCAGGAAGCCGATGGCCGAGCCGTGCGCACCGCAGCCGAAGCAGTGGTAGAACTGCTTCGAGGGGCTGACGCTGAACGACGGCGTCTTCTCGCCGTGGAAGGGGCACAGGCCGACGAAATTCGCGCCCGACTTCCGCAGCTTCACCGAACGCCCGACGACGTCGACGATGTCGACGCGGGCGAGCAGATCCTGGATGAAGGCCTGCGGGATCACTATCCGCGCGCGGCCGCCAGCCGTGCGCGGACCTGCGCCGACACCTTCGACAGGTCGGCGCGGCCGGCCAGGCGCTGCTTGAGCACGCCCATGACCTTGCCCATGTCCTGCGCGCCCGCGGCCGAGGTGGCTGCGATCGCAGCGTCGATCTCGGCGGCGATCTCGTCGTCGCCGGCCTGCTGCGGCAGGTATGCACAGAGCACGTCGAGCTCGAAGCGCTCGCGCGCGGCGAGGTCTTCGCGTCCCGCCTGCTCGTACTGCGCGATCGAGTCGCGGCGCTGCTTGCCGAGGCGCTCGACCACGGCGATCGTCTGCGCGTCGTCGAGTTCGATGCGCTCGTCGATTTCCTTCTGGCGGATCGCCGCGACCAGCATCCGGATCGCCGAAAGCCGCTCGGCGTCGCGCGCGCGCATCGCCGATTTCATGTCGTCGCCGATTCGATCCTTCAGGCTCATGGTTCCGCTCGTCTGTCGGGGTCGGAAAAAACGAAGCCCGCCTCAGGATACCCGGGCGGGCTGCGGTACGCATCTCGAGCGGTGCGCCGGACGGCTCGGCCGCCGCGGCACCTTCGCGCCCGGGCCGGCCCCGGGCCGAACGGTGTAGTACGGTGGGGCTGCGGCGGCGTCTAGTAGAGCTTCTTCGGCAGCATCTGGCTGCGCAGGCGCTTGTGATGGCGCTTGACCGCGGCCGCCTTCTTGCGCTTGCGCTCGGCGGTGGGCTTCTCGTAGAACTCGCGCGCCCGGAGCTCGGTGATGATTCCGGCTTTCTCGATCGTGCGCTTGAAACGGCGCAGCGCGACGTCGAACGGTTCGTTCTCCTTGACGCGGATGGTGGGCATTAACGGAAACCCCTCATATGACCTCTGGCACGAGATTTTTTCGTGGAACCGGCGATTATAGCCCTTCCGCGCAATGGATGGAAGCGCCGGCTGCGGGATCGTCCGCCTGCGGGCGATCCCGCGATCAACGGCACTTCGCGCCGACGCAGGGACTTGTACGGGCAAGCCGCACCGCAGCAGAATGACATCGTCCAGGCGTTGGAGATCGAATTCGATGCGATCGCCGACCGATTCCGGTTCTTCCTCCGAGACGCTCGCCGCGGGTGAACGCCCGCAAGCGATCACGATCGCCGGGTTCCGGCAGATCTACTCCACGTCGCGCGTCGAGGCCCGGCTCGACGAGCTCCCGCCGGGCGCCAACGAGGCGCTCAAGGATACTTACGAGCGCATGCTGAAGGCCGGCGGCGAACGCTTCTGCGTCAAGCCCGGCGCGATGCCCGATTTCGTCGCGCTCGAGGAGGAGCTGCCGAACTTCGGCGAGGTGCTCGACGACCTGCGCCGGCAACTCGCGCTGTGCCTGCAGACCGCCGACCCGGTCGAGGTGGCGCCGGTGCTGCTGCTCGGCGATCCCGGCATCGGCAAGACGCATTTCGCGCGCCGCGTGTCGCAGCTGCTCGGCACCGGCTACGGCTTCGTCTCGATGAGCTCGCTGACGGCGGGCTGGGTGCTGTCGGGCGCCTCGTCGCAGTGGAAGAACGCACGCAGCGGCAAGGTCTTCGAGACGCTGGTGCACGGCGACTACGCGAATCCGGTGATCGTCGTCGACGAGATCGACAAGGCGAGCACCGACGGTGCCTACGACCCGCTCGGCGCGCTGTACGGCCTGCTCGAGCCCGACACGGCGGCGGAGTTCGTCGACGAGTTCGCCGAGATCCCGCTCGACTGCTCGGAGATCGTCTGGATCGCGACCGCGAACGAGCCCAGCCGGATCCCCGAGCCGATCCTGAACCGGATGAACGTCTACCGCATCCCGCCGCCCGACCGCGAGGGTGCGGCACGCATCGCGCGCAACCTCTACCGGGAGATCCGCGAATCGCACGAATGGGGTGCGTCGTTCCCTCCGCAACCCGACGACGAGGTCGTCGAGCGGCTCGCCGAATGCGCGCCGCGCGAGATGCGCCGCCTGCTGATCGGTGCCTTCGGCAACGCAAAGCTGGACGGACGCGACGAAATCGAAAGCGAGGACCTCAACGTCGCACGCAACGCACGTCGCGCCCGCATCGGCTTCTGAGCGGCTAAGCTGCGCGTCTCTCGCGCGCGGGGTCGCTCCGTGCCGCCGCCGATCGGACGGCGCGCCGGACGAACCGCACGCGGGGGCAGAATCTCGGCCCCCATCCCCTCTTCGATGAGCCCCTTCCTGCCCGACATTCCGACCGTCTACCTGATGACGGGATTCGCCAGCGTCGCCGGCGCCGCGATCCTGCTGACGCTGCGTGGCGACCAGGAGGGCGTGAACCGCTCGATGCCGATCTTCGCGGCCGGCATCCTCGCCATGGGGCTGGGCTTCGTGTTCTTCGCGCTGCGCAACGTACTGCTGCCGCATTTCGCTGCCAGCCTGGGGACCGCCGCGCTCGGGATCGCGTCGCTGCTCGTCTGGCTCGGCATGACGCACCTGTTCGGCCGGCCGGCCTCGCCCTGGCTGCCGGCCGCCTGGGCGCTCGCCTTCGTCGCCGCGATGTTCGTGTTGCGCGACCAGGACGCGCGGTACGCGCTCGCGCGCATCGGCGTGAGCAGCGCCTTCGCGCTCGGCTTCCTCGGGCTCGCCGCATGGGAGGCGCATCGTTCGCCGCTCGCGCGCTCGCTGCGCTCGGTGCGGCTGATGCGCTCGATGCTGGTCGCGTTCTGCGTCGTGCTCGTGCTGCGCGCGGTGCTGTTCCTCGTCGACGGCATCCCGCTCAATCCGGACGGGACTGCGCCGCCGGGGCTGATCCGCGCGCTGTTCGCGCTGGCCTTCGGCTCGTTGCCGTTCGCACTGACCGTTGCGGTGCTCAGCATCGCCAACGGGCAGCTCAGCGCGCGCCTGCGCCGGCTCGCCACCACCGACGACCTCACCGGACTCGTCTCGCGCCGCTCGCTGGAGGAAGCCGGACCGCGACTGCTGCAGCGCTCGCGCGAGTGCATCGCGCTGCTGATGATCGATCTCGACGGGTTCAAGACGGTCAACGACCGCCATGGACACGGCGTGGGCGACGAGTTGCTGCGCCACGTTGCCGGCCTGCTGCGCAGCGCGCTGCGCGCCGATTCGCTGATCGTGCGCTACGGCGGCGACGAGTTCTGCGCGCTCGTTCCGGTGCCCGGCGAGAGCGCCGCCTTCGGCGTCGCCGAACGCCTTCGCGCGACGATCGAAGCTTCGCCGTATCGGCACGGCGCGATCGCGGTGCCGATCACGATGAGCGTAGGCGTGAGCATCCACCGGCGCGGTCGCACGCTGCGCGAGCTGCTCGACGAGGCCGATCGGCGCGCGTATCGAGCGAAGTCCGAGGGACGCAACCGGGTCGTCGCCGACGATTCCAAGGTCGCCGCCTGAGCGGTCGCCGTGCCCGACCGGCGGTGCCGAAGACGTAGCTCGCGGTACGGATCCGGGTTGTCCCTCATCGTGACGGATGTCACACTGCCCTGACCGCGGGCGCAGCCCCGCATCGCAGTGGACTCCCGCACTCCCCCCCGTATGGCCCCCGTCCTCATCGTCGACATGCAGACGCTGTGGCTGATCAGCGGCGTCACCGTGCTGGCGACCGCGGCGACGCTGATGTTCCTGCGCTCGCTGCACCACCCTTCGGCGCCGGTCCTCGGACTGCAGGCGCTCGCGATGTCGCTGGGCGGCAACGCGCTGCTGGTCGCCGGCCTCACCGCGGGCGAGCACGAATCGATGGCGCGCGGGGTGGCGGTCGTCGGCGTCGGCGCGGCGGGGATCGTCGCCTGCGAGGCGGTGCGCCGGCTGTACGGCGCGCAACCGCGGCCGGCCGTGCTGTTCACCTTCCTGTTCCTGCTGGTCGCCGGAACGCTCGGCTTCGCGACGCTGCGCACCGACGGCGCGATGCGCACCGCCTTCACCGATTCGCTGGTGGCCGTTGCCGTCCTGCTCACCGCGGTGCGCGTCGCGCGCGCGCGCGACCCGGCGGCCGAAGCCGTGCGTCGCACGCTCGTGGTGGCCGGCGTCATCTACGCGCTCGCCTCGCTGATCAACGCGGCGCTGGCGCTGCGCGACCCGTTGACCGCTTCGGGCCTGGCCTCCAGCGTCGACACGCTCGGACTGGTGACGATGGCGCTGGGTGCGCTGATGCCGATGGCGATCACCGGGCTGATGCTCGCCGCCGTGCACTCGCGCATGGCCGACGAGCTGCGCGCGCTCGCCACCACCGATCCGCTGACGCGCCTGATGTCGCGCCGCGTGCTCTTCGACAGCGGCGAGCCGCTGCTGGCGTCGACGCGGCTGTCCGGACGCATGGTGGCCGCGATGATGGTCGACATCGACCACTTCAAGCAGATCAACGACGTCTACGGGCATGCCGCGGGCGACACCGTGCTGCGCCACTGTGCGCGCCAGCTGCGCGCCGGCGTGCGCGCCGAAGCGCTCGCCGCACGCTACGGCGGCGAGGAGTTCTGCCTGCTCGTTCCGATCGAGCGCGAGCGCGACGCCTTCGTCGCCGCCGAGCGCCTGCGCCACCGCATCGCGAGCCAGCCGTGCATCGTCAACGGGGCGACGGTGCAGATGACGGTGAGCATCGGCGTCGCCATCCACGAGCACGGACAGCGGCTCGCGCAGTTGCTCGCGCGCGCCGACGAACTGCTCTACGAAGCGAAGCGCTCGGGGCGCAACCGCGTCGTCTCCGCCGATTCCCCGGCCGACCAGCCGGACCTGGCGCTGCTCGTCGTCTAGGCCCCGGCGAACCGAAAGGCTTGCGATGAAAGTGCTCGGCATCGAATCCTCCTGCGACGAAACCGGCGTCGCGGTCTACTGCACCGAACGCGGCCTGCTCGCGCAGGCGCTGCACTCGCAGGTCGAACTGCACGAGCGCTACGGCGGCGTCGTGCCGGAGCTCGCGTCGCGCGACCACATCCGGCGCCTGCTGCCGCTCGTCGAACAGGTGCTGTCCGAGGCGGGCATCGCGCGCGACGAGCTCGACGCGATCGCGTGGACCGAGGGACCCGGGCTCGCCGGCGCGCTGCTCGTCGGCGCCGGCGTCGGCGCGTCGATGGCCTTCGCACTCGGCGTGCGCGGCATCGGCGTGCACCACCTCGAAGGCCACCTGCTGTCGCCGCTGCTGTCGGCAGATCCGCCGTCCTTTCCCTTCGTCGCGCTGCTCGTCTCGGGCGGGCATACGCAGCTGATGGAAGTCGCCGGCATCGGCCGCTACCGGATGCTCGGCGACACGCTCGACGACGCCGCCGGCGAAGCCTTCGACAAGAGCGCGAAGCTGCTCGGACTGGGCTACCCGGGCGGTCCGCAGATCGCGCGGCTGGCCGAGCGCGGCACGCCCGGCCGCTGCTCGCTGCCGCGTCCGATGCTGCATTCGGACTCGCTCGACTTCAGCTTCAGCGGCCTGAAGACCGCGGTCGCGACGCTCGTACGGCGCGGCGTCGACGACGAGGCGCAGCGCGCCGATCTCGCCGCCGAACTCGAGGCGGCGATCGTCGAGGTGCTCGTCGCGAAGTCGCTCGCCGCGCTGCGCGAGACGGGTCTGCGCCGGCTGGTCGTCGCCGGCGGCGTGAGTGCGAACCGTCGGCTGCGCGAGGCGCTGTCCGCGGCCTGCGGCGACGCAGGCGCGCGCGTTCACTTCCCGGAGCCGGCGCTGTGCTCGGACAACGGCGCGATGATCGCGCTGGCCGGCGCGCTGCGGCTGCAGCACGCGGGCAACGACGTCGCCCCGCGCGGGCGAGCGATCGGAGGTTTCGTCGTGCAGCCGCGCTGGCCGCTCGACTCGCTGCCGGCGGCCTGAGCCGCCGGTGCCGCGTTGCGCGGATCGATCGTCCCCCGCGCAGCGGGACCTCAGCCGCGCAGCGGGACCTCAGCCTCGCGAACGGCTGCCGATCCGCGATTCCTTGCCCTGGATCAGCTTGGCGAGATTGCCGCGATGGCGCCACAGCAGCAGCGCGCTCATCACGGTGATCGCCAGGGCATTCGGGCCCGGGCCGAACAGGAACAGATTCCACAGCGGCGCGAATACCGCCGCGACGACGGCGGCGAGCGACGAGTACCGGAAGAAGAAGGCGATCAGCAGCCAGGTGAGCATCGCACCGAGGCCGAGCAGCGGGTGCAGCGCAAGCAGAACGCCGGCGGCGGTGGCGACGCCCTTGCCGCCGTGGAAACGATGGAAGACCGGATACAGGTGTCCGACGAAGACGGCGAGTGCGACGAGCGCGATCGTTCCTTCGTCGAGACCCCAGCGGGCGCCGAAGGTGCGCGCGAGCACGACCGCGACCCAGCCCTTCGCGCCGTCGCCGAGCAGCGTCAGCGCTGCGGCCGCCTTGTTCCCGGTGCGCAGCACGTTGGTCGCGCCCGGGTTCTTCGACCCGTAGCTGCGCGGGTCGGCCAGGCCCATCGCGCGGCTCACCAGCACCGCGAACGAGACCGAGCCGAGCAGGTACGCCAGCGCGACCGCGACGAGCGAATACAGGTTCTGCATCGCGCCTCCCCGCGAAGTGCACCGGCGCGAGTGTACCGGCTCGCGCACGCGCCTTGCCGGCGTGCGCGGCTCAGTCGTCGAGCGCGCAGTGCACCGGTGTCGCGCCGAGTCGTTCGACGAGCACGCGCGGATCGAGCGAGACGAGCAGCCCGCGCCGCCCGCCGTTGATGTAGATGCGCGGCAGCTCGAGCACGCTCGCCTCGACGAACACCGGCATCGGCTTGCGCAGCCCGAA
>JBIQJM010000044.1:0-24400 GCA_044507525.1 Burkholderiales bacterium
AGCCGTGCGTGATGATCGTGCGCGAGATCGTGCTCGTGATCGCCTTGTCGATGATCGCCGGCGTGTCGAGCTTGCGGATCTTGCGGAAGTACTCGCGGATCCGGTCGAAGATGATGACCGACTCGTTGACCGAGTAGCCGAGCACCGCGAGCACCGCTGCCAGCACCGACAGCGAGAACTCCCACTGGAACGCGGCGAAGAAGCCGAGGATGATGACGACGTCGTGCAGGTTGGCGATGATCGCCGCGACCGCGAACTTCCACTCGAAGCGGATCGACAGGTAGATGATGATGCCGACGACGACGAACAGCAGCGCCATCGCGCCGTCGGTGAAGAGTTCGCGACCCACCTGCGGGCCGACGAACTCCACCCGCTGCAGCGTCGCGTCGGCGCTGTCGGCCTGCAGCGCCGCCATCACCTCGTTGCTCTGCTCGGTGTAGCTCTTCCCGCTGCCCTCGACGCTCGGCAGGCGGATGAGGACGTCGTGCGAGGTGCCGAAGTTCTGCACCTGCGCGTCTTCGTACCCGAGCGCGCCGATCGCCGCGCGGATCTTCGGCAGGTCGGCGCTCTCCTCGTAGTGCACCTCCATCACCGTGCCGCCGGTGAACTCGATCGACAGGTGCAGCCCGCGCGCGGCGAGGAAGAACACCGCGAGCAGGAACATGACGATCGAGATTGCGTTCAGGATGCGCGCATGGCGCATGAACGGGATGTCGCGGTGGATGCGGAAGAACTCCATCGACGCGTCCTCAGCCGTTGCGCGCCGGCACGCGCGAGTCGGTGGGCGGCTTCCACACCTGCCCGACCGACACCTTGGAGAGCTTGCGCTTGCGGCCGTACCAGAGGTTCACCAGCCCGCGCGAGAAGAACACCGCCGAGAACATCGAGGTCAGCAACCCCAGCACGTGCACGACCGCGAAGCCGCGCACCGGGCCGGAACCGAAGACGAGCAGTGCGACGCCGGCGATCATCGACGTGATGTTCGAGTCGAGGATGGTGGTCCAGGCGCGCTCGTAGCCGGCCGCGATCGCCGCCTGCGGCGTGGCGCCGTTGCGCAGCTCCTCGCGCACGCGTTCGTTGATCAGCACGTTGGCGTCGATCGCCATGCCGAGCGTGAGCGCGATGGCGGCGATGCCGGGCAGCGTGAGCGTGGCCTGCAGCAGCGACAGCAGCGCGATCAGCAGCAGCAGGTTCACCGACAGCGCGATCGCCGAGATGACGCCGAAGAAGTGGTAGTAGGCGACCATGAAGATCGCGATCGTGACGAAGCCCCAGAAAGTGGCCTGGAAGCCCTGCCGGATGTTGTCGGCGCCCAGGCTCGGCCCGATCGTGCGTTCCTCGACGATCTCCATCGGGGCGGCGAGCGAGCCGGCGCGCAGCAGCAGCGCGACGTCGTTGGCTTCCTGCGTGGTCATGCTCCCGGAGATCTGCACGCGTCCGCCGCCGATCTCGGTGCGGATGACCGGGGCGGTGACGACCTCGCCCTTGCCGCGCTCGACGAGCACGATCGCCATGCGCCGGCCGACGTTCTCGCGCGTGACGTCGCGGAAGATGCGCGCTCCCTTCGCGTCGAGCGTCAGGTGGACGGCCGGCTCCTGCGTCTGCCCGTCGAAGCCCGCCTGCGCGTCGTTCAGGTTCGCGCCGGTGAGGATGACCTGGTTGCGCAGCAGGATCGGCTGGCCGCCGCGCTCGGTGAAGCGCGTGCAGCCGAAGGGAACGGTGCCCGCGGCGAGCGCCGCCATCTCGTCGGGCGACTCGCAGACCATGCGCACCTCGAGCGTGGCGGTGCGGCCGAGGATGTCCTTCGCCTTCGCGGTGTCCTGCACGCCGGGCAGCTGGACGACGACGCGGTCGGCCCCCTGCTGCTGGATGATCGGCTCGGAGACGCCGAGCTCGTTGATGCGGTTGCTCAGCGTGGTGATGTTCTGCTGGACGGCGTTCTGCTGGACGCGGGACGCGGCGTCCTCGCGGAAGCGGGCGACGAGCTTCGGTTCGCTGCCTTCGCCGGTGGCGGTGAGCGCGAGCTCCGGCGAGGCGTCGGCGATCAGCGCGCGTGCGCGCTCGCGCGTCTCGACGTCGCGGAAGCGCACCTCGATCGTGTCGCCGACGCGGTTGATCCCGGCGTGCCGGATGTTGCGGTCGCGAAGCTGCGTGCGGATGTCGCCCGCCAGGCCGTCCATGCGCTTGGCGAGCGCCTCCTTCATGTCGACCTGCAGCAGGAAGTGCACCCCTCCGCGCAGGTCGAGCCCCAGGTACATCGGCAGCGCGTTGATCGCGGTGAGCCAGCGCGGCGTGTCCGACAGCAGGTTCAGCGCGACGATCCACGAGGGATCGGCCGGGTCGGCGTTCAGCGCGCGCGAGACGACGTCCTTCGCGCGCAGCTGCGTGTCGGTGTCACGAAAGCGCGCCTTGACCGAGTTCCCGTCGAAGAACAGTCCGGTCGGCTGCAGCCCCCCGTCGTCGAGGATGCGCCGTACGCGATCGACCATCGACGCGTCGATCTTCTGCGTGGCTTTCGCGCTGGAGACCTGGACGGCGGGCGCTTCCCCGAAGAAGTTCGGCAGCGTGTACAGCAGGCCGAACACGAGCGAAAGCGCGAGGATTACGTATTTCCAGACGGGGTAGCGGTTCATGCGGTTCCGCGGCTGCGGCGACGCGGGACGTCGGGAGGCTACGGCTCGCGCAGCTCGGGCGCGCTCAGATCGCCTTGATCGTTCCGTTGGGCAGCAGCGTCTGCACCGCCGCCTTCTGGAAGTTCATCTCGATGGGGGCATCGCCGCCCTTGCCTTCGGGCGTGCGGGCGACCTCGATGGTGACGTAGCTCTCGCCCACGCGGGTGACGCGGCCGATGAGCCCGCCCGAGGTGACGACCTCGTCGCCGCGCTTGAGCGCCTCGAGCATCGTCTTGTGCTCTTTCGCGCGCTTCATCTGCGGCCGGATCATCAGGAAATACAGCACGACGAACATCAGGATGATCGGCAGGAAGCCGACGATCTGCTGTTCGGTCGAACCCGCGGCCTGGGCGTAGGCTGGCGAGATCAGCACGGGGCGTCTCCGGAAGTGAACCGCGAATTATAGCAACGGCCTGCGCGCCCGAAAGCCGGCGCTCCGGGCGGCGGGCATCCCGTTTGCGGATGACCCTCCCGTGATCGAAGTCTTCGGATCAATGCTCCACCGGGGCGCGGACCAGCGGTGCTTCCACCGACGTGAGCGCGAGCATGTGCCCGCGCACGAGCTCGAGCACGCCGCGCAGCGGCGGCGCCAGGTCGCCCAGCAGCGCTTCGCGGCGGATCTCGAAGGGAGCGCGAAGGCCGCGGTATTCGATCGGCTCGGCGACCTGCGTGAACACCAGGCCCAGCGAGCGCAGCAGGCGGGCGAGACGCAGCTCCATGATCACGAACACGGCGTCGAGACCGATCTCGATGCCCAGCCACGCGGCCGAGAAGATCAGGCCGAGCGCGGGCGGGATGTTGTTCTGTCGGCGCGGATCGCAGGGGTCGCCGGCGAGCTCCTGCAGCGAGTAGAGCGCCGGATCGCTGTCGACCTTGCGGCGCCGGAACTCGCGCACCACCGCCAGGCGCGAGACTTCCCCGATGCGTTCGCGCGGCGTCTCGCGGAAGGTGGCCGAGCGCTTCGCGAGGCCGTCGACGGCGGTCGTCTCGAAGGGGAAGGGGCGGCTCGAATCCTTCGGGTCGGCCACGATGAGGCGAACGCAGCCGATGAAGCGACGACTTGCCCGATGGCGCAGCAGGACGGCGAGCGATCGCCGGTCGTAGGCATCGAACTCGACGCCATGGGGGAAGTCTTCCGCGCGTTCGTACTTCAGCTCTTCGACGTAGATCCGGTGGCGAAGCCGATAGCTCTCGGTTCGCAACTCGTCGCTCGTGGCCAGCTCGAGCGAGAAACGGTCGAAGAAATCGCCGCCGAACCGCGACGTGAGCCGGGTCGGGCCGAGAGCGTGGGGCAGGATCGGATAGAGCATCGGTCTGGGCCCTCAGGTGTTGCGCAATCGCGCTCATCGGATGAGGCCTGCAGCCGGCCGCATTCGCGCGGCGACGACAGGAACGCCGGCCCTTCGATCGAAATCGGCGGGTCGACTGGGTTCAAGGCTTGCGGCGGGAATCGTCGCCATCCGCCGGCTGCGGCCCAGGGCCGACCTGCCGGTCTCGCGCGACCACCTCCCCTTGGATCATTCTCTCCCTCGAGCGTGCGTGTGCCGGGTCGTCAATTGGTAGAAATACGTAAACCGGTACAGCGTCCGCAGTTTGCTTTGCGTTGCCCCTCGTAGGGGGGTGGTACCCGAGTACTGTGTAGGGTTATTGCCTTCGGTTTCCGCGCAACGGCGGGCGAAGTCTACATCGCTCGCGCGTTTCGGGCCGATCAGTCTACGCCGCGCCGGCGTCCATCGGTGAAATCCCTTGCGAAGCTTTCGAAGCGCCCGGCAGCGATCGCTGTCCGCATCTCGCGCATCAGCCGCAGGTAGTAGTGCAGGTTGTGGATCGTCGCGAGGCGTGCGCCGAGGATCTCGTTGACTTTCTGCAGGTGGTGGAGGTAGGCGCGCGAGAAGCGGCTGCACGCGTAGCAGTCGCAGTGTTCGTCGACCGGGCGCTCGTCGAGGCGGTAGCGTGCATTGCGCAGCTTCAGGTCGCCCCATCGCGTGAACAGCCAGCCGTTGCGCGCATTGCGCGTCGGCAGGACGCAGTCGAAGAGGTCGATCCCGGCTCCCACCCCGGCGACGAGGTCCTCCGGGGTGCCCACGCCCATCAGGTAGCGCGGCGCGTGCTCGGGCAGGCGCGGCGCGGTGTGCGCGAGCACCCGCAGCATCTCCTCCTTCGGTTCGCCGACCGACAGGCCGCCGATCGCGTAGCCGTCGAAGCCCACCTCGACGAGGCCGGCGAGCGACTCGTCGCGCAGCGCTTCGAACATCCCGCCCTGGACGATGCCGAACAGCGCGTTGCCGCCCGCGCCCGCCTGCAGGCGGTCGAAGGCCTCGCGCGAGCGGCGCGCCCAGCGCAGGCTCAGCCGCATCGACGCGGCTGCCTCGTCGAACGAGGTGGGCACGCCTTCGCGTTCGTACGGCGTGCATTCGTCGAAGATCATCGCGACGTCGGCGTCGAGCGCGTGCTGGATCTGCATCGACGTCTCGGGCGTGAGGAACAGCCGGTCGCCGTTGACGGGCGACGCGAAGCGCACGCCTTCCTCGGAAATGCGCCGCAGCGGCCCGAGGCTCCAGACCTGGAAGCCGCCCGAATCGGTGAGGATCGGCCGCTCCCAGCCGATGAAGCGGTGCAGGCCGCCGAACTTCGCGATCGTCTCCAGGCCGGGGCGCAGCCAGAGGTGGAAGGTGTTGCCGAGCACGATCTGCGCGCCGATCTCGTCGAGCTCGCGCGGCGACATCGCCTTGACCGCGCCGTAGGTGCCGACGGGCATGAAGATCGGCGTTTCGACGACGCCGTGCGGCAGTTGCAGTTGCGTGCATCGGGCCTGGCCGTCCCGATGCAGCAATTCGAATCCGGGCATCGCGCGATTATCGCCGGCCGCCCGCGGCCGCGGCCGTGACGGAACGGAAAGGACGATGGTCCCGGCGCGTCATCATTCCGTGACCGGCGCTTGGCATCGTGACCGCACACTTTGTCCTGTCGGCGGGGAGGTCCCGCCGATCCAGAACAGGCAAGTGAAGGAGAGCATCATGAAAACGATCGTCCGCGCCCTCGTCCCCGCCGTCCTCGCGCTCGGTATCGTCGGCCAGGCCGGCGCGCGCGAGATCCTGGTCGAGACCGAGTATCCGGGCCCGACCGCGACGGTGTCGGGCATGGCCGTCGCGTCGACCGAGTCCGAGCCGTACCTGATCCAGTCGAACGGCGAAGGCCCGCGCGTGAATCCGGTGTACGAGACGCGTACCGCGACGGCGTCGCGCTCGGCTCCCGAGGTCCGCGCCGAGGCGACCATCGCCGTTCCGTACGGGCCGGCGATGAATGCCTGAGGAAGGCAGGGGTTGCGTCGTTCAGCGGTCGAAACGCTCGGCCAGCATCGCGTCCCCGTAGCTGAAGAAGCGGTAGCGTCGGGAGATCGCGTGCGCGTAGGCAGCGCGCACGCGGTCGACGCCGGCGAAGGCGCTCACCAGCATCAGCAGCGTCGATCGCGGCAGGTGGAAGTTCGTCAGCAGGCGCTCGACGACGCGAAAGCGGTATCCGGGCGTCACGAAGAGACTCGTCTCGCCGCTGCCGGGCGCGACCCGTCCGTCCGCATCGGCGGCGGACTCCAGCGTACGCAGCGACGTCGTCCCCACGGCGACGATCCGCCCGCCCCGCGCCCGCGTCTCGTCGATCGCGCGGGCGGTCGCATCCGGCACCTCGTAGCGCTCGGCGTGCATCCGGTGCAGCGAGAGGTCGTCGACGCGCACCGGCTGGAAGGTGCCGGCGCCCACGTGCAGCGTGACGAAGGCCGTGCGCACTTCGCGCTCGCGCAGCCGCGCGAGCATCTCGTGGTCGAAGTGCAGGCCCGCCGTCGGTGCGGCGACCGAACCCGGCTCGCGCGCATAGACGGTCTGGTAGCGCTCCTCGTCCGCGGCGTCGGGTGCGCGGTCGATGTACGGCGGCAGCGGCAGCGCGCCCTCGCCGTGCAGGCAGGCGTGCACCGGATCGTCGAAGCGCAGCCGCCAGAACTCGCCTTCGCGCGCAAGCACCGTCGCCGCGCTCGTGCGCCAGCGCAGGCGCGCGCCCGGCTTCGGCGGCTTGCTCGCGCGCAGCTGCACGAGCGCCTCGTGCTCGGCGAGCACGCGTTCGACGAGCGCCTCGACGCGCCCGCCGGTGTCCTTCGTCCCGCGCAGCCGTGCGCGCAGCACGCGCGTGTCGTTGAAGACGAGCAGGTCGCCGGGCGCGAGCAGCGCGGCGAGCTCGGGGAAACGCAGGTCGGCGAACGCGTCGCGGGCGAGGTGCAGCAGCCGCGAATCAGCCCGCCGCGCGCCCGGATGCTGCGCGATCAGCTCGGCCGGCAGCTCGAAGTCGAAGTCGCTCAGGCGCATCGGCAGCGATTGTAGGCGGTGGCGCGTCGGGCGCCGCGGCGCCGCGCGGCTGCGGGGGCGCCTGGCGGTTCGCACGCTGCCGCGACGGGCTGGTCGAGCGCATCAGGTTGTGCAGCGTGTTCACCAGCGCGACGTGCGAGAACGCCTGCGGAAAGTTGCCGAGCAGGCGGCGCGCGCGCGGATCGTATTCCTCGGCGAGCAGTCCCAGGTCGTTGCGCACCGACAGCAGTCGCTCGAACAGCGCATGCGCGTCGTCGAGGCGCCCGAGCAGCACGTAGGCGTCGACCAGCCAGAAGCTGCACGGCAGGAATGCGCCCTCGGTTCCGCGCAGGCCGTCCACGCCGCGCTCCGGGCGGTAGCGCAGCACGAAGCCGTCCTGCAGCAGTTCGTCTTCGATCGCGGCGACGGTGCCGGCGAAGCGCGGGTCGTCCGCTTCGACGAAGCCGGTCTCGGCGACGAGCAGCAGCGAGGCGTCGAGCGCGTCGCCGCCGTAGTGCTGCACGAAGGCGTTGCGCGCGCGATCGAAGCCGTGTTCGAGGATCTGTGCGCGGATCGTCTCGCAAAGCCCGCGCCAGCGCTCGACCGGCCCGTCGAGGCCGAACTCCTCGACCGCCCTGGCGGCGCGGTCGAACGAGAGCCAGCACATCATCTTCGAGTACGTGAAGTGACGCGCCGGGCCGCGCACTTCCCAGATGCCGCGGTCGGGTTCGCGCCATTTTCGCTCGAGCGTGTCGAGCAGCGCGCGCTGCAGCTTCCACGAGTCCTCGTCCCAGCCCAGTCCCGAGCGGCGGCTCAGGTGCGAGACGTCCATCAGCTCGCCGTAGACGTCGAGCTGCAGCTGGTCGTGCGCGGCGTTGCCGATGCGCACCGGGCGGCTGTCGGCATGGCCGGGCAGCCACGCCAGCTCGAACTCGGTGAGCCGGCGCTCGCCCGCCAGGCCGTACATGATCTGCATCTGCGCGGGATCGCCGGCGGTCGCGCGCAGCATCCACTGGCGAAAGGCTCGCGCCTCGTCGAAGTAGCCCGAGTTCAGCAGCGCGTACAGCGTCATCGTCGCGTCGCGGATCCAGCAATAGCGGTAGTCCCAGTTGCGTTCGCCGCCCGGGTGCTCGGGCAGCGAGGTCGTCGGCGCGGCGACCAGGCCGCCGGTGGGGCGGTGCGTGAGCGACTTCAGCGTGATCAGCGAGCGCATCACCGCTTCCCTCCAGCGCTCGGGCGCGTCGTCGGGCAGCGTGCAGTGCCCGCACCACGCGCGCCACCAGGCGGCGCTGCGCTCGAGCAGCGCGCTGCGGTCGTCGACGAAGGACGGCGGCCGGTGCGACGGGTGATAGGCCAGCGTGAACGGGACGGCATCGCCCGCCGCGAGCGCGAAGCAGGCGTGCGTGCGCATCGACTCGTTGCGCAGCGCGATCGGCGTGACGAGCTCGACGGCGTCGGGGCCGGCGACGGCGCGCAGCCCGTAGTCGCGCCGTCGCACCCAGGGCACGGTGCGCCCGTAGCCGAAGCGCAGCGTGAATTCCATCGACACCGTCGGCCGGCCGGCGAGGCCGCGCACGAGCCGCACGAGCTCTACGTTGCGGTCGTCGTCGCCCGGCGGCATGAAGTCGGTGACCGAGAAGGCGCCGTCCGCGGTCTCGAAGCAGGTCTCGAGGATCGCGGTGCGCGGCAGGTAGCGGCGTTTCGTCTCGAACGCGTCGGCCGCCGGACCGATGCGCCAGCGGCCGTGCTCGGGACCGCCGAGCAGCGCGGCGAAGCAGGCGTCGGAATCGAAGCGCGGCAGGCACAGCCAGTCGATCGATCCGTCGCGCGCGACGAGCGCGGCGGTGAGCAGGTTGCCGATCAGTCCGTAGTCCTCGATCGGCCTGGTGGGCGTCGGGCGGGGAACTGGCGCCATGCCGCATAATCGCGCCTTCGCCGTGCGGAGCCCGTGCGCGGCGACGCCGGAGTGGTGGAACTGGTAGACGCGCCGGACTCAAAATCCGGTGCCCGAGAGGGCGTGCGGGTTCGATTCCCGCCTCCGGCACCATCGAGGGCGTTCGCTCGCCGGATCCGGTCGGCTTCGAGGACGTCCGGGCGTGCAGGTCGTTTTCCCTCGCAGGAGTTCGCGATGGACGATTCCACGACGACGCGCGCACCGTGGCCGGTGCTGGATTACGCGCAGTGGCGGGACACCCTCGTCACGCTGCACCTGTGGACGCAGGTCGTCGGCAAGCTGCGGCTGGCGCTCGCACCGTGGCTGAACCATGGATGGCAGGTGCCGCTGTACGTGCATCCGCGCGGCCTGCGCACGTCGACGATCCATCTCGGTGCGCGCATGCTCGAGATCGATTTCGACTTCGTCGACCACCGGCTGCTCGTGCGCCTGTCGGACGGCGTGCTGCGCGGCTTCGCGCTCGAGCCGATGTCGGTCGCCCGGTTCCATCGCCGACTGATGGACGAGCTGCAGGCGGCCGGCATCGACGTCGAGATCAACACGCTGCCGAACGAGGTGCCCGATCCCATCCCGTTCCCGCAAGACGAGGTCCACGCCTCGTACGACGCGGAGGCCGCGCACCGGTTCTGGCTGTCGCTGATGCACGCCGACCGGGTGTTCCGGCTGTTTCGCACCGGCTTCGTCGGCAAGTCGAGCCCGGTCCACTTCTTCTGGGGCAGCTTCGACCTGGCGGTCACCCGTTTCTCGGGGCGGCGGGCTCCGCTGCATCCCGGCGGCGTGCCCGGCCTGCCGGACGAGGTGACGCGGGAGGCGTATTCGCACGAGGTGAGCAGCGCGGGTTTCTGGCCCGGCAACGACGGGTACCCGCAGGCCGCGTTCTATTCGTACGCCTATCCGTCGCCGGAAGGTTTTTCCGATGCGGCGGTCGCGCCGTCGGGAGCGTTCTGGTCCGCGCAGATGGGAGAGTGGCTGCTGCCCTACGAAGTCGTGCGTACCGCCCCCGACCCCGACGAGGCGCTGATGCGCTTCCTGCAGACGACCTGGCGGGCCGCCGCGGAGCGCGCGCACTGGGACGAGGAACTCGAGTGCGCGCTCGGAGTGCCGAGGCGCCCGAGGGCCATCGGGGCGGGCGGCGAGGGTTGAGCCTCGCGATGCGCCGCAGTGCGCGTTCGACGGGCTTGCGCATCCGTGCGGGCATCGCCCATGCAGCTGCACGGCATCGCCATTGCCTGCGAGGTCGAATCTTGAAGCGCTTTTCCGGAACTCTCGTGGCTGCCGTGTCGTTCACGCTGGCGCTCGGGGCGGCCTGCGCGCAGACGGGCACGGCTTCGACAACCGACACCTACGAGCCCCGGGTGGGGCAGCCCGGCAAGGACGTCATCTGGGTGCCCACGCCGCAGGCGCTGGTCGACCGGATGCTCGACCTGGCGCAGCTCACGCCGCAGGACCGGCTCGTCGACCTGGGCTCCGGCGACGGCCGAACCGTGATCACTGCCGCCAAGCGCGGCGCGCTCGCACGGGGCATCGAGTTCAATCCCGACATGGTGGCGTACGCCAGGCGGCAGGCGCAGGCGGAAGGCGTCTCGGAGCGCGCGACCTTCGAGCAGGCGGACATCTTCCAGTCCGACTTCTCGGAGGCCACCGTGGTGACGCTCTTCCTGCTGCCGAACCTGAACCTGGCGCTGCGCCCGATCCTGTTCGACATGCCGCCCGGCACGCGCATCGTCGCCAACAGCTTCGACATGGGGGAGTGGAAGCCGGACGAAACCGCCGAGGTGGACGAGGACTGCACTTCCTACTGCCGCGCGCTGAAATGGACGGTGCCGGCGAAGGTCGCGGGCACCTGGGCACTGGACGGCAAGACGCTCGAACTGACGCAGAGCTTCCAGGTGCTCGAGGGTTCGCTGCACGACGGCGCTGCAAGCCAGCCCATCGGCGAGGCGCGGCTGGACGGCCCGAGGGTGCGCTTCACGATCGGCGAGGATCGCTACGTCGGGCAGGTCGACGGCGAACGCATGCAGGGCACCGTCAACGGTTCGCGCCCGTGGCAGGCCGTGCGCGGCGGCGCTACCCTGCAGACGGGTTCAAGCGAAGCAGGAGCGATGCGATGATCGAGCGCAGGCCCTTCGAAAGCCTCGGGGGCGCCAACCACGGCTGGCTGGATGCGAAGCACCATTTCTCGTTCGCCGGCTACCACGACCCCGGACGCATGGGCTGGGGATCGCTGCGGGTGTGGAACGACGACACGATCCAGTCGAAGACCGGCTTCCCGCCGCATCCGCACGCGGACATGGAGATCGTCACCTACGTGCGCGAGGGTGCGATCACGCACCGCGACGACCAGGGCAACCTCGGGCGCACGCAGGCCGGCGACGTGCAGGTGATGAGCGCGGGAACGGGCATCACGCACGCCGAGTACAACATGGAGCCGGGCGTCACCCGCATCTTCCAGATCTGGATCCTGCCCGATCGGCGGGGCCACGCGCCTTCGTGGGGGGCCAGGCCCTTTCCCGGCGCAGACCGGGCCGGGCGCTTCGTCGTGCTCGCGAGCGGCTCCGACGCCGACGAAGAGGCGCTGCGCATCCATGCCGATGCGAAGGTGCTCGGCGCCCACCTGAGGGCGGGCGAGTCGACGCGCTACGCGCTCGGCCGGGAGCGGATGGCCTACCTGGTGCCGGCGACCGGCAGGGTCGAGGTCAACGGCACGGCAATCGACGCGCGCGACGGCGCCGCGATCCACGACGAGGACGAGTTGCGGATCACCGCGCTGCAGGAGGCCGAGCTCGTGCTCGTCGACGTCGCGCCCTGAAGGCCGGCGCTTCCTGCCCGCCGCGCGCGGGCAGGCATCACTTCTCGCCCATGCCCGCGGCCGGCTCGCGCGCGCGACCGTTGCGCACCTTCTCCTCGATGCGCCCGCCGACCTCGGGATCGATGTTCTTCCAGTACCCGAAGGCGCGTTCGAGCACCGGCGAGCGCACGCCGCCCAGCAGGCTGCCGGCCACCTGTTCGACGAGCGCATCGCGCTGCGCGTCGTCGAAGACGGTGCGCACGAGGACCCCCGGCTGCGTGAAGTCGTCGTCGTCGGCGCGCAGCGTGTAGGCGCTGCGCACCATCTCGCCGTCGGCCTCCCAGCCGTCGTCGGCGGCGCCCGACTCGTCGGCCCAGCCGCGCCCCCCGCTGTTCGGCGCGTAGACCGGCGCGTTGCCGCTGTGCTCGTAGGTCATCTGGCCGTCGAACAGGTAGGTGTTGATGGGCGTCTTCGGCCGGTTCACCGGCAGCTGATGGAAATTCGTGCCGATGCGGTTGCGCTGCGCGTCGTTGTAGGCGAAGGCGCGTCCGAGCAGCATCTTGTCGGGCGACAGTCCGATGCCGGGCACGACGTTGCCCGGCGAGAACGCGGCCTGCTCGATCTGCGCGAAGAAGTTCTCGGGGTTGCGGTCGAGCGTCATCGTGCCGACTTCGTGCAGCGGATAGTCGGCGTGCGGCCAGGTCTTCGTGAGGTCGAAGGGATTGATCCGGTAGGTCTTCGCGTCGGCGTAGGGCATCACCTGCACCGACAGCTTCCAGCTCGGGTGCTCGCCGCTTGCGATCGCGTCGAACAGGTCGCGCCGGTGGAAGTCGGCGTCCTTGCCCGCCATTGCCATCGCCTCGGCGTTGCTGAAGAACTCCATGCCCTGGTTCGTGTGGAAGTGGTACTTGACCCAGAACTTCTCGCCGGCGGCGTTCACCCACATGAACGTGTGCGAGCCGTAGCCGTTCATGTGCCGCCAGGTGCGCGGCAGGCCGCGCACGCCCATCAGGTACGTCACCTGGTGCGCCGTTTCCGGATTGCTCGTCCAGAAGTCCCACTGCATGTGGTTGTCGCGCAGCCCCGAGTCGGGCAGGCGTTTCTGGCTGCGGATGAAGTGCGGGAACTTCATCGGGTCGCGCACGAAGAAGATCGGCGTGTTGTTGCCGACGAGGTCGTAGTTGCCTTCGTCGGTGTAGAACTTCAGCGAGAAGCCGCGCACGTCGCGCCAGGTGTCGGGGCTGCCCATCTCGCCGGCGACCGTCGAGAAGCGCGCGAGCATCTCCGTTCTCGCGCCCTTGCGGAACAGCGCCGCCTTCGTCCAGCGCGACACGTCGGCGGTGGTCTCGAAGACGCCGAAGGCGCCTGCGCCCTTGGCGTGCGGCTGTCGCTCGGGCACCTTCTCGCGGTTGAAGTGCGCCATCTGCTCGAGGAAGTGCACGTCGTGCAGCAGGATCGGGCCGTTCGGGCCGATCGTCAGCGAATTGCGGTCGCTCTGCGCCGGGGCGCCGCTGCCGGTGGTGGAGCCGGAGTTCCGGGCGGGTTCGGTCATCGGGTGCTTCCAGGGTCGTACGGGGGGGCGGCGGACACGCCTTCGTTGGGCAGCATAGTGGAACGCGCGCGGCGGATCGCGCGGACCGCGCGCCGATCGCGGGCATTGCAGCGGCGGAAAACCGCATCGCGGCTGCTACATTTCCAGTCCGATGGAAGCCGTCAATCAACTGCTGCTGGTGGGTGCGCTCGTGATGTTCGGCGGCATCCTGCTCGGCGCGTTCTCGTCGCGCTTCGGCGTCCCCTTCCTGCTCGTCTTCCTGCTCGTGGGGATGCTCGCCGGCGAGGACGGCATCGGCGGCATCGACTTCGACGACCACCGCCTGGCGTTCTTCGTCGGCAACCTGGCGCTGGCGATCATCCTGCTCGACGGCGGACTGCGCACCAAGCTGGCCACCTTCCGCGTGGCGCTGCGCCCGTCGCTGGTGCTCGCCTCGATCGGCGTCGTGCTCACGGCGCTTCCCACCGGGCTGTTCATGGCATGGATCTTCGACGTCGACTGGAGCGTCGGGCTGCTGCTCGGCTCGATCGTCGGCTCCACCGACGCGGCGGCCGTGTTCGCGCTGCTGCGCGCGAGCGGAACGCGCCTGAACGAGCGCGTGGCGAACACGCTGGAGATCGAGTCGGGCATCAACGACCCGACCGCGATCTTCCTCACGATGACGATGATCGAGGTGCTGATGGCGCCCGACGACCTGCAGGGGATCGAGCTCGCGCGCCAGCTCGTCGTGCAGTTCGGGCTCGGCGGCCTCTTCGGGATCGCGTTCGGATTCGCGATGGCCTGGGTGATGCGCGGCGCGCAGGTGGGCGACGGCCTGAGCGCGCTGCTGTTGTGCTCGGGCGGGATCGTCGCCTTCGCGGTCACCAGCATGCTCGGCGGCAGCGGCTTCGTCGCCGTCTACCTCGTCGGGCTGGTCGTCGGCAACCGGCTGCGGCGTACCGCGGAGAACCTGCTGCGCGCGATGGACGGCATGGCGTGGCTGTCGCAGTCGAGCATGTTCCTGCTGCTCGGGCTGCTGGTGACGCCCTCCGAGCTGCCGGCGGTCGCCTGGCAGGCGCTGGCCGTCTCCGCGTTCCTGATGCTCGTCGCGCGTCCGCTGGCCGTATGGCTGTGCGTGCTGCCCTTCGGATTCGCCCCGCGCGAGATCGCGTTCATGGGCTGGATCGGCCTGCGCGGCGCGGTGCCGATCGTGCTCGCCGTCTTCCCGCTGCTCGCCGGCGTGCCCGAAGCCTGGCTGCTGTTCAACGTCGCCTTCGTCGTCGTCGTGACCTCGCTGCTGCTGCAGGGCTCGTCGGTGCCGCCGGCGGCACGACTGTTCGGCGTGGCGCTGCCGCCGCGCGACGAGCCGCGCGTGCGTCCGACGCTGTCGGACGACACGCTCGCCGTGGTCGAGTTCCGCATCGGCGAGCGCTCGCCGATGCTCGGCATCGACCTGCGCACGCTGATCCTGCCCGACGGCGCACGCGTCGTCGGGGTATTGCGCAGCAATACCGTGCTGCACGACGACGGCGCCGGCGCGCTGGCGCCCAACGACGTCGTGATGCTGGTTGCACCCGACGTCGAGGTCGATCACCTGTCCGATCTCTTCACGAGCATCGACACCGCGGCGCGGCGCCGCTTCTACGGCGATTTCGTGCTCGACGGAGCGGCGGCCTTCGCCGACGTCTGCGCGGCCTACGGATGCGAGATGCGCGCCGACCTGGAGGGCCTGTCGCTCGACCAGGCGATGCGCCGGCAGGTGCGCAACATCGTCGAAGGCGACGCGGTGCAGATCTCCGGGCTGCTGCTGATCGCCCGCGAAGTGTCTGCGGGGCGCGTCGTGAAGGTGGGGCTGAAGCTCGAGCGCGGCGCGGGGCGCTGACGGCGCCTGCGCGGTCGCACCGCGCACGGGCGCGGCGCGACCGCTCCCGCTCAGCGCAGGTCGTCGTCGAAATACTCGCTCGTCGCGCGCACGATCGGCACCGCCCGCGCCTGCTCGCGCTGGCGCATCTCGACGCGGCGGATCTTGCCCGAGATCGTCTTCGGCAGCTCGGCGAACTCGAGCCGCCGGATGCGCTTGTACGGCGCGAGACGGTCGCGGCAGAAGCGCAGGATGTCGGCGGCGGTGGCGGCATCGGCCGCATGCCCGGCGGCGAGCACGACGAAGGCCTTCGGCACCGCGAGCCGGACCGGATCGGGCGAGGGCACGACCGCCGCCTCGGCGACCGCTTCGTGCTCGATCAGCACGCTCTCGAGCTCGAAGGGGCTGATCCGGTAGTCGCTCGCCTTGAAGACGTCGTCGGCGCGTCCGACGTAGGTGACGTAGCCGTCGGCGTCGCGCTGCGCGACGTCGCCGGTGTGGTAGTGGCCGTTGCGCATCACCTGCGCGGTGCGCTCGTCGTCGTCGGCATAGCCGGGCATCAGGCCGACCGGCTGCGCCGACAGGTCGAGCGCGATCTCGCCCTCGTCGGCCGGGCGGTCGTCCGGGTCGAGCAGCGCGATGCGAAAGCCCGGCAGCGGTCGCCCCATCGAGCCCGGTTTCAGCCGCTGCCCGGGCGGGTTGCCGACGACGCAGGTCGTCTCGGTCTGTCCGTAGCCGTCGCGGATCGTCAGCTTCCACGCCTCGCGCACCCGTTCGATCACCTCCGGGTTCAGCGGTTCGCCGGCCGAGACGAGCTCGCGCAGCTTCACCGGATAGGCCGCGAGGTCTTCCTGGATCAGCATGCGCCAGACGGTGGGCGGCGCGCACAGTGTCGCCACGCGCGCGCGCACCAGCTGCTCGAGCGCGCGCTTCGCGTCGAAGCGCGCCATGTCGAAGACGAACACGCAGGCACCCGCGTTCCACGGCGCGAAGAAGCAGCTCCACGCGTGCTTGGCCCAGCCCGGCGACGAGATGTTCCAGTGCACGTCGCCCGGCTGCAGCCCGATCCAGTACATGGTCGACAGGTGGCCTACCGGGTAGCTCTGGTGCGTGTGGCGCACGAGCTTCGGCTTGCTGGTCGTGCCCGACGTGAAATAGAGCAGCAGCGGATCGTCGGGGTGCGTGTCCGCTTTCGCCACGTACTGCGCGGGCGCGTCGTTGGAGTCGGCGTAGTCGACCCAGCCGGGCGGCGGCGCGTCGACGCAGATGCGCGTGCGATCGCCGGCGATGCCGTCGAAGCGCCCGGCATTGGACGAGCGCGTGACGATGTGCGCGATCCGGCCGCGTTCGAGCCGGTCGGCGAGGTCGTCGCGCGTGAGCAGGTTCGTCGCCGGGATCACCACCGCGCCGATCTTGATGCACGCGAGCATCGTCTCCCACAGCGGGACCTCGTTGCCGAGCATCAGCAGCACGCGATCGCCGCGTTGCACGCCGAGCGACTCGAGCCAGTTGGCGACGCGGCTGGAGCGTTCGCTCAACTCGGCGAAGCTGCAGCGCCGTTCGCCGCCGCCGTCCTCGACGATCCACAGCGCGGTGGCGTCGTTGCCGCGCGCGAGATCGTCGAAGTGATCCAGCGCCCAGTTGAAGCGTTCGAGTCGCGGCCAGCGGAACGAGGCGACCGCGGCGTCGTAGTCGCTGCGGTGCGTCAGCAGCAGGTCACGTGCTGCGCGGAAGCGGGCCAGGTTCTCGTTCATGCAATCCTCCGGATGGGCCGATCGACGATAAGCGGAATCGTGAATGCCACAAGGTAAGATCGTTTCGATGGACGAGGCAACCCTGGACGTCGTCGTCGTCGGCGGGGGCACCGCCGGCCTGGCGGCCGCGCGCGAGCTGCGCAAGCGCGGCGCGCGCTTCGCGATCGTCGACGACGGCGGATGGGCGAGCACCTGCGCGCGGGTCGGCTGCATGCCGTCGAAGGCACTGATCGAGGCGGCCGACGCGTTCCACCGGCGTCACGCCTTCGACGTCTTCGGCATCCGCGGCGGCGAAGCGCTGCGCGCCGACGTCCCCGCCGTGCTCGCGCGTGTGCGCGCGCTGCGCGACCAGTTCGTCGAGGGGGTGCGCCGGATCCCCGACGGCCTGGGCGAGCGTGCGATCGCCGGCCGTGCACGCATCGTCGCTGCCGACTGCGTCGAGGTGAACGGGCGACGGCTGCGCACGCGGCGCATCGTCGTCGCGACCGGTTCGCGGCCGATCGTGCCGGCACCGTGGCAGGCCTTCGGCGAGCGCGTGCTCACAACAGACTCGCTGTTCGAACGCGACGACCTGCCGGCGCGCATCGCGGTCGTCGGCATGGGTGCGATCGGCGCCGAGATCGCGCAGGCGCTGGCGCGGCTGGGCATCGAGGTGACCGCATTCGGTTCGAGCGAGCGCCTGGCCGGGTCGACCGACCCGGTGGTGAATGCGGCGCTGTTCGGGTCGATGCGCCAGGAGTTCGCCCTGCACCTCGGGGCTCCGGCCGTCGTCTCCGAAGGCGATGCAGGCGCGGTTCGCGTGAGCAACGGACGCCACGAGGTGCAGGCCGACGCGGTGCTCGTCGCGCTCGGCCGCCGTCCGAACCTGGCCGGGCTCGGCCTGGAGGCGCTCGGCGTGCCGCTCGACGAGCACGGCGCGCCCGAGGTCGACCCGCAGACCCTGCGGGTGGGCGCATTGCCGGTGTTCGTCGCCGGCGACGCGAACGCGCAGGCGCCGCTGCTGCACGAGGCGGCCGACGACGGGCACATCGCCGGGATCGTCGCGAGCAGCGACGCACCGCCGCGCTTTCGCCGCCGGGTGCCGCTGGCGATCGTCTTCTGCGACCCGGAAGTCGCGGTCGTCGGCAGGCGCTTCTCGCAGTTGCAGGGCAGCGACGTGTTGCTCGGCGAGTTCCGCTTCGAACGCCAGGGCCGTGCGCGCATCGCGCAGCGCAACCGGGGCGTCTTGCGCGTCTACGCGGCGCGGGGCAGCGGGCTCTTGCTCGGCGCCGAGCTGTGCGCGCCGGCCGGCTCGCATCTTGCGCATCTGCTCGCGCTCGCGCTCGAGCGCATGCTCACCGTGCACGACCTGCTGCGCATGCCGTTCTATCATCCGGTGCTCGAGGAAGGCTTGCGCAGCGCGCTGCGCGAGATCGCCTCGCAGCTGCCGCCGTGCAGCGAATCCGATCTCGCCGCCTGCGGGCCGATCGGAGCCGACGCGCTCGAGTGAGCGCTTCACCGGAGTCCGCGCATGGACCTGAACTACTCCGCCGAGGAACGGGCGTTTCGCGATGAAGTGCGCGCCTGGCTCGCGACCGGCGTACCCGACGAACTGCGGCGCAAGGTGCTCGACCACGAGGCACTAAACAAGGACGATCTCGTCCGCTGGCACCGCATCCTCGCCGACCGGGGCTGGATCGCGCCGGCGTGGCCGCGCGAGTGGGGCGGCACCGACTGGACGCCGGTGCAACGCTACCTGTTCGAGGAGGAGTGCGCGTACGCGGGCGCGCCGCCGATCGTTCCCTTCGGCGTGGCGATGTGCGCGCCGGTGCTGCTGCAGTTCGGCACCGAAGCGCAGAAGCAGCGCTTCCTGCCGCGCATCTACCGCGCCGACGATTTCTGGTGCCAGGGATATTCCGAGCCGGGGTCCGGCTCGGATCTCGCTTCGCTGAAGATGCGCGCGCAAAGGCGCGGCGACCGCTACGTCGTCGACGGGCAGAAGATCTGGACGACGCTGGCGCACTTCGCCGACTGGATCTTCTGCCTCGTGCGCACCGACGGCTCGTCGGCGCGCCGGCAGGAGGGCATCAGCTTCCTGCTCGTCGACATGAAGACGCCCGGCATCACCGTGCGCCCGCTGATCCTGCTCGACGAGGGACACGAGGTGAACGAGGTGTTCTTCGACGCGGTGGAGGTGCCGGTCGAGAACCTCGTGCACCGCGAGAACGAAGGGTGGACGGTCGCCAAGTACCTGCTCGGCCACGAGCGGTTGAACACCGGGCGCATCGGCGCGTCGAAACGCGAGCTCGCGCGGCTGAAGGAACACGCCGCCGGCGCCTCGCGGAACGGCCGCCCGCTGCTCGAGGATCCGCGTTTCCGCGACCGGCTCTCGCGCGTCGAGATCGAGCTGATGGCGCTGGAGGTCACGAACCTTCGCTTCGTCGACGAGATGCGCCGCACCGGGCGCATCGGTCCCGAGGTATCGATGCTGAAGATCCGCGGCACCGAGATCCAGCAGGCGCTCACCGAGCTGGCGATGCAGGTGGCGGGTCCGTGCGCGCAGATGTTCCGTCCGATCGACTACGAAGGCTTCGACGAGCGCACCGCCGCGCTCGCGCCGCGCTACTTCAACTATCGCAAGACGTCGATCTACGCCGGGTCGAACGAGATCCAGCGCAACATCATCGCGAAGGCCGCGCTCGGCCTCTGAACGGACGCGATCCATGGACTTCCAGCACACCGAAGAGCAGCGGCTGCTCGCCGACAGCGTGCGCCGGCTGCTCGAGCGCAGCTACGATTTCGAGGCGCGCAGGAAGATCGTCGCGTCCGCCGAAGGCTACAGCGCGTCGGTATGGCGCGATCTCGCGTCGATGGGGCTGCTGTCGCTTCCCTTCGCCGTCGCCGACGGAGGCTTCGGCGGCGGCGCGATCGACCTCGTCGCGCCGATGCAGGCCTTCGGCGCGGCACTGCTCGTCGAGCCGCTGTCGTCGACGCTGGCACCGGCCGGGCGGCTGGTGGCGACGCTCGGCACCGACGCGCAGCGTTCGGCGCTCGTGCCGCGCATCGCCGAAGGCTCGATGAAGCTCGGCTTCGCGCACGTCGAGACGAAGCTGCGCTACGCGCTCGATCCGGTCGCGACCACCGCGGTGCGGGTCGGCGAAGGCTGGCGCCTGTCGGGCGAGAAGCGCATGGTGCTGCACGCGCCGATGGCCGACGCGCTGGTCGTCACCGCGCGCATCGCAGACGGCCTCGGCGAGGGCGGCGGGCTCGGCGTGTTCGTCGTCGATGCCGGTCTCGACGGCGTCTCGATGAAGACCTTCCGCACGGTCGACGACCTGCGCGCCGCCGACGTCACGTTCCACGCGGTCGCGCTCGCCGGCGATGCCCGCCTGGGCGCCGGCGTCGATGCGCGTGCGGCGATCGAGGAGGCGATCGACTTCGCCGCCGCGCTCGGTTGCGCGCAGGCCGTCGGCGCGATCGACTCCGCGAACGAGGCGACGCTCGCGTACCTGAAGTCGCGCCGGCAGTTCGGGGCTCCGATCGGCTCGTTCCAGGCGCTGCAGCACCGGATGGTCGACATGACGATCCACGCCGAGCAGGCGCGTTCGATGGCCCTGCTCGCCTGCGCGAAGGTCGACGCGGCGGCGCGCGGCGAGATCGACGCCGCCGAACGCGTCCGCGTCGTGTCGGCGGCGAAGGTGCTGGTCGGCACCGCCTGCAGGCACGTGGGCCAGGAGGCCATCCAGCTGCACGGCGGGATGGGCATGACGGTGGAGATGAAGGTCTCGCACAGCTTCAAGCGGCTGACGATGCTCGCGCAGGAGTTCGGCGACGTCGACCATCATCTCGATCGCTTCGCCGGCGCCTGAGCGCGGGGGCGGGTGCTGCGCCGCCCGCGCATCCGGGCGCGCGCGCAGGCGCGAATGTTGCAGTCGAAACCGGCGATGTCACGAAGGGATCATCTTCGGCGGGCATCCTCCCCGCATTCACGAAGCATGAATGCACGAGGAGAGACCGGAATGAGACCGATCGACCGGATCCTGGCCTGCACGGCGCGCGTCTTCGGCATTGCGTCGACGCGATCGGGCAGCGCGCCGCGTTCCGACCGGGCCGACGGCGCCGGGCCCGACGCAGGCGACGCCGAGATGCTCGAATGCTGTGCTGCCGAGGGCCTTGCGGCCGAGCGGCTGATGCGCGAGGTGCGCGAGGGTTCGATGCGCTGACGAAGGTCGGCGCTCCCGCATCTCGAGGAACCCACCGCCGCTGTCACGAAACCGTCACCGACGATCCGTAGCCTGCTCGCATGCCAAAGCGAACAGAGGAAGGATCGAAGATGAACGCGAACATCCCCGGGCGGCTGCTTCTCGGCGGCGCGCTGGCACTCGGCATGACCGCGGCGCAGGCGGTCGACGTCACCGGCGCGGGCGCCAGTTTCCCGGCGCCGATCTATGCGAAGTGGGCCGAGGCCTACAAGGCGGCCACCGGCAACGGCGTCAACTACCAGGCCATCGGCTCGGGCGGCGGGGTCAAGCAGATCATCGGCAAGACCGTCGATTTCGGCGCCTCCGACGATCCGATGAAGGGCGCGGACCTCGACCGGCACGCGCTCGTGCAGTTTCCCGCGGTGATCGGCGGCATCGTCGCCGTGGCCAATCTTCCGGGCGTGCAACCCGGCCGGATCACGCTCGACGGCGTGGTGCTCGCCGACATCTATCGCGGCGCGATCACGACCTGGAACGACGCGAAGATCGGCGCGCTGAACCCGTCGCTGCAGCTTCCGTCGACCGCGATCACGCTGGTCTACCGCTCCGACTCGTCGGGGACGACGGCGGCGTTCACCGACTACCTGTCGCAGGTCTCGCCTTCGTTCCGTTCGGACATCGGCGCGGGCAAGACGGTCAACTGGAAGTCGGGCGTCGGCGGCAAGGGCAATGCGGGCGTCGCCGCGAACGTCACGAAGATCGCCGGCTCGATCGGCTACGTCGAATACGCCTATGCCAGGCAGAACGGGCTCACGCACGCGGCGATGATCAACCGCGACGGCAAGACGGTGCAGCCGAACGACCGCAGCTTCGCCGCGGCGGCCGCCAACGCCGACTGGGCGGCGGTACCCGGCTTCGGCGTGAACCTGAACCACCAGCACGGCGACGAGGCCTGGCCGATGACCTCGGCCAGCTACATCCTGATGCACGGCACCGCCGACGAGCCCGAGCGTTCGGCCGAGGCGCTGAAGTTCTTCCGCTGGGCGCTCACCCGGGGCCAGGCACTCGCGATCGAACTCGACTACGTCCCGCTTCCGGCGCCGGTCGTCGAGAAGGTCGAGGCTTCGTGGGAGAGCATCCGGGACGCCTCCGGCCAGCCGGTGCTGCGGGCCGGCAACTGAGCCGCCGCGGGTGCGAGAGGGCACGGCGGACGTGGCGGTGGCCGAGCGAACGACGATCGGCGCGGCATTCGACGGCGCGGGCATCGCGCCGCCTGCCGCGGGGCCTGTTGCGGCGAGCGATTCGCGCAGCAGGCGCTTCGCCGCGCAGGACCGTGTCTTCGTCGCGGTCACGGGCGCCTTCGCCGCGCTGGTGCTGATCGCGCTCGCCGGCATCCTCGTCGCCCTCGCCGTCGAAGCGTGGCCCGCGCTGCGGGCCTTCGGCCCGGGCTTCCTCGTCGGCACGACCTGGAGTCCGGCCGACGACGTCTACGGTGCCGTCGTCTCCGGCTACGGGACGATCGCCACCTCGGCGATCGCGCTGGCGATCGCCGTGCCGGTGAGCTTCGGCATCGCCGTCTTCCTCACCGAGATGTGCCCGGCCCGGCTCGCGCGTCCGCTGGGCATCGCCGTCGAACTGCTCGCCGGCATCCCGTCGATCGTCTACGGCTTCTGGGGCCTGTTCGTGCTCGCGCCGGTGCTGCAGGAGTACGTGCAGCCGCTGCTGACCGCCACCGGCCTGCCGATCTTCGCCGGGCCGCCGCTGGGCATCGGGATCTTCACCGCGGGCGTCGTGCTCGCGCTGATGGTCGTCCCCTTCGTCGCATCGGTGATGCGCGACGTGTTCCTGACCGTGCCGCCGATGCTCAAGGAGTCGGCCTACGGGCTCGGTTGCACGACCTGGGAGGTCGTCCGCCACGTCGTGCTCCCGTACACGCGCATCGGCGTGATCGGCGGCGTGATGCTGGGGCTGGGCCGCGCGCTCGGCGAGACGATGGCGGTCACCTTCGTCATCGGCAACGCGAACCGGCTGTCGCCCAGCCTGTTCGCGCCCGGCAACTCGATCGCCTCGACGCTCGCGAACGAGTTCGCCGAGGCCGATCCGGCGCTGCACGTTCCGTCGCTGTTCGCGCTCGGGTTGCTGCTGTTCGTGATCACCTTCGTCGTGCTCGGCGTGGCGAAGTGGCTCGTGCAGCGCAGCGCCGCGCGCGCCGGCGCCTGAGGAGACCGCGATGCCTTCGCTGTACCGCCGCCGCAGGATGGCCAACGCCGCCGGCCTCGCGCTGTCGGCCGCGGCGATGTCGGTCGGGCTCGCCGCGCTCGGCTGGCTGCTGTGGACGCTGTTCTCGTCGGGGCTCGCCGCCTTCGGCGCCGACCTGTTCCTCGAATCGACGCCGGCGCCCGGCACCGACGGCGGCGGGCTGGCGAACGCGATCGTCGGCAGCGCGATGATCGTCGCCTTCGCCGCCTTCGTCGCCACGCCGATCGGCGTCCTCGCCGGTATCTACCTCGCCGAGTTCGGCGCGCGCTCGCGCTTCGCAGCGATGACGCGTTTCGTCACCGACGTCATGCTGTCGGCGCCGTCGATCGTGATCGGGCTCTTCGTCCATGCGATCGCGGTCGCGACGGTCGGCCATTTCTCCGGCTGGTCGGGCTCGCTCGCGCTGGCGCTGATCGCGATCCCGGTCGTCGTGCGCACCACCGAGAACATGCTGCTGCTCGTTCCCGGCAGCCTGCGCGAGGCCGCGTTCGCGCTCGGCGCGCCGCGCTGGAAGGTGAGCCTCGCCGTCACGCTGCGCGCGGTGCGCGGCGGCGTCGTCACCGGCGTGCTGCTCGCCGTCGCGCGCATCGCCGGCGAGACGGCACCGCTGCTCTTCACCGCGCTGAACAACCAGTTCTTCACGCTCGACATGGGCGCTCCGATGGCGAACCTGCCGGTGGTGATCTACAACTTCGCGATGAGCCCCTACGAGAACTGGCAGCAACTCGCGTGGGGAGGCGCGGCGCTGATCGCGCTCTTCGTGCTCGGCCTGAACGTGCTGGCACGCGTGATGTTCCGCGAGCGGCAGCATGGATGAAACCGCAGGGAGAAGGAAGGAAATGCAGGCAACCGCACCGGTCGACGCGCCGCCAGCCATCGAGGTCAGGAACCTGTCGTTCTACTACGGCCGGTTCCGCGGATTGAACGACGTCTCGCTAGACGTCGCCCGCAAGCGCGTCACCGCCTTCATCGGGCCGTCGGGCTGCGGGAAGTCGACGCTGCTGCGCACCTTCAACCGGATGTTCGATCTCTATCCCAACCAGCGCGCCGAGGGCGAGATCCGGATGGC
>JBIQJM010000189.1:0-3495 GCA_044507525.1 Burkholderiales bacterium
CGTCACGGTCCGCGCCCTCTTCGATCAGAACCGCGAGGAACTTCGCCTGTCGTGGATCGCCGGCGAAGCGGGCAGCGGTCGCACCGCCACGCCGGCGTCGATCGAGCCCGCCGACCTGATCGGCTACCTGAACCTGATCCACCCGAACCGCATCCACGTCTACGGGCACGCGGAGCGCGCGTATACGCAGCAACTCGACCACGCGCGCCACCGCGCGCTCGTCGCCGAGCTCGTCGCGGGCAAGCCGCCGGCCGTGATCATCGCCGAGGGACTCGAAGCGCCGCCCGACCTGCTCGCGGCAGCGAGCGCGGACGATCTGCCGGTGATCGCGTGTCCGCTGCCGGCCGCGCGCGTCATCGAGTCGCTGCGCAGCTACCTGTCCAAGGCGGTGGCGCCTTCGTGCTCGAAGCACGGCGTGCTGATGGACGTGCTCGGCATGGGCGTGCTGATCAGCGGCGAGTCGGGACTGGGCAAGAGCGAGCTCGCGCTGGAGCTCGTCAGCCGCGGACACGGCCTCGTCGCCGACGACGTCGTCGAGCTGGCGCGCATCGCGCCGCACGCGATCGAGGGCCGGTGCCCGGTGCTGCTGCGCGACCTGCTCGAAGTGCGCGGGCTGGGCCTGCTCGACATCCGCACGATCTTCGGCGAGGCGGCGGTGCGCCGCAAGATGACGCTCAAGCTCATCGTGCACCTCGTGCGTCGCACGTCGATGAACGACGAGCACCAGCGCCTCCCGCTCGAAGCGCTCACCGAGGACGTGCTGGGCCTGCCGATCCCGAAAGTGGTGATCCCGGTGGCTGCCGGCCGCAACCTCGCCGTGCTCACCGAGGCGGCCGTGCGCAGCACCATCCTGCAGCTGCGCGGCTTCGACACGACCGGCGACTTCCTGGCGCGCCAGCGCCGGATGATGGAATCCGGATAGGACACTCGGACGGGCCAGCGAGCAATGCGCGTCGTGCTGATCACCGGAATCTCCGGATCGGGAAAGTCGGTGGCGACGCACGTGCTCGAAGACGACGGCTACTTCTGCATCGACAACCTGCCGGCGCGTTTCCTCGGCGAGGTGATCGCGTCGCTGCAGGACGCAGGGCACGAGAAGGTCGCCGTCTCGATCGATGCGCGCAGCGGCGGCTCGGTGAGCGACCTGCGCCACGTCGTCGGCGCGCTCGGGCGCCACGGGCACGACGTCAAGGTGATCTTCCTGAACGCACGCACCGATACGCTCGTGCAGCGCTATTCGGAAACGCGGCGCAGGCACCCGCTCTCGCTGCGCGGCGGCGAGGGGACGGATGCACCGACGCTGATCGAATCGATCGAGCGCGAGCGCGAGATGATGTCTGCGATCGAGGACCTCGGCGTCTCGCTCGACACCAGCGACCTGCACCCGAACGTGCTGCGCAGCTGGGTGCGCGACGTCGTCGGCACCGACCGCGCATCGATGACGATCGTGTTCGAATCGTTCGCCTACAAGCACGGCGTGCCGCTCGATGCCGACCTCGTCTTCGACGTGCGCTGCCTGCCGAACCCCTACTACACGGCCGAACTGCGCCCGCTCACCGGCCTCGACGCGCCCGTCGCGAAGTACCTGGAGTCGATCCCTTCGGTGCAGCGGATGGTCGAGCACATCGCCGACTTCCTGCACGCGTGGCTGCCGCATTACATCCTCGAGAACCGCAGTTACCTGAGCGTGGCGATCGGCTGCACGGGGGGCCAGCACCGTTCGGTATACTGCGTAGAGGAGTTGGCCCGGCGTTTCCGTCGAATCGAACAGGTTCTCGTGCGCCATCGCGCACTCGCTTCCCGCCAGGCCCGTTCGTCCTGACCCCCTCGACAAGATGCCCGGCGAACTGGCGATCTTCCCGCTCGAAACGGTCCTGTTCCCCGGCGGCGTGCTCACGCTGCGAGTCTTCGAGGCGCGCTACCTCGATCTCGTCAGCGAATGCACCGCGGCCGGCACCCCGTTCGGCGTCTGCCTGATCACGCAGGGCAGCGAGATCGACCCGGGCGCCGCGCACGAGCCGATCGGCTGCACCGCGCGCATCGTCGACTTCGACGCCGAGGAGTCGGGACTGCTCAACGTGCGGGCGCTCGGCGGACAGCGCTTCCGCGTGCTCGATCGCCGGCTGCGCCAGGACGGACTGATCCGCGCCGAAATCGAGATGATCGACCCCGACGACGAGGTGGGCATACCCGAGCAGCACGCCGAGTGCGAAACGCTCCTGCGCCGCGTCGTCGACGACCTCGTCGCGCGCGAGGCTGACCCCATGCGACGGATGATCGCCGAGCCCTACCGCTTCGACTCGGCCTCGTGGGTCGGCAACCGCATCTGCGAATTCCTGCCGATCGCGCCGCGTGCACGCCAGAAGCTGATGGAACTCGACGACGCGGTCACGCGGCTCTCGCTGATCCACCAGTACCTGCATCAGCACCAGGTGCTCTGAGCGCTCGCAGCAGCGCCTTCACCGGCGCCGGCAGCGGCGCCTCGTGCGCACGGTCGAGCGCGAGCCAGCGGGTGGCGGCCGTCGCGTCGGCCGCCGCAGCGGCGGATTCGCACTCGAACACCAGCGGGCGGGCGCGAAGCCGGAAATGCGTGAAGAGATGATCGACCGAAGCGAGCTCGCCGCAGGCACGCGCACGCAGGGCGAAGCGCCGCAGGACCGCGCTCGCCGCATCGTCCGGGTCGTCGGGCGCCGTTTCGGGCAGGCACCACATCCCGCCCCACACCCCGCTCGGGGCGCGCTTCTCCAGCAGCACTTCGTCGCCGCGACGGATGACGAGCCAGGTCCGCTCGCGCAGCGGCAACGCCCGGCGCGGCCGGGTGCCGGGGATCGACCCGACGAGCCCTTCGCGACGCGCGACGCAATCGTCGGCGAGCGGACAGCGACCGCAGTCCGGCCGCGTGCGTGAGCAGAGGCTCGCGCCGAGATCCATCAGGCCCTGCGTGTACGCCTCGATCGAATCCTGCGGCAACTCGCGTTCGGCAAGCCGCCACAGCGCGGCAACCACGCCCGGCTCGCCCGCGTGGCCGCGGATGCCGGCCCATCGCGCGAGCACGCGACGCGCGTTGCCGTCGAGGATCGCCGCGCGGCGACCGTAGGAGAACACCGCGATCGCAGCCGCGGTCGAGCGACCGATTCCGGGCAGCCGCTCGAGCTCGGCGGGCTCGGAGGGAAAGACCCCGCCGTGGCGCGCGACGAGCTCGCGCGCGCAGCGATGCAGGTTGCGCGCGCGGCTGTAGTAGCCGAGCCCGCTCCACGAGGCGAGCACGTCGTCCTCGTCGGCCGCGGCGAGCGTCTCGATCGTCGGAAAGCGCGCGACGAAGCGCAGGAAATAGGGAACGACGGCGGATACGCGCGTCTGCTGCAGCATGATCTCCGAGAGCCACACGCGATACGCGTCGCGGGTGTTCTGCCACGGAAGGTCGTTGCGGCCGTGCCGGCGCTGCCAGGCGACGAGTCGGGGGGCGATCACGGGGCGGATTGTAGGCGGTACGTC
>JBIQJM010000190.1:0-3462 GCA_044507525.1 Burkholderiales bacterium
GCCGGCGCCGCCGCCGACGGCAAGGCGCTCTACGCCGCGCAATGTGCCGCGTGTCACCAGCCCGGGGGCAAGGGACTGGCGGGCGTCTTTCCGCCGCTCGACGGCTCCGAGTGGGTCACCGGCAACGAACGGATGCTCGCCAACATACTGTTGCACGGGATCGACGGGGAAATCGAAGTGCTCGGCGTGAAGTACCAGGGCTCGATGCCGCCGTTCGAACGGCTGTCCGACGGCGAGCTCGCGGCGCTCGCCACCTGGCTGCGCAGCCAATGGTCGAACCGTGCGGCGGCCGTCGAGGCCGGCACCTTCGCGCAGGAACGCGCGGCGCAGCGGCGTTCGGCGCCGTTCGAAAGCGGCGCACAGCTGAAGGCGCTCGTCGAGGCGTCGGGCAGCTGAGAACGAGGAGAGGTTTCATGCGCTTGACGATGATGACCGACTACGCGATGCGACTCCTGATGTACGTCGCGCAACGGCCCGAGCGGCTGTGCACGATCGCCGAGGTCGCCCGCGCCTACGACATCTCGGAAGCGCACCTGATGAAGGTCACGCACCAGCTCGGGCTGGCGGGCTGGATCGAGACCGTGCGCGGCAAGGGCGGCGGCATGCGGCTGGCGCACCGTCCGGAGGACATCAACGTCGGCGCGGTCGTCCGCCGGATGGAATCCGACTTCCAGATCACCGAGTGTTTCGGCGACACCAGGCGCTGCACGCTCACCGGCACCTGCGGTCTCACCGGCATCCTGAACGAGGCGCTGCAGGCATTCCTGCAGCGCCTGGACGCGCACACGCTCGCCGACGTGCTGCCGCCGCGCCACGACGACGGTCCGCCGATCGTCATCGAGGAGCGCCCGCTGCGACGGATGCCGCGCGCCCGCGTCGCCTGAGGCGCGCCGCGGCGGCGCCGGGATGTTCCGCACGGCACTCGCCAGCGTTCTCGCCGTCGTGCTCGCGTGGGCGGCCGCCGCCTGGCTCACGCACGACTTCCGCGTCTTCACCGCCGAGGGTGCGCGCCGGCTCGAGGTGCGCGATGCGCCGGTCGCGGCACCGGCGGTGGAAGTCGCCGGCCCCGGATTCGATGCGGCTCCGCTGCCGGAGCTGCTTCGGGCGCACGGCGGAGCGACGATCGTCGATTTCATCTATACGCGCTGCGTCAGCGTCTGCGCCGCGCTCGGCAGCGGCTTCCAGCAACTGCAGGGGCGCATCGCCGCGGACGCCGCGCCGGGCGCACCGCAGGTACGCCTGCTGTCGGTCAGCTTCGACCCCGTGCACGACGACGTCGCGGCCCTCGATCGCTATGCGCGCGACCTGCGGGCCGATCCGCGGATCTGGCGCTTCGCCGCGGTGCGCGACCCGGGCGAGCTCGACCGGCTGCTGCGGGCTTTCCGCGTCGTCGTGATCCCGGACGGCTTCGCCGGCTACGAGCACAACGCGGCGCTGCTCGTCGCCGACGCGAACGCGCGTCTCGTCCGGGTCTTCGACTACGACGAACTCGACGAGGCGCTGCACTTCGCGCGTTCGCTCGCGATGGCCTCGACGCGATGAGCACCGCACGGCTGCGTCCGGCCGCCGGCGCGGCGCTCGCCGTCGCCTGCCTCTCGTGGCCGCTGCGCGGCTGGCTCGAGTCCGGCATGGCGACGCACATGCTGGTCCAGTTCCCGGCGCTGATGATCGCCGGCGCGCTGCTCTTCGAGCCGTTCGCGGACGCGGCGCAATCGCGCTGGAACCGGCTCGGCATCGCCGGGCTCGCCCTTGCCGCGGGGGTGCTCGCGGTGGCGATGATCCCCCGCCTGCTCGACCTGGTACTGGTCGACGCGCGCGTGGAGGCGGCGAAGTCGGTCGCGCTGCTCGCCGGCGGTGCCGCGCTGCGCGCCTCGTGGCCGCGCGCCGGCCTCGTCGTGCAGGGCTTCTTCCTCGGCAACGTGCTGCCGATGACGGCCGTCGTCGGCACGCTGTATCGCGATGCGCCGGTTCGACTGTGCAACGGCTACCGGCTCGACGAGCAGGAACTCGTGGGGACGCTGCTGGTCGCCCTGGCGATCGCGGCGGCGATCGCCTGGCTGCTCGACGTCGGCGTGCGGATGCACCGGGCCGAGAACGCGTTACGCTCGGACTGCGCGCTCGCACCGTGCCTCGCCCGGTCCGAGGTGTCCGACCCACCCGAAGAGGAGTCACCATGGCCAGAGGACGCATCTACGACAACATCACCCAGACCGTGGGCGACACGCCGCTGATCCGCCTGAACCGGCTCGGTGCGGGCTTCCCCGGCGCGATCCTGGTCAAGCACGAGGGATTCAATCCCTTCGCGTCGGTGAAGGACCGGATCGGCAACGCGATGGTCGAGGATGCGCTGGCGCGCGGCGACCTGAAGCCGGGGATGGTGATCGTCGAGCCGACGAGCGGAAACACCGGCATCGGGCTGGCGTACACCGCGGTCGCGCGGGGGTTCCGCTGCGTGATCACGATGCCCGACACGATGACCCTCGAGCGGCGCCGCATGCTCGAGGCGCTCGGCGTCGTACTCGTGCTCACCGAGGGAGCCAAGGGGATGAAGGGCGCGATCGCGCGCGCCGAGGAGATCCTGGCGAAGCTCGGCCCGCGCGGCTGGATGGCCCGCCAGTTCGACAATCCCGCCAATGCCGAGATCCACTACCGCACGACGGGCCCCGAGATCTGGGAGGACACCGGCGGCAGCGTCGACCTGCTGGTCTCCGGCATCGGCACCGGCGGCACGATCACCGGTGCCGGGCGCTTCCTGCGCGAGAAGAAGCCGTCGATCGGGATCGTCGCCGTCGAGCCCGCCGAGAGCGCCGTGCTTTCGGGCGGCAGCCCCGGGCCGCACAAGCAGCAGGGGCTCGGAGCCGGTTTCGTCCCCGGTGTGCTCGACACGAAGATCTACGACGAGGTGGTGCGCGTCACCAACGAGGACGCGATCGACACGGCGCGCGTGCTCGCGCGCGAGGAAGGAATCTTCGGCGGCATCTCCGGCGGGTCGATCACCTGGGCGGCGCTGCAGCTGGCCGGACGCGCCGAGAACCGCGGCAAGACGATCGTCTCGATCATTCCCGATTTCGGCGAGCGCTACCTGACCAACCCCGTCTACGCGGAGATGCCGAAGCCCGATCCCGCCGACATCGCCGACGCGCTCGCGGAGGGCTGAGATGGACGTTCGCGCCGCGGTCGCCTGGGAGGCCGGCAAGCCCCTTTCGATCGAGACGGTGCGGCTGGACGGGCCGCGCGCCTTCGAGGTGCTCGTCGAGGTCAAGGCGACCGGCGTCTGCCACACCGACGAGTACACGCGCTCGGGCGCCGACCCCGAAGGCCTCTTTCCGGCGATCCTCGGCCACGAGGGCGCCGGCATCGTCGTCGACGTCGGCCAGGGCGTCACGTCGGTGCGCAAGGGCGACCACGTGATCCCGCTCTACACGCCCGAGTGCCGGCAGTGCAAGTCGTGCCTGTCGCGCA
>JBIQJM010000045.1:0-23888 GCA_044507525.1 Burkholderiales bacterium
GCGAAGGAAGAGCGCGCTTCAGCCGGCTGTCGGATGCAGTGCCTGCGCGAGCACGACGGCGACGTGGACCGCGTCGCGCCCTGCGCCATCGACGATCTGGTGCCGGCAGCTCGTCCCGTCGGCCACGACGAGCGTCGTCGGCGACGCAGCGCGCACCGCCGGCAGCAGCGCGAGTTCGCCCATCTTCATCGACATGTCGTAGTGGCGGGCGTCGTAGCCGAAGCTGCCGGCCATGCCGCAGCAGCTGCTTTCGACGGTGCGCACCGACAGGCCCGGGATCCAGCCGAGCACCGCCTGCACCGGGCGCAGTGCATCGAAGGATTTCTGGTGACAGTGTCCGTGCAGCAGCGCCTCGCTGTGCCCGATCGGGTGCAGGTCGAGCACGAGACGCCCGGCGAGATGCTCGCGCAGCAGGAACTCCTCGAAGAGCAGCGCCTGCCGCGCCAGGCGGTCTGCAGCCTCGCCCAGGCCCAGCACGAGGAACTCGTCGCGCATCGTGAGCAGGCACGAAGGCTCGAGTCCGACGACGGCGACGCCGCGCTCGACGTAGGGAGCGAGCGCGGCGAGCGTGCGTCGCGCCTCGACGCGTGCCTCGTCGACGAGGCCGCCGGAGAGGAAGGTCCGGCCGCAGCACAGCGGCCGGCGCGGCTCGTCCCCGGCGAGCGCGCGGGCGACGTGCACGCGGTAGCCGGCGGCGCGCAGCACGGTGCGTGCCGCGCGCAGGTTGTCGGGCTCGAACCAGTTGTCGAAGGTGTCGGCCCACAGCACGACTTCGCGCGCGCCGACTGCGGCGTCCTCGGAGGCGGGGTCGTCGGTGAAGGGGTCGCCGCGCCATCGCGGCAGCGGCCGACGCGCCGAGAACCCGAGCAGTCGCTCGGTGAGCCACGCCGCGCCCGGCACGCGGTCGCGCAGTGCCATCAGCGCGCGCAGGCGCGAAGCGTGACGCGCGTACCGGGGCAGCCAGGCGACCAGCCGCTCCTTCCAGCGCAGCCGGTGCCTTCGATTCCAGCCGTCGAGGAACTCGATCTTCATCCGCGCCATGTCGACGCCGGTGGGGCATTCGCGTCGGCAGCCCTTGCAGCTCACGCACAGCTCGAGCGCGTCGTACACCGCGCGCGACGCCTGCTCCTCGTCGCCCAGCCCGCCGGCGAGCGCGAGTCGCAGCGTGTTCGCACGTCCGCGCGTTAGGTGGCGCTCGTCACGCGTGACGCGCCAGCTCGGGCACATCGTGCCGGCGTCGAACTTGCGACAGTGCCCGTTGTTGTTGCACATCTCGACGGCCTTCGCGAAGCCGCGCGCCGGATCGCCGCCGCTGCCCGGCGCACCCACCCGGCCGGTGCGCGGATCGTTGCGCACGTCCCAGCTCGACCAGTCGAGCGCCGTGTCGCGCGCGAGCGCCGCCTGGCCGGGTGGATGGCGCAGCAGGCGCAGGTCGTCCATCCGGGTCGGGCGCACGATCTTCCCGGGGTTCATCGTTCCGGTGGGATCGAAGGCGTCCTTGATCTCCTCGAAGGCGCGCACGAGCCGATCGCCGAACTGCCAGCGCACCCATTCGCTGCGCACGAGGCCGTCGCCGTGCTCGCCGGAGAACGCGCCCTTGTATTGCCGCACCATCGCTGCCGCTTCCTCGGCGATGCGGCGCATCTTCGTGGCGTCGCCGGCGCGCAGGTCGAGGATGGGGCGCACGTGCAGCGTGCCGACCGAGGCATGCGCGTACCAGGTGCCGCGCGTGCCGTGGCGCGCGAAGACCTCGTCGAGCCGCTCGGTGTAGTCGGCGAGGTGCTCGAGCGGAACGGCGCAGTCCTCGATGAACGACACCGGCTTTCCGTCTCCCTTCAGCGACATCATGATGTTCAGCCCCGCCTTGCGCACGTCCCAGAGCGCCTTCTGCGCGGGCTCGTCGTGCAGCGTCGCCACGCTGCCGGGCAGGCCCAGGTCGTTCATCGTGCCGGCCAGCTCGTCGAGTCGCGCGAGCAGCGGCGCGCGCTCTTCGCCGGAGAACTCGACGAGCAGCAGCGCAGTGGGCGGGGCGCGGTCGCGCCCGACCAGCACTCGTTCGATCGTCGGCCGGAAGACCGGGTTCGCGCGCGCGAGCTCGATCATCGTGCGGTCGACGAGCTCGACGGCGGTCGGTGCGAGCTTCACGATGTGCTGCGCGCTCTCCATCGCGGCGCGCAGGGTCGGGAAGTTGACGACGCCGAGCACGCGCGACTTCGGCAGCGCAGCGAGCGCGAGCACGATGCGCTGGAACCAGGCGAGCGTACCCTCCGAGCCGACGAGCAGGTGCGCCAGGTTCACCGAACCGTCGGCCGTGTACGGCTTCGGCGACTGCGGGTGGAAGACGTCGAGGTTGTAGCCGCCGACGCGGCGCAGGACCGTCGGCCACATCCGTTCGATCTCGCCGCGCTCGCGCCGACCGATCGCGAACAGGCGCGAGACGAGTTCCGCGGTGCGCGCGCTTCCCATCGGGCGCTGTGCGGCGACGCCGAAGGGGCCGAAGCGCTCGACAACGCCGTCGGAGAGGATCGCCTCGATCTCCACGACGTTGTGCACCATGTTGCCGTAGGCGATCGAGCGCGAGCCGCACGAGTTGTTGCCGGCCATGCCGCCGATCGTCGCTTGCGCCGACGTCGAGACGTCGACCGGGAACCACAGGCCGTGCGGCTTCAGGAACGCATTGAGCGAATCGAGCACGACGCCCGGCTGCACTTCGACGGTCCGCGCTTGCGCGTCGAAGCGCAGGATGCCGGACAGGTTCCGGCTGTGGTCGACGACGAGCGCCTCGCCGACCGTCTGCCCGCATTGGCTGCTGCCCGCGCCACGCGGCAGGACCGCCACGCCTTCCTCGCGCGCCAGCGCGATTGCCGCGACGACGTCCGTCTCGTCGGCCGGAACGACGACGCCGACGGGGTCGACCTGGTAGATCGACGCGTCGGTGGCGTAGCGTGCACGCGCCGCGGCGTCGAAGCGCACCTCGCCGCGCAGCACGCGGCGAAGCCTCTGCGCGAGCCGACTGCGTTCGGAAGCCGCGCGCCGGCGGGAGGGACGCAGCGTCGAATCGGTCTTCGGGGCGTTCATTGTGCGGCTTGCGTGCAAGAATGCCGGACGGTGCACCTGGCGGTTGGTCGCGATTCTAAGAGGCCACATGAAACTGTCGAACGGCCTGGCGTTGAACGGGCATCCCGCGGGCCGGCATTTCCTGCAGATTCCGGGACCGACGAACGTTCCCGACCGGATCCTGCGCGCAATGGATCACCCCACCATCGACCATCGCGGGCCGGAGTTCCGCGCGCTCGGCGAGTCGGTGCTGGCCGGCATCCGCCGGATCTTCCGCACGCGCGCGCCGGTGGTCATCTATCCCGCGTCGGGCACCGGCGCCTGGGAGGCGGCGCTCGTCAACTCGCTGTCCCCGGGCGACGCGGTGCTGATGTGCGAGACGGGGCATTTCGCCACGTCGTGGAAGCGGCTCGCCGAGCGACTCGGCCTCGTCGTCGACTTCGTTCCGGGCGACTGGCGGCACGCCGCCGATCCGGCGACGATCGAAGGCATGCTCGCCGCCGATGCGCAACACCGATACCGGGCCGTCTGCGTCGTGCACAACGAGACCGCAACCGGCGTGACCAGCGACGTCGCGGCGATCCGTCGCGCCATCGACTCGGCGCACCATCCGGCGCTGCTGCTGGTCGACACGATCTCGTCGCTCGGCTCGATCGACTACCGCCACGACGAATGGGGCGTCGACGTCACCGTCGCGGGTTCGCAGAAGGGATTGATGCTGCCGCCGGGCCTTTCGTTCAACGCGGTGAGCGAAAAGGCGCTGGAGGCCTCGAGACGCGCCCGGCTGCCGCGTTCGTACTGGGACTGGCACGAGCAGATCGCGGCCAACGAGCGCGGCTTCTTCCCGTACACGCCGGCCACCAACCTGCTGTACGGGCTGCACGAGGCGATCGCCATGCTGCTCGAGGAGGGCCTCGAGAACGTCTACGCGCGCCACCGGCGGCACGCGCAGGCCACGCGGAGCGCCGTGTGCGCCTGGGGACTCGAAGTGCTCTGCGCCGACCCCGCACGCCACAGCGCGGCGCTCACCGCGGTGCTGGTGCCCGACGGTCACGGCGCCGACGCCTTTCGCAAGCTGGCGCTCGAACGCTTCAACCTGTCGCTGGGCCAGGGCCTGGGCAGGCTCGCCGACAAGGTCTTCCGCATCGGGCATCTCGGAGATTTCAACGACCTGATGCTGATGGGCACGCTGGCGGGCGTGGAGATGTCGCTGGGCCTGGCCGGCGTGCCGCACCAAAGGGGCGGCGTGCAGGCGGCGATGGAATCGCTCGCGTCGAGCGCCGGCGACTGATCGCGACGCCCGACGCGCGGTCGCGCCGCGTCGGAGCGCCGATCAATGCAGGGACTGGATCTGCGCTTTGGTCCTGGAAGACGCGGTCGGCGTCGCCGATCGAAGGTCGCCGACGCCGTTCGCCGCCGGCAGGAACAGGTGCACGGCGGTTCCCCGTCCCGGCGACGATTCGATCCGCACCTCGCCGCCGAGCTGGTTCACGTAGCCGTAGACCTGTGCGAGCCCGAGCCCGGTGCCTTCGTTGCCCTTGGTGGTGAAGAAGGGCTCGAAGGCGTGCGCGAGCACGGTCTCGTCCATGCCGCAACCCGAATCGACGACGCTCACCCGCACCAGCCGCGGTGCGCCGTCGAGCTCCCATTCGGCGGCCTGGGCGGCGCTGACGCGTCCGGTCTGTACGGTGACGGTCCCCCGGCCGCTCGAGCCGTCGATCGAGTCTCGTGCGTTCGCGACGAGGTTCACCATCGCGGCGATGAACTGCGACTCGTCGGCCAGGCAACGCGGCGTCGCTTCGTCGAGCACGAGCTCGACCCGCGCCTGGCGGCCGGCCGCCTGGCGCAGGATGTCGAGATGGCGCCGCAGCGTTTCGTTCGCGTCGAGCGGCCGCACGTCGAGGGCACCCCGCCTGGCGAAGAGCAGCAGCTGGTCGATGAGCCGCCGCGCGTTCGCCACCGCGCGTTCGGAGGTCTCCAGCGCCTTGCGGACCCGTACGTCGGGTGAATGCAGGCGCTCGATGATGGCGAGATTCGTTCGGACGATGCCGAGCAGATTGGCGAAATCGTGTGCCATGCCTCCGGTGAGCTGCCCGACCGCCTCGAGGCGCTCGGACTGCGCCAGGCGCATCCGCGCCCGTGCGGCGATCTGGCGCTTGCGGCGCAGTTGCACGACGAGCGCGACGAGCAGCGCCGTGAGCGCGCCGGTCCCGAGCGTCGCTCCGAGCACCTCGGCGCGCCACGACGCGAGCAGCGACGGCGGCTCCTGCGTCAGCGTGACGATGAAGGGAGCACGATCGAGGCGACGGAAGCTCGTCATCCGCACGCGCAGCGGCCCTTCCCGGGTGACGAGCGTCCCTGCCGGAAAGCCTTCGCCGGCGCTGCCGTACACCTCTTCGCGCGTCGCCGTGCGTCCGAGCAGCGAATCGTCGCCGGGGTAGCGCGCCACGCGCGTGCGGTCCGAGTAGAACAGCTCGATCGTCTGTCCGGGGCCGAGTTGCATGCTGCGGTAGAGCCGCTCGAAGTACCGGGGGACGACGGCCGCGACCGCCACGCCGGCGAAGCGCCCGTCGATCACGATGCGCTGCGTCACCGCGTTGAACCAGCCGAGGCCCGAGCGGCTGTACAGCGGCGGTGCGATCGACCGCTGGAGCGTCGGGTCCTCGACGTAGCGTCGGAAGTACTCGCGATCGGCGAGCGAAACGCGCGGCGTGTCGGGTTCGTCGGTGTCGTTCAGGATGTAGCCGTCGGCGCCGATGACGTAAATTGCACGCACCGACGGCGTCTCGCGCATCCGCTCGCGCATGAGCGCGAGGAAGCCCGGGTCCTGCGGTGCGGGATCGAGCGTCTCGTAGGCGTCGACGATGCCGCCCAGCACCAGGTCGACCGCCTGGAACGCGCTCTCGGTGTGCGCATGCATCACCATCGTGAGCGCCCGCGCCGTCGCTTCGGCGCGTGTAAGCTCCGCCCGGCGTTCGTGCAGCAGCAGCGACACGACGAGCATCACGACGAACACCCAGAGCAACGCCGCGGCGCCGATCGTGTTGACGGAGTCCCTGCCCGGATCGTCCAATGCCATGCCGGCGATTTTGCCGCATCGGCCCGCCAGCTGCGTCATCATCGCCCCGTGCTCAGCTATCGACACGCGTTTCACGCAGGCAACCACGCCGACGTGCTCAAGCACGTGGTGCTGGTTGCGCTGCTCGCGCATTTCCGCCGCAAGGACACGCCGTTCCTCGTCGTCGACACGCACGCGGGCGCCGGCATGTACGCGCTGCACGAGCGGTGGTCCGCCGAACGCGCCGAGTTCGCCGAGGGCGCGGCGCGTCTCTGGGGGCGCGACGACGCACCCGAGGCGGTGGCGGCCTGGCTGGCCGCGGTGGCCCGGCACAACGCCGGCGGGGAACTGCGCAACTATCCGGGCTCGCCGGTCTTCGCCTTCGATGCGCTGCGCGAGGCCGACCGCCTGCGGCTGTTCGAGTTGCATCCCACCGAGCATCGCGTGCTGGCGGCGCGCTTCGCGTCGCTCGACCGCGGCGCGGCGCGCCGTGTGCGCGTCGAGCGGGTCGACGGATTCGCCGGGCTGAAGGCCGTGCTTCCGCCCGCCTCGCGGCGCGCGCTGGTGTTGATCGATCCGTCGTACGAGGACAAGCGGGACTACGCGCGCGTCGGCGTCGCGCTGCGCGAGGCGCTGCGCCGCTTCGCCACCGGCTGCTATGCCGTCTGGTACCCGCAGGTGCAGCGCCGCGAGGTGGCCGGGCTGGTGCGTACGCTCGAGCATTGGCCGGGCGTGCGCTGGCTGCACATGACGCTGTCCGTACAGCGGCCGTTGCCCGGCGGATTCGGGCTGCACGGAAGCGGCATGTTCGTCGTCAACCCTCCGTTCGGGCTCGAGGCGACGATGCGCGCGAGCCTGCCGTACCTGGTCGACGCGCTCGCCCGGGACTCCTCCGCCGGCTGGTGGATACGCAGCGGGGAGCCCGCGGTCAAGTAGGCGTTCCTCGCCCGTGGCGGGTGCGCGACGCGGGCCGACGCCGCGCGTGCCGCTTGTACAGTGTCGCCTTTCGCAGTCTTCGGCCGAGATGACGACACGCGCACGCCGCTGCGCCCGTTGGACCTGCGCTCTGGCCTGCGCCGGTGTCTTCGCCGCGTCGCCGGCCTGGGCCGCGCAGCCCCCCGCCGCCGAAAGCGCCGCGCCGCGATCTTCGCCGGTGCCGCCGGGCAGCCTCGCCGACTTCAGCCTCGAGGAGTTGCGCGACGTGGTCGTCGTCTCGGTCTCGCGTCGCCGCCAGTCGTTGCTCGAGACGCCGAGCTCGGTGTACGTGATCACCGGCGAGGAGATCCGCCGCACGGGGGTCACGACGCTGCCGGAAGCCTTGCGGCTCGCGCCGACGCTGCACGTTGCCGCGCTCGACGCCCACCAGTACGCGATCAGCGCCCGCGGCTTCAACAGCCGCATCGCCAACAAGCTGCTCGTCATGGTCGACGGGCGCACGGTCTACTCGCCGCTGTTCTCGGGTGTCTTCTGGGACACGCAGGACTTCGTCGCCGCCGACATCGAACGCATCGAGGTGATCACCGGTCCGGCCGGCGCCACCTGGGGGACGAACGCCGTCAACGGCGTCATCAACGTGGTGACGAAGCCGGCGGCGGAGACGCAGGGGCTGTCGTTCTCCACGACCCTGGGCAACGAGGCGCGCGCTGCCGTCGCACGCTACGGCTGGCGGCTCGGGCCGGGCGCGAGCGTGCGGCTGCACGCGCGGACCTTCGCGCGCGAGCCGACGCTGCTTCGCCGCGGCGGCGAGCACGGAGACGCGATGCGCGGCACGATGGCCGGCTTTCGCGCCGACTGGCTCGCGGGCGAGAGCAGCTGGCGCCTGAGCGGAGGCGTCTACGACACCGAGACCGACGCTCGTCCGCCCTACGGGCGGGTTCGAGCCTCCGGCGCGCACCTGCTCGCGCGCTGGCTGCGGCGCATCGGCAGCGCCACCGAGCTCGACGTGCGCGGCTACGTCGACCACGACGAGCGCGAGGACCGCTTGCTGCTGCAGGAGGACGTGACGCTCTACGACATCGACGCCGAGCTGCGGCACCGGGCGGGCCGGCATCGCTGGCTGGTCGGCGCCCAATACCGTCACGGCCGCGACAGCGCCGAGCCGGGGATCCTGCTCGCGTTCCTGCCGCCGGAGCGAAACCATTCGTGGTACAGCGCGTTCGTGCAGGACGAGATTGCCCTGAGCCCTTCGCTCTCGTTCACGCTGGGCCTGCGCTTCGAGCACAACCCGTACACCGGGTGGGAGTCGCTGCCGAGTGCGCGGGTCGCCTACACGCTGTCGAACCGGGCGCTCGTCTGGGGCGCGCTGTCGCGCGCCGTGCGTTCGCCGGCGCGCCTCGATCGCGAGGTCTTCACCCCGCCGAGCCCGCCGTTCGTCGTCGCCGGCGGGCCGACTTTCCGCTCGGAGGTCGCCGACGTCGCCGAGATCGGCTATCGAGCGCAATTCGGACCGGCGCTGTCGTGGTCGGTCACCGGCTTCCTGCACGACTACCGGCGGCTGCGCAGTGCGCAGGCGTTCGGGGCGACGGTGCAGATCGACAACGGCATCGAAGGCGAGGTGCGCGGGTTGGAGGGCTGGGCCAACTGGCAACCCGTGCCTGCCTGGCGCCTGTCCGCGGGGTTCCTGCTGCTCGACAAGGATCTGCGTCTCTCGCCCGGCAGCAACGACCCGGTCGGCCCGAGCGGCCTCGGCAACGATCCGCGGTGGCAGTGGTCGTTGCGCTCGGCGCACACGCTCGGCGAGCGCGTCGACCTGCTGGTCGCGGTACGCCGCGTCGGCTCGTTGCCGCGCCCGCAGGTGCCGGCCTATACCGCCGCCGACCTGCAGCTCAACTGGAGCGCACGGCGCGATCTCCAGTTGTCGCTCGGCGTGCGCAACGCCTTCGATGCGCGCCACGTGGAGTTCGACTCGGGCGGCTTGACCGCCGAGATCCCGCGCAGCGTATTCCTCTCGGCGAGCTGGCAGCCGCTGTGACCGCACCGATCGAAGCTGCCGGGAGGCAACGCCGCAGGGTGCTGTGCGCACTGTGCGCGGCGATTCCGTGCACGGTGCACGAACGGCCGGCCGACGCGGCCGAAGCGCCGATCGAGCAGGTCAAGGCCGCATACCTGCTGAAGTTCCCCGGCTTCGTCGAATGGCCGGCGCACGCCTTCGCCGGCGCGACCGCGCCGTTCGTCCTCGCAGTCTGTGGCGCCGACGACGTCTACGCGGAGCTGCGGGCGCTGGCGCCGCGGCACCCGGTGCAGGGCCGGCCGGTCGCGTTGCTGCGGCTGCGGCATCCGGAGCCGTCGACGGTCACGCACCTCGTCTTCGTCGGCAAGGGCCGCTCCGCGCAGCTTCCCGCCTGGGTCGCCGCCTATGCCGGGCGCCCGATCGTGATCGTCGGCGACGCCGTCGGCGGGCTGGAAAGCGGTGCGACGCTGAACTTCGTCGAGGTGGGCGACCGACTTCGCTTCGAAGCCTCGCCCGCCGCGGCCGAGCGCGAGGGCCTGCGGCTGAGCTCGCGCCTGCTCGGCGTCGCGGAACGTGTATTGCGGGAGCGCCGGTCGTGAGCATGCCGACGCTGCGCGGGCAGCTCACTTTCGCATCGATGGCGACGACCTTCGTCGCGCTGCTGCTGACCGCCGGCGCGCTGCTCGGCTACGAGCTGAACACCTATCGCCGTGCGTGGGTCGAGGACCTGCACGCGCAGGCCGACCTGATCGCACGCGCCACCGCGGCGGCGCTGGTGTTCGACGATCCGCAGGCGGCCAACGAGAATCTCGCGCTGCTCGAGAGCCGGCACCGGATCCGCGCGGCGGCCATCTACCGCACCGGTTCGCCGGCCTTCGCCGAGTACCGGGCGGAACCCGGGCAGACGCTGCCGCCGGTCGATCCGGGCGGACGCGCCGCCTCCGAGCGTTTCTCGGCATCGACACTCGAGGTGGTCTATCCGGTCGAGCGCGACGGCGAGCGGCTCGGCACGGTCTTCCTGCGCGCCGAGCACGACATCCGCGATCGCGCGCTGGGCTACGCGGCGATCCTCGCCGCGGTGAGTGCGGTGAGCCTCCTGCTGGCGGGCTTCGTGTTCGGGCGGCTGCAGAGGGTGGTCACCGACCCGCTCGCTCGCATCTCGGAGGTGGCGCAGCGCGTGATGGCACGGCGCGACTGGAACCTGCGTGCCCCGCCGGTACGCAATCGCGACATCGCGGTGCTCGTCGACGCCTTCAACGGCATGCTCGACGAGGTGCGCAAGGCGACCAGCGAGCTCGAGCACGAGACGCTCGAGCGAGCGCAGGCCGAAGCGCGGCTGCAGCTCGCCGACCGGCGCAAGGACGAGTTCCTCGCGACGCTCGCGCACGAGCTGCGCAATCCGCTCGCGCCGATGACCAACGCGGCGACGATGCTGCGGCTCGCCGATGGCGAAGCGCAGACGCGCCAGAGAGCGGTCGGGATCCTCGAACGCCAGCTCCATCACCTCGTGCGGCTGATCGACGACCTGCTCGACATCTCGCGCATCACCACCGGCAAGCTCTCGCTGCAGGTCGAGAACGTCGACCTCGTGCGCGTGCTGGGCGCGGCGATCGAACTCGCCGAGCCGAGCTTCGCCGAGCGCCGCCTCGCGTTCGCCGCGGAGGTCCCGCCCGGGCACCCGCGGATCGTCGGCGACTCGGCACGGCTGCTGCAGGCGCTGTCGAATCTGCTCGGCAACGCTGCGCGCTACACACCGGCTGGCGGACGCGTGCGGCTGGCGATGCGCGTGTTGCCCGAAACGGTCGAGATCGAGGTGCAGGATACGGGGATCGGCATCGCGCCCGAGATGCAGCACCGCGTGTTCGATCTGTTCGAGCAGGCCGACAAGTCGCTCGAGCGGGGGAACACGGGGCTCGGCATCGGCTTGACCCTGGCCCGCCAGATCGTCGAACTGCACGGCGGCGAGATCCGCCTGCAGAGCGAAGGCATCGGGCACGGTACGACGGTCATCGTACGGCTGCCGCGCTCGGAAGGAGCGGGCGCGCCTTCCGCCGTGCAGGCGCCGGTGGCGGCGCGGCAGGTCGGACGTGCGCTGCGCATCGTCGTCGCCGACGACAACGTCGATTTCGCGTGGAGCCTTTCGATGCTGCTCGAGTCGATCGGTCACGAGGTCCACGTGGTGCACGACGGCATCGGCGCGCTGCAGGCGATCCGCGCGCACTCGCCCGACATCGCGATCGTGGACATCGGCATGCCACGGATGAACGGCTACGAGGTCGCGCGTCGCGTGCGGGCCGATCCGGTGGCGCCGATCGTGCTGGTCGCGCTCACCGGCTGGGGACAGGCATCCGATCGGGAAGCCGCTTCGCGCGCGGGCTTCGATCATCATCTGGTCAAGCCGGTCGCGCCCGAGGACCTGCTCGCCGTCGTCGGCGTGTACGAAGGAAACGGGACCGACGCCTAGCGGCGCAGCCGCTCGAGTGCCTCGCGCAGCACGACCGCCTGGTTGTGCCGCTCGTCGCGCGCCGAGTAGACGAGCGTGATCGCGCGTTCGCCGGCGGCTTCGACGAGCGCGCGCAGCCGCTCGCGTGCTTGCGGCGAGTCCAGTTCGTCGCGATAGCGCTCGCGAAACGCCTCCCATCGTTCCGGATCGTGCCCGAACCACTTGCGCAGCGCGGTGCTCGGTGCGAGCTCCTTCGCCCATTCGTCGAGCGCGAGTTCGTCCTTGCGCAGGCCGCGCGGCCAGACACGGTCGACGAGCACGCGGTATCCGTCGGAAGCGGCGGCTTCGTCGTAGGCGCGACGGATCGAGACACGGGAGGGCATCGCAGGCCGATCTTAGGTCCCGCGGCGCCGCGGACCGGCCCTTCCCACCGTGCGCGGTGCGCGATTCGTCCCGCAGCGTGCCTGTCGCGCTACGATCGGATACGCCGCACGCCGCTTCCCGGCGGGCGGGCTTCTCAAGGGAGAGCGCCATGCGAGAGATCCTCGCGCTCGCCGCGGGGTGGGCCGCCGGCGCAGCGACGATGTACTACCTCGACCCGCACGGCGGGCGGCGTCGCCGCGCCATCGCGCGCGACCGGCTCGTCGCCTGGTCGCACGACGCGGGCGAGCTCGCGCAGCGCGGCGGCCGCCGCGCGGCGAGCCGCGTACGCGGGATGGCGGCTGCGCGGCGCGCACGCCGGCACGAGTCGCCGCCGGCGACCGACGAGCAGCTGCGCGAGCGCGTGCGCGCTCGGCTGGGGCACGTGATCCGCTATCCGGGCGCGATCGACGTCCAGGCGACCGACGGAATCGTCGCGCTGAGCGGTCCGGTGCTCGCCGAGGATCTCTCGTCGTTGCTGGACGGCGTGCGCGACGTCCCGGGCGTGATCGACGTCGACAACCGGCTCAGCGTGCACGACGAACCGGGCAAGGTTCCCGAACTGCAGGGTGCGCTCGAAGGGCGGGCCGGCGGCTCGTCGCTGCTGTCGTCGGCGCTCGCGGCGCTGGCGGTCGTCGCGCCGACCGCACTCGTGCTCGGAGCGGCGGGCATCGGCGCGCGGCGAAACGGGAGGAGCGCCTGATCGCCGTTCGGATGCCGGCGCGACGCTCGTCTCAGCCGGGCGGCCGGCGACCGCGCGCCGCCCACGCGCGCGCCCGCAACTCGATCGATCCGTCGGCGGCGATCGGAAGGGCGGCCCGGATGCGGTCGCGCAATGCGTCGCGCTTCGCCACGCCGAGCGACATCGCGTACGTGGGGGCCGGACCCTGGCCGCCCAGGAAGGGCGACCAGTAGTCGTCGAAGTCACCGAACCGCGTCGGTATGTCGACGGAACGCACTTCCACGTCGACGAGCCCGGCCTTGCCGAACGCGGCGGCGAGCCCGTCCGGCGAGCACACCGGAAATCGCCTCGCTTCGTCGAGGACGACAGCGTCGCGGTCGAGCTCGATCGCCGCATCCCAGAACGCGCGCATCATCTGCATTCCCTCCGCGTAGTCCCACACGTAGGCTGCGAGCACGGCATCGCGCCGCGCGACCCGCGCCATCTCGTCGAGCGCCTGCTGCGGGTCGGGCACGAAGTTCAGCATGAGTGCGCTGACCACGGTGTCGAAGGATTCCGAGGCGAAGGGAAGCGAACGCGCATCGGCGACGGCGAACTGCACGCGCGGGTCGACGATGCGCGCGCGTGCATGCGCGACGAAGGCGGCTGCCGCATCGACGCCGTCGATCCGAAGGGGCGCGCACGCAACGAAGATCGTTCCGGTCAACGCGCCGGTGCCGCAACCGACGTCGAGCCAGTGCAGCCCTTCGGGCCGGTCGAGCCAGCCGAGGAACTCGCCGGCGACCCGTCGGCTCCAGCGCCCGACATACGGCTCGTAGCGATCGCCTGCGGTCCAGGACTCGCTGCCTGCCATCATCGGCCTCCGCCGCGGAAAGCTCGTTCCAGTATCGGCGATCGCGTGCCGCCGATCCAGTCGCTTCTACCGACGCGGCGGTGTCTCGGCCCGGTGCCGGCGAAGGGCAGGGGCACTTTCTTCCGGCCGTTCCGCCCGCGCGCGGGCGCCCGGCTTGCTCGGCAACGCGGCCGCCGGAGGGAGCTGTCGTCTTCGCGTGCTCCTTGGCGTCGCTGCAAGGAGTGCCGGCATGAGAATCGCCCCGCTGACGCTTTCGTGCCTCGTTGGCGCGTCCCTCGCCGCTCCGGTCGCAGCGGAAGACTTCCATCGCGTCGTCGCGGGGCTGAACTATCGAGTGGCCGACGGCGCCGACGCGCCGCTCGTCCAGGCGGTTCGCCTGCGGCCCGACACCGGCCAGGTGCTCGTCCGATACGCGAATGCGAAGGTCGAATGGGTGGACGCGGCGCGACTCGCGGCGCTGCCGCAGCCGGTCGCGACCGATGCCGGTTCGTACCTGTTCGTCGTCGCCGCGCTGGCGTGCCTCCTCGATCGCGACGGATGCGTTCGTGGCCCGGCGCCGCAATCGCTGCGGGCACGGCTTCGCGAAGCGTCGACGGCCGAAGCTCCGCGCGCGGTCCGCGCAGAGGCGTTGCCCGCCGGCGCGTTCACCCAGGTGCGCGCGGGCACTGCGCCCGAGGTGCCGCGCTAGCATCCTCGTCGGCACGCCGCGTCCGCCACGGCGCCGCCGACCGCGGCGGCGAATGCGGAGAGCGTGTCTTCCCACCCGCGCGCGGGCGTGCGCGACGACAGCCGCTCGCGCAGACGCGCGCGCAGCGCGGCGTCGACGATCATGCGTCGCAGGGCGCCGGCGAAGCTGCCGGCGTCGCCGACCGGCACGAGCATCGCGTCGGAGCCGTTCTCGAACAGCCGTCCGGCCGCGCCCACGCGATAGGCGAGCACCGGCAGCGCGCGGGCCGCCGCCTCGGCCAGCACCATTCCGTACGACTCGAAGCGACTCGGGAAGACGAACACGTCGGCGCGGTCCATCCGTTCGACGACCGCGCGGTCGTCGAGCGCGCCGTGGGCGACGATGCGCGACGACAGCCCGAGTGCGCGCGCCGCCTCGTCGAAGCGTCGCGTGCAGTCCGGATCGGCATTGCGATCGCCGACGACGTGCCAGCGCCAGGAGAGCGTCCGCAGCGATGCGAGCAGCGGCAGCAGTTCGACGAGGCCCTTGGCCGGAACGAGGTTCGCGACGGTCAGCAGCTCCACGCAATGCGAGCTGCGCACGGCCGTGTCGTGCGCAGGTCGCCGGAAGGCGTCGCGCAGGCCCGGTTCGCAGGCCGTGATCGCAGCGCCCGGATGCCGCTGGCGCAGCCTTCGTTCCAGCGAGGCGCCGGACACGAGCACGACGCGCGACGCCTCGACGAGTGCGCGCTCGAGCGACTCGAGCGCCGTGCGCGCGGTGTCGCCGAGCGCCGGATCCTGCGAGGGCAGCCAGTGCAGCAGCACGCCCCAGCGGCCGCGTTCGAGCCTGCGCCCGCGCGCGAGCCTTTCGAGCAGCAGGCCGTCCCACACACGGAACGCTTCGCTGCGCTCGTCGAAGCGGCGCTCGATCTCGCCGGGCGCGACGACGACCGACGACAACGGAAACCCGGCGCGCTGCGCCGCCTCGAGAAGACAACGATCGTAGACGTTGCCGCCCGACGGCCGATGCAGGGGAGGGTGCAGCAGCTCGACCGGCGACGGCGGCGGCCTCACGCGGCTACCGTCGGTACGCGGCCCAGTCGTGGTCGTTCTCCCACAGGCGCACGGTCAGCGCGAGCCGCCGCCCGTCGACGCCCGGCGCCAGCATCGCGTGGAAGACCCGTGCGAAGTGCTCGAGGCTGGGGTTCAGTCCTTCGAAGGCCGGCAGCTCGTTGAGCACCCGGTCGCGCAGCCGGGCGACCACGTCGTCGACCGCTGCCCGCAGCTGGACGATGTCGACGAGGAAGCCGTGTTCGTCGAGCTCCCTGCCTTCGACGAGGATCTCGGCGCGATAGCGGTGGCCGTGCGTTTCGTTCTCGGCGCCCCAGTCGCCGCCCACGAGGCGGTGCCGGGCGATGAAGTCGCGCTGGATCGACAGCTGGTACATCGAGGAGGCTCCGTCGGTCATCGATATTCGAACACCGCCTGCAGGACGCCGTCGGCGCGGTCGCTCACCAGCTCGAAGGCCCGCTGGCAGTCGTCGAAGCGGAAGTGATGCGTGACGAAGCCTTGCGGCCCCAGGCGCACGATCGCGTCCCAGGCCGCGTCGAGGCGGCGGCGCTTGCTCCAGCGACCCGAGAGCCGCGGTGCGATGCGGCTCACCTGGCTCGAGACCAGCGCGATGCGCCGTCGGTGGAAGTGCGCGCCGAGGTCGAGCACGGCACGCTCGGCTCCGTACCACGACGCCACGACGACGCGCGCATCGAAGCCGGCGAGCTCGATGGCCTGGTTCAAGGCCGCCGCGTTGCCCGACAGTTCGATCGCCAGGTCGAGCCCGTCGTCGTCGCGTTCGGCGAACAGGCGTTCGTGCAGCGCGGCGCACTGCGCCGGATCGCCGGGATCGATCGACAGCCGGGCGCCCAGGCCGAGCGAGCGTTCGCGCCGGTGCGCGATCGGGTCCGCGCTCGCCAGCAGCGCGAGCGGGAACTCGGCGAGCAGCGCGGTCGTGAGCAGGCCGACGACGCCCTGGCCGAACACCATCGCGCGCTCGCCCAGACGCGGTTCGGCGTCGAGCACGAAGCTCACCGCCGACTCCATGTTCGGCAGGAACAGCGCGGCGAGCGGCTCGATCTCGGCGGGAACGGCGACGATCTCGGAAAGCGGCGCCACCGCGTAGTCCTGGTGCGGGTGGAAGGCGAACACGCGCCGCTGCAGCCAGGCCCGATCGACCTGCGTGCCGGCGTCGACGACCTCGCCGACGAGCGCGTAGCCGTAGGCGAAGGGATAGGAGAAGGTCCCGCGCAGGCCGGCGAGGCCCGCATCGAGCGGCATTCCCGGCGGGAAGCCCCCGCGAAAGACGAGCGATTCGGTACCCGGGCTGATCGCCGAGTACAGCGTGCGGATCAGGACGTCGTGCGGACCGAGCGCGGGCAGGCTCGCGTGACCCACCGCCACCCGCCTCGTGGCGACGTGATGGATCGCACGCGCCTTCATCGAAGGCCCAGCGGCCCGTATGCGACGAGGTCGGAACCGAGCGCCTGGTAGCGGCAATCGACGATCGAAGGCGGCGACTCGTCGCGCGGCCGGCACGGGTGCTCGAGCGCCTTCACGCCGCCGAGGAACTTCGGCGCGATCGTGACGATGCAGTAGTCGGCGAGCTGCGCGTCGAGGATCGACTGGATGACGGTCGCGCCGCCTTCGACCATCACCGAGCGCACACCGATCGACGCGAGGCGGTCGAGGGCCGCGCCGAGGTCTACGCGCCCGTGCGCCCGCCGCGCGACACGATGCACGCGTGCGCCCAACGCGATCAACCGCGCCGCCTTCGCTTCGGGCGCACGGTCGGTGGTGACGAGGATCGGCCGGTGGGTGGGGTGCTGCAGCAGGCGCGCGCTCTCCGGGAAACGCAGCGCGCTGTCGAGAACGACCGGCAGGGGATCGTCGCCGAGGCAATGACGGACCGTGAGCTGCGGGTCGTCGCTGAGCACCGTGTTCACGCCGACGAGCAACGCATCGTGCAGCGCCCGCAGGCGATGCGTCATCTCGAGCGTCTTCGCGCAACTCAGCGAATAGGGTCGCGTGCGCGACACCGACACGCTGCCGTCGATGCTCTGCGACCAGCTCAGCGTGACGAACGGACGCTCGCGCATCCAGCGGCGGTGCGCGACGAGGCGACTGGCGAGCGGACGCAGGAACGCCATCTCCTCGGGCATCGCGAAACGTTCGTCGAAGCGGGGCAGCGCGTGCACGAGCGGGGCCTCGTTCGCGGAAAGGCGACGGCCCATCGTACTGCCTTTGCGCCGCCCGCGGTCGATGTCCGCGTAGGCGGTCGGGCGAGCCGCCCCTGCAGTGCCGAGGCTCAGCCGATCTCGACGGGCACCATCTTGACGATCTCGAGCAGTTCGCGGAATCGCGGGTGCTCGCTCGTTCCCAGCCATTCGAACAGCACCATCTCCGGCGAGACGATCGTGGCGCCCGCCTGCTGCAGGCGCTGCATCGCGAGCCCGTGATCGGAGGGGCGGCGCGACCCGCACGCCGCCTCGACGACCCAGACGCGGCGTTCGCGGCGCAGCAGGCCCAGCGCGGTCTGCAGCAGGCAGACGTGCGCTTCGCAGCCGGCGACGACGACCTGCCGGGTGCGCGGCGCGAGCTCGTCGAGCGTGGCGCAAAGCGCGTCGTTGCAGGCGTCGAAGTGCATCTTGGCGACGGTCGCGTCGCACCAGGCACGCAGCTGCTCGACGTTCGGCCCCAGGCCGGCGGGATTCTGCTCGGTGCCGACGACCGGGATGCCGAGCACGCGCGCGGCCCGCGCGAGCTGCAGTGCGCATGCGAGCACCTCCGGTGCGCGGTGCACGGCCGGCATCAGGCGCGCCTGATAGTCGACCAGGACGAGCGCGCAGCGCCCGGCGTCGATCGTGTCCATGGCTTCTCCTCGGCGGGCGCCCCGGAATCGCGTCCGGAACGCGTAGGGAGTGTAAACATTGACCCCAGGATCGAACAGCGTTCATCTTTCACGATCCGCCCCTGCACCACCCGGGAGACCGCATGGACATTGCCGACGCTGCACCGTCGAAAGCGAAGCGGATGAGCGCAGACGAGTACCGCGAATCGCTGCGTCGCCTGCATCCGGTCGTCTACGTCGACGGCCGGCGCGTGGAGAGCGTCGCCGACGAGCCGACGCTGCGGCCGGGCGTCAACGCGCTCGCCTACACCTACGACTTCGCGCTCGACCCCGCGCGCGCGCCGGTCGCGCTGGCCAACCAGTCGACGCGCAATCGCATCGTCAACCGGATGCTGCACGTCGACGAGTCGGCCGGCGATCTGCTGAACAAGCTCGAGGCGGTTCGCCTGCTGTGCCAGGAAACCGGCTGCGCGCAGCGCTACCTCGCGCACGACGCGCTCTGCGGACTGGCGCAGGCGGTCGCGGCGATCGACGACGCGCGCGGCTGCACCGAGCACCGTGCGCGCTTCGAGGCCTATCGCGACGACGTGCAGGATCGCGACCTCGCGATCGGCATCGCGATGACCGACGCGAAGGGCGACCGCAGCCGCAAGCCCCACGAGCAGGCCAACCCCGACAGCTACGTTCACGTCGTCGAGCGCGACGCGAAGGGGATCGTCCTCAGCGGCACCAAGGCGATCGTCACCGGCGCGCCCTACGTGCACGAACTGCTCGTGATGCCCAGCCGCAGCATGGGCCGCGACGACGCCGACTTCGCCGTCTGCTGCGCGGTGCCGGTCGACGCGCAGGGCGTCACGATCGTCGCGCGTCCGGCGGGTCGGCCGGGCGAGAAGCTAGAGCACGGCGACGCGCTGTTCTCCCGCCGCTACGGCCAGTCGACCGCGGTCGTCTTATTCGATCGCGTCTTCGTTCCGTGGGAACGCGTGTTCTTCGACGCCGAATGGGAGCACAGCCACGTGCTCACCTACAGCTATGCGACGCACCATCGACACACCTGCATCGCGGCGCGCGCCGGCTTCGGCGACCTGCTGATCGGCGCGGGTGCGCTGATGTGCGAGGCCAACGGCTTCGACGACCCCGGCGCGAAGGCCAACCTGCGCGAGCCGATGGTCGAGCTGATCAAGATCGTCGAAGGCTTCTACGCCTGCGGCGTCGCCGCCAGCGTGTACGCGACCCGCGACGAGGCGAGCGGCGTCTTCATGCCCGACCCGGTCTTCGCCAACATCGGCAAGCTGCTGCTCGCCACGCAGATCTACGACATGCACCGGCTCGCGCACGAGGTCTCGGGCGGTCTCGTCGTCGCGCTGCCCGGGCCCGACGAGGACCACAACCCGGCCACCGCCGCAACGCTCGCCGAGGTGCTGCGGGCGAATCCCGACGTTCCGTACGACCGGCGCATCGAGACCGCCCGTTTCCTCGAGGACCTGACCGCGTCGTACCAGGGCGGCTGGTATTCGCTGATCAGCCTGCACGGCGGCGGCTCGCCGGCGGCGATGAAGCAGGAGATCTGGCGCAACTATCCGGTGGGCAGCAAGGTCGAGCTCGTCGAGCGGCTGCTCGAGCGCGGCGTCGTCGCCGATCGCGACCGGCCGATCACGCGCAATCGACAGCCGGGGCGCTGCTGCGACGTCGGCTGCACGGCGCCGGGGCAGCCGGTGATGGTGCCGATGCCGGCGCCGCGCAGGACGCGGGGAAGCCGCGCTTGACGGGGCGGTCGCGCGCGACCGCCGCACCCGGCCGTCGCAGGCGACCCGCACGCAAGCGCCGCACCCGATCGCCGTACGCAACCGAGGGCACGCCGCCTTGCATACGGTCGCCGAGCCGTCGCCGTCCACCCGGTCGGATCGGCTCGTCGACTGGAGCCGGCGCCACGCGCTCGTCGTCCTGTGCGCCACGGTGCTGGCGGTCGCCTTCTCGTCGCCCTGGTGGCTCGCGGCGCTGGCGTCGCTCTCCTTCGTGGCGCTCGTCCGCGAGCACGAGGCGCCGCGATCGTCGCCCGGATCCTTCGGCTCGGCGAACTGGGTGACCGCCGTGCGGCTCGCCGGCACGCTGGCGCTGCCCGCGCTCGCGACGACCGGTCCGCTCGCGGTCGCCGCGGGCGCCGCTGTCGTCTTCGCGCTCGACGGCGTCGACGGCTGGATCGCACGCCGCAACGGGCTCGCGTCCGAGTTCGGCGAGTATTTCGACAAGGAATCCGATGCGCTGCTGATGCTCGTGCTGTGCCTGCTGCTTCACGATGCGGGGCGCTTCGGCGCCTGGATCCTGCTGCCCGGGCTGCTGCGCTACGGCTTCGTCGTCTTCCTGATGCTCGCCCGCCCGCCGCAGCCGAAGGAACGGCGCAGTCCGCTCGGGCGCTGGATCTTCTTCGGCACGGCGAGCGCGTTGATCGCATCGTTCACGCCCTTTCCGGCGCTGTACGAACCATGGATGGCCGCGATGACGCTGCTGCTGGTCGCGTCCTTCGTCGTGGCGATCGTCGAGCTCTATCGGCCGTCCGCGACCGCCGCGTCGCACGCGCCGGCTCGCCTGCGTACGCGCGAGGTGCGCGATGCCGACGACGTCCTGCGTTTCTTCGACGCGCTTGCGCAGGAGTACCACGACTGCCACGGCGACGCGCAGCGGGCGCTGCACGAGCGCCTCGCGTTGATCCGTCGCCTGCTGCCCGAACGTCGTTCGCTGCTGGTCGAGATCGGCTGCGGCAACGCGATGCACCTGCTGGCGCTCGCGCCGCTCTTCGAGGCATCGGTCGGCGTCGACGCCTCTCCGAAGATGATCGCCGCGGCGAAGGCGGCGCGCGCGCGGAGCGCGCAGCGGGCGCGCGTGCGCTTCGCCGTGGAGCGCGCCGAGCGGCTTTCGAGCGTCGCCGCCGATTCGGTCGACGTGGTCCTGTGCGTCGGCGCCTTCGAGCACATGCTCGACCAGCCGGCGGTGCTGGCGGAAGTCGCGCGCGTGCTGCGACCGCAGGGCGTCTTCGCCTGCCTGTCGCCGAACGGGAGCTACGCCTGGTATGCGCAGCTCGCACCCCGGCTGGGACTCGACACCCGGCACCTGAGCACCGACCGTTTCGTCGCACCGGCCCGATGGCCGGCGCTGCTCGCCGATGCCGGACTCGAAATGTCGACGCTCGGGTTCTGGCGCTTCGTGCCGGCCGGAGACATGCCGCGCTGGGCGGCATCGACGATGCGCATCCTCGACCGCGTCGGGTCGGCGCTGCACGTCGATGCGCTGCGAGGCGGCTGCTACGTGCGGGCGGTCAAGCCGGCGAACGGGCCGGCCGGGTCGTCCCCTCCGACTGCCGGGGATAGCGCGGCCAGTACGTCGATCTGGTGAACGATCGCGCCGAGGCGTCGTGCCTCTTGCAGGCGGCGTCGATCCCGATACCAGTCGGCGAGCCGCTCGCGATCGCAGTGCGCCTCGTTCTCCCGCCGCAAGGCGTCGAGCAGCACCGACACCACCACCGCATCCGCGGCGCGCAGTCGTCCGTCGTCGTGCGGCACGGCGTTCCAGTCGGAGCTCGCATACGCGACGATCTCGAAGCCCGCCTGCGGCAGCATCGCGTGCAGGCGCCGGCCCGAACGGGCGCCGCCCGTCGGCATGCCGTCCACGCGCCGTTCCTCCATCGATGCGTCGTAGCGCTCGAGCAGGCGCGTCTCGAACGCAGTGTCGGCGTAGGGCGGAAAGAGCGTGGTCCCGCCGTCGTAGTTCAGCGTGGCGTAGAGCAGCCCGTCGGTTGCGAGCCAGCCGGCCACGCGCTCGAGCAACGGGCGCATCGGCACGAGGTCGAGGAAAGCGTGCGCGGTGACGAGGTCGAAGCGCTCGCCCGGGCCGGGCTCGAAGCGCTCGGCCTGGCGGCAGGCGAAGCGCAGCCCCACCCGACGGCGGCCGTCGCTCGCTTCGATGCGATCGGCTTCGTCCTCCGACGCTGCGGGCGCGTCTCGCACGACGAAGCCGCGGCGGACGAGGAATCCGGCGAGCGTCGCCCGTGCGCGGGCCGACAGCCCGGGGTCGCGGTCGAGCGCGACGAGCTCGATGTCCCGGGCAGGCAGTTGCGCGTCGAGCACGCGCCGGATCATCGCACCGAGGCCGCTGCCCAGATCCAGGCAGCGCAAGCGGTCCCGGTGCGCGAGGCGAGCGAAGCAGGCGCGGCGCACGTCGGGCGCGAGGCTGCGTTCGTCGAGATCGAACTTCGCGTCGAGGAAGTCGGCGAAATCGGGCACGATCGCGCTCCGGGCGCGGCGGCGAGGCCGCGGACAGCGAGACGATACGCGGTGCGGCAGCCTTGCGCCCGGGACGATGCGTCCGGAGCCGGCAGCGCGCTCGGCTCGTTGCCGTAAGCTCGATTCCTCCGGCGCCGACCGATCTGCATCGGCCATGGCGCACCGAAAGGAGGCCTGCGATGCCCGCCCGTCTCGATCATACGATCGTGCATGCGAGCGATCGGCAAGCGAGCGCTGCGTTCCTGTCGAGCGTCCTCGGACTGCCGCCGCCCGAAGCAGTCGGGCGCTTCGCGACGGTGACGCTCGCCAACGGCGTGACGCTCGACTACATCGACGCCGCGGAACCCTTCGACCGTGCGCACTACGCCTTCGCCGTTTCGGGCGGAGAATACGAGGCGGTCTTCGCGCGCGTGCGCGCGCGCGGCCTTGGCTGGTGGGCCGATCCCGGCCACCTGCGTCCGAACGAGACCTACGTGCGCGACGGCAGCCGCGGGTTCTATTTCGACGACCCCGATGGACATCGGCTCGAGGTGCTGACGCGCGACGGGTGATCGGGACCCGTCCGCCGCGGCACGCAGGAGGCTTCCGGTTGGCCGAACGCTGCTGCTGCCCTCGCCAGGGCGGCGACTTTTCCCGCTTTCGCAGCATCCTGTGGCTGGCGCTGCTCGTCAACGCGGCGATGTTCGCGGTCGAGGTCGCGGCCGCGCGCGTGGCGGATTCGGTGTCGCTGCTCGCCGACTCGATCGACTTCCTCGGCGATTCGGCGAACTACGCGATCTCGCTCGCCGTGCTCGGCATGGCGCTCGCCGTCCGTTCGCGCGCGGCGATGGTCAAGGCCGCGACGATGGGCGCATTCGGCGTATTCGTGCTCGGCAAGGCGCTCTGGAACGCGGTGCAGGGTGCGACGCCCGAGGCGCTGACGATGGGCGCGGTCGGCTTCGCCGCGCTCGCGGCGAACGTCGGCGTCGCCTGGCTGCTGTACCGCTACCGGGCGGGCGACGCGAACAGGCGGTCGGCATGGATCTGCTCGCGCAACGACGCCCTCGGCAACGTGGCGGTGCTGCTCGCCGCACTCGGCGTCTTCGGCACCGGGCGCGCGTGGCCGGACCTGGTCATTGCCGGGATCTTCGGCGTCCTTGCGCTGACGGGAGCGGCCGCCGTCTTCCGCCAGGCATGGCACGAGTCCTCGAGCAGCCCGGCGTGATCGCGTCGCCGGCGCGTGTCGAGACGATGCGCTGCAGGTTCCGATGCGCTACAGGTTCGTCTGCTCCGGGGGGACCGCCGCCGGGTCCGGCAACTGCGCACCGCCGGCATCGACCTGCGACCGGGGCAGATCGAGCGCGCCGAGCAGGTAGCTCGTCATCGTGATCGACCCCATCTGGCCGCCTTCGGCGAACGCGCGCGCCGGCTCGTTCGCCGCGCTGCACAGGCCGGCGAGATAGACGAGCGGCAGGAAGTGCTCGGGCGTCGGCACCGAGAGGCGGTAGTCGCCGTGCGATGCGACCGAGGGCAGGTGGCTCGGATCGGAGGTCATGACCGCCTTCACCTCCGCGTCGAAGCGCGCGCCCCAGTCGTAGGTCG
>JBIQJM010000191.1:0-3428 GCA_044507525.1 Burkholderiales bacterium
TCGAGCTGATCCACTCGCCGCCCGACTTGATGACGTCCTTGCTGCGGTCGGTGATCTGCATGTAGCCGTCGGCGTCGATCGTCGCGACGTCTCCGGTGGGGAACCACCCCCGGCCGTCGGCGTCATAGTGCAACGGGTCGCCCCCCTCGCCGCGGAAGTACTCCTTGACGACCCACGGTCCGCGCACCATCAGGTTGCCGAAGGTCTCGCCGTCCCACGGCAGTTCGTTGTCCTCGTCGTCGACGATCTTCATGTCGACGCCGAAGATGACGTGCCCCTGCTTCTCGAGCAGCTTGCGCTGCGCTTCCTCGGGCAGCTTCAGGTGCTTGTTCTGCAGCTTGCACAGCGTTCCCAGCGGCGACATCTCGGTCATGCCCCACGCGTGGATGACCTCGACGTCGTACTCCTCGCGGAAGGTGCGGATCATGGCCGGCGGACAGGCGGAGCCGCCGATCACCGTGCGCTTCAGCGTCGAGAACTTCACTCCTGCCTGCTTCAGGTGCTGCAGGAGCCCGAGCCAGACGGTGGGCACGCCCGCGGAGTAGGTGACGCCCTCGGCCTCGAACAGCTCGTACAGCGACTTGCCGTCGAGCTGCGGACCGGGGAAGACGAGCTTCGCGCCGACCAGCGGCGCCGAGTACGGAATGCCCCATGCATTGACGTGGAACATCGGCACGACCGGAAGGATCGAATCGCGCGACGAGGCGCCCATCGCGTCGGGCAGCGCCGAGCCGTAGGCGTGCAGCACCGTGGAACGATGGGTGTACATCGCGCCCTTCGGATTGCCCGTGGTGCCCGAGGTGTAGCACAGCCCGACGGCGCTGCGCTCGTCGAGCTGGGGCCATTCGTAATCGTCGCTGCCCTGCCCGAGCAGGCTCTCGTAGTTCACGAGGTTCGCGACCTTCTCCGAGCCCGGCTGCCGGTCGGCATCGCACATCGCGATCCAGCTCCTGACGTTCGGGCAGTGCTGCGCGATGGCCTCGACGATCGGCAGGAACGTGAGGTCGAAGGCCAGGTGAACGTCGCCGGCGTGGTTGATGATCCACGCGATCTGCTGCGGATGCAGCCGCGGGTTCAGCGTGTGGATCACGGCGCCCATGCCGCCTACCGCGTAGTAGAGCTCCATGTGCCGGTAGCCGTTCCAGGCCAGCGTCGCCACGCGGTCGCCGATGCCGACGCCCTGGCGAACGAACGCATCGGCGAGCTTGCGCGAGCGCCGTTCGCAGTCGGCATAGGTGTAGCGGTGCAGGTCGCCTTCGACCCGGCGCGAAACGATCTCGGTATCGCCGAAGTGGCGCGCCGCGTGCTGCAGGATGCTCGACACCAGCAGCGGCATGTCCATCATCAAGCCTTGCATGTTCTCTTCCTCGTCTCCTGATCCTCGGTGTTCCCGGTTCGCGCCGGTCGACGGAATTCTAGGCCTAGAATGGGCCGATGACGGAGGAATCGATGATGGACACGGAACGACCCGCACGCGTCGAGAAGAGCGACGCGCAGTGGCGCGAGCAGCTGTCGTCGGAGGAATTCGCGATCGCGCGCCGCGGAGCGACCGAGCGCGCGTTCACCGGCCGATACTACGATCACCACGAGCCGGGGCGCTACGTCTGCGTCTGCTGCGGGACGCCCCTCTTCGCGTCGGACCGGAAATACGAATCGGGCAGCGGCTGGCCCAGCTGGTGGTCGCCGATCGACGAGCGCAACGTCGCGCAGCGCGTGGACACGAGCCACGGCATGCGCCGCACCGAGGTGCTGTGCGCAGCCTGCGATGCGCATCTCGGCCACGTGTTCGAGGACGGGCCGCCCCCGACCGGCCTGCGCTACTGCATCAACTCCGCGTCGCTGCGCTTCGAGCCGTCCGACGGGCAATGAGGCGCCGCCGGCCGGGGGGCGGGGCGATCAGCTGCGCTTGACCTTCTCGAGCATGCGGAAGATCGGCGTCTTCGAGCCCTTGAACAGGCGCTTGAGCGACTTCGGCAGGCAGCGGCGTTCGAGCGTGTTGCGGCGATTTCGGGTACGTTCGGCCATCGGCGGTCTCCAGGGAATCCGCGATCATATACTGCGGGCATGAAGCTGCTCTTCGACCTGTTCCCCGTCGTACTGTTCTTCGTCGCCTACAAGGTGGCCGACATCTACGTCGCCACCGCCGTCGCGATCGTGGCGAGCATCGTGCAGATCGGCTGGCTGCTCGCGCGTCGCAAGCGCGTCGAGGGGATGCAGTGGACGAGCCTGGCGATCATCGTCCTGTTCGGCGGCATGACGCTGCTGCTGCAGGACGAGACCTTCATCAAGTGGAAGCCCACGGTGCTGTACGGCCTGTTCGCCCTGGTTCTCGGCGCGGCCCAGCTGCTGTTCGGCCGCAACCTGGTCCGCTCCGCGATGGGGAAGCAGATCGCGCTGCCCGAGTCGATCTGGTCGCGGCTGAACCTGCTGTGGATGGCGTTCTTCGTCGTGATGGCGGCGCTGAACCTGTTCGTCGCCTACCGCTTCCCGACGGACACCTGGGTGAACTTCAAGCTCTTCGGCACCACGGGGCTGACGCTGGCGTTCGTCCTCGTGCAGGCGCTGTACGTCGGGCGCCACGTGCAGGAAGAAAGCCCGTGACGGAGCACCTGAGGGAGCACCTGAGGCGTCCCACGCTCGACGAGATCCGCGAGCGGCTGGCAGGCGCCTTTCCCGACGCCGACATCGCCCTGCGCGACGACAGCGCGCTTCATGCGGGTCACGCGGGAGCGGCCGGTGGCGCCGGGCATTTCCACGTCCGCATCGTCAGCAGCCGCTTCGACGGACTGCGCACCGTGCTGCGCCATCGCCTCGTGTATGATGCCGTTCACGACTGGATGCCGCAGCGCATTCACGCGCTCGCGATCGAAGCCCTCACGCCCACCGAGAGACCCGACGGTTCTTCCGCCGAAGCCTGAGCCGCCCTTCCCCGCGGCCGTCCCGCCGATCTGCGCAGTCCGCGCATCCTTCATGCCTGTACGAGGATCCTTTATGTCGCACCGGAACCGTTCGCTGCGTCTCGCGCGGACCGCAGCGCTCGTGCTGCTTCCGATCGCATCGTTCGCCTTCGCGCAGAACGCCGCGATCGTCAACAACAAGCCGATTCCCAAGGAACGGGTCGACGAGTTCGTCCAGGTGCTCGCCGCGCAGGGCCGCTCCGATACCCCGGAGCTGCGCGCCGCGGTGCGCGACGAGCTGATCGCTCGCGAGCTGTTCGTCCAGGAGGCCGAGAAGAAGGGCCTGGCGCGCAACAGCGACGTGCAGCGGCAACTGGAGAACGCGCGCCAGGAAATCCTGATCCGCGCGACGATCCGCGACCACCTGAAGGCGCACCCGATCACCGACGAGGAGATCCAGGCCGAGTACGACCGGCTCAAGACGCAGGTCGGCGAGAAGGAATACCGGCCGAGCCACATCCTCGTCGAGAC
>JBIQJM010000192.1:0-3425 GCA_044507525.1 Burkholderiales bacterium
GCGATCTTCCCGAAGCAGTACGGCCGCTCGATCGCCGCGAGCGGCTTCGGACCGGTGCTCTTCGACAACTGGCGCTATCTCGACCCCGGCGACCTCGACAGCGATCATTCGAAGCGCCGCGAGAACCCCGACTTCGTGCTCAACCGCGAGCCCTGGCGGCGGGCGTCGATACTGCTCGCCCGGGAGAACTTCGGTTGCGGATCGAGTCGCGAACACGCGGTGTGGGCGCTGCGCGATTTCGGCTTTCGCGCGATCGTCGCTCCGTCGTTCGCATCGATCTTCGCCGACAACGCGATCGCCAACGGCCTGCTGCCGGTCGCGCTGCCCGCGCGGGAGGTCGACGGGCTGTTCGACCGGGTGCGGTCGCAGGCCGTCCCCGAGTGGGAGATCGACCTGCCGTCGCAGCGGCTGGGCGCCGGCGATCGCGAATGGCGCTTCGACGTCGCGCCGCGCGCCAAGCAGGCGCTGCTGGCGGGCTGGGACGAGATCGAGCGCACGCTGCAGCGAAGCGACGAGATCCGCGCCTTCGAGGCGAGGCGCCTCGCGCTGCAGCCCTGGCTGAAGGCCGGCTGAGCTACGCGGCCTTCTTCCTGCGCTTCGGCTGCAGGATCGTCCCCGTGCAGTTGCGCGCCCCGCATCGGCACGCCCAGATCCGCTTCATCGCCGGCGTGTGCGGAACGTCGAGCACGATGCCGTAGTTGTAGGTGAGCTCCTCGCCGCGTGCGATCGCGCGGATCGCTTCGATGTACACCCGATCGCGGCGCCGGTCGCCGTTCTCGTCCTCGACGAGCACCGCCTCGCAGTTCGGGCGGCAGCTGTGGTTGATCCAGCGGGCGCTGTTGCCGTTGCGGTTCGCATCGAGCACGTACTCGTCGTTGAGCACGAACAGGAACGTGTGCCCGGTGTCGACGCTGTCGGGATACATGCGGTCGCTTTCGTCGTGCGTGAGCAGCGTGCCCTTGTACTGGATCAGGCGTTCGCCTTTCGGAATGTCGGTGGCGGCGAAGACGCCGTTGCCGTGGATCTGGGAACGATGCGTGACGATGCGGGCGGGCATGATGTTCGGTGCGTTGCGAATCCGGCATTCTGAGGCATTGCGCAACGCATCGTTGCCGCGGGCGTTCCGCTCGCGCGTCAACCGCGCGTGTGCAGCCGATGCATCGCCGCTTCCGGATCGCCTTCGACGAGCAGCGCAATCGCGTCGAGCGCGCGATCGATCGCATCGTCGATCTGCTGTCGTTGCTCCCGGCCGGGCCGGTGCAGCACGAAGTCGACCACCTCCTGCTCGAGCTGCAGGCTGCGCGGGTGGCCGATGCCCAGCCGCAGCCGCCAGAAGTCGGCGCTGCCCAGCCGTGCCTGGATGTCGCGCAGCCCGTTGTGCCCGGCGTGCCCGCCGCCCCGCTTGAGCTTCGCCTGCCCGGGCAGCAGGTCGAGCTCGTCGTGAGCGACGAGGATCTCGGCCGGCGCGATCCGGTAGAAGTTCGCCAGCGCCGCCACCGCCTGCCCCGAACGGTTCATCCAGGTCGACGGCTCGAGCAGGTGCACGGCGTCGCTGCCGATGCGCGCGCGCCCGACGAGCCCGAAGAACTTGGCTTCGCGCACGAGCGAAGCGCCCTGCGAGCGCGCGAGCGCGTCGACGAACCAGAAGCCGGCGTTGTGCCGGTCGTGCTGGTGCTCGGGCCCCGGGTTCCCCAGGCCGACGATCAGGCGGATCGCGTTCATGCGGCAGTTCCCTGTCCCTGCTGTACCGGTGCGTTCGACGCGCGCACCACCGAGGGCCAGCGATGGCGCAGCAGCAGCCACGCTCCGAGCCCTATGCAGAGCATCGCCAGCGACGTCGTCGCGAGCCCGACGGTGGAGTGCATGACGAGCGGCGCGATCACTCCGGCAACGAGCCCGTTGGCGACGCTGCCGACCACGGCCTGCAGCGAGGAAGCCATGCCCCGGCGCAGCGGAAAGAGGTCGAGCACCATCAGCGTCACGGCCGGCACGTTCAGCGCCCAGCCGAACGAGAACACTGCGATCGGCGGCAGCGCCCACCAGGCCTGCGGCTCGAACAGCAGGTTCGCGAGGACGTTGGCAACGGCGATGCCGAACATCACGGTGAAGCCATAGCGGATCTGCGTTCTCGCCGGCACCCGACCTGCGAAGCGGCCGCTGACCCAGGCGCCCGACATGATGCCGGTGATGGTCAGCAGGAAGAACCAGAAGAACTCGGTCGGGCCCAGCGCGAGGTGCGTGCCGAGGAACTCGGGCGCCGCCAGCACGTACAGGAACATCCCGTTGAACGGGATGCCGCTGGCGAGCGCGAGCAGCAGGAAGCGCGGGTCGGACAGCAGCTGGTAGTAGCCGCGCATCAGGTGGCGGACCTCGAACGGCTGCCGATGCGACGGATGCAGCGTCTCCGGCAGCCAGCGCCAGTTCGCCGACCACAGGAGCAGCCCGACGAGCGCGAGGAACCAGAAGATGCCGTGCCAGTCGACGTGCACGAAGAGCCAGCCGCCGATGATCGGCGCGACCGCGGGGGCCACGCCGAAGTAGATCGTCACCTGCGACATCACGCGCTGCGCCTCGTCCGGCGGGAACATGTCGCGGATCACCGCGCGCGACACGACGATGCCGGCGCCGGTGGAAAGTCCCTGCAGCGCGCGGAAGAAGACCAGCCAGCCGATCGTGGGCGCCAGTGCGCAGCCGACCGAAGCGAGCGTGAAGACGCCGATCCCCCACAGCACGACCGGCCGCCGCCCGAAGCTGTCGGCGAGGGCGCCGTGGAAGACGTTCATGAACGCGTAGCCGAACAGGTACGCGGACAGCGTCTGCTGCATCTGCAACGGCGTCGCGTCGAGCGCGCGTGCGATGCCGGAGAACGCGGGCAGGTAGGTGTCGATCGAGAACGGCCCCAGCATGCCGAGCGCGGCCAGCAGCACCGCGAGCGTCCAGCGCGGGGCGGTCCACAGTCGGTCGGCGTCCGGGTTCATCGGTCGATCGGGGCGCGGAGGAAGGCGCAAACAAAAAGCCCGGGGCGACCCCGGGCTCGTTGTGCGCGTCGCGCCGGCACTGCGCCGGGGCGTACGGGCGCTGGGCGGCGCGATCCGCCCGGGGCGGTCACGACTTCTTCGCGGGCGCGGCAGGCGTCGCCGCGGCCGGCGCGGCTTCGGGTTCCTCCTCGGCGGAGCCGGGGACCGTCACCGTGACGACGACCGGATTCTCGCTGGCGGGCAGCACCGGCGCCACGCCTTGCGGGAACGCGATGTCGCTCAGGTGCACCGACTTGCCGGCCTCGAGCTGCGAGAGGTCGACCTCGATGAAGCTCGGCAGCGCGCCAGGCAGGCAGCTGACCTCGACCTCGGTGATGACGCGTCCGATGATCCCCGACGAGAGCTTCACCGCCGGCGAGATCTCCTCGTTGACGAAGTGCAGCGGCA
>JBIQJM010000193.1:0-3402 GCA_044507525.1 Burkholderiales bacterium
TTGCCGTCGCGGTCGACGATGTCGAAGCGCGCCATCTCGCCGCGCAGCCGCTCGGGGACGAGCTCGAGCTGCGCACCTTCGTTCATCAGGCGGAAGCTGTCGAACGCGAAGAAGTGCGCGAGGATCTGCTCGGGAGTGAGCCCGATCGACTTCAGCAGGATCGTCACCGGCATCTTGCGGCGACGGTCGACGCGGAAGTAGAGGATGTCCTTCGGGTCGAACTCGAAGTCGAGCCACGAACCGCGGTACGGAATGATGCGGGCCGAGAACAGCAGCTTGCCCGAGCTGTGCGTCTTGCCGCGGTCGTGCTCGAAGAACACGCCCGGCGAACGGTGCAGCTGCGAGACGATGACGCGCTCGGTGCCGTTGATGATGAACGAGCCGTTGGTCGTCATGAGCGGGATCTCGCCCATGTAGACCTCCTGCTCCTTCACCTCCTTCACCGTCGGCCGCGCCGCCTCGCGATCCATGATGACGAGGCGCACCTTCGCGCGCAGCGGCGCGCAGAAGGTGAGCCCGCGCTGCTGGCACTCCTTGACGTCGAAGGGCGCGTTGCCGAGCGTGTAGTTGACGAACTCGAGGCGCGCGAACTCGTTGTGCGAGACGATCGGAAACACCGACCCGAACGCCGCCTGCAGGCCTTCCGGACGACGCGAGCCGGGCTCGACGTCTGCCTGCAGGAACTGCTGGTACGACTCGATCTGCGTCGTCAGCAGGTACGGCACGTCGAGGACCACGCGCCGCTTGGCGAAGCTCTTGCGGATGCGCTTTTTCTCGGTGAACGAGTACGGGGAAGCGGTGGCCATGAACACTCCGTGTCTAGCGGGAGACAATGGGGATGCAGCAGCGACCGGGGGCGGCGGTCGCGCAGGAACGAATGGCGAAAGGCGGGGCGGCCGATGAGGTAGCCCCGCGCGGCGGGGCATCCCGGAACGACTTTCCGGACATCGAGGCTCCGGAGAACGGGGTTTGCCGGCTCTGGGCGAGTCGGCAAACCGCGTTCCCGTGCAGCGCACGGTCGGCGCGGACGCGACCGCGCCCGACCGCCCGCCCCTGCGGGCGAGCGGTGGACAGGGGTCGCGTGCGAAGAAGCGTCAACGCTTACTTGATCTCCACTTTCGCGCCGGCGTCGTCGAGCTGCTTCTTGAGCGCCTCGGCGTCGGCCTTCGCGATGCCTTCCTTGACGGGCTTGGGCGCGCCGTCGACGAGATCCTTGGCCTCTTTCAGGCCGAGACCGGTCGCCGCGCGGACGACCTTGATCACCTCGACTTTCTTCTCGCCGGCGCCGAGCAGCATGACCGTGAATTCGGTCTGCTCCTCTGCGGCCGGCGCGGCGGCACCAGCGCCGGCGGCCGGCGCGGCGGCGACGGCTGCGGCGGCGGCCGATACGCCGAACTTCTCTTCCATCTGCTTGATCAGCTCGGACAGCTCGAGCACGGACATGCCGGCGATCGCGTCGAGGATCTCTTCCTTGTTCAGTGCCATTTTTCGGTTACTCCGTACGGTTCGGATCGGTTCGTGTCGGAAAAATCGGAAAGGGTTCGTCCGTTCGCCCTGCGGCTCAGGCTGCCGCCTGCTCCTTCTGGTCGCGCACGGCGGCGAGGGTACGGGCGAAACGGCCCGGCACCTCGTTGAGCGTGCGGACGAACTGGGCGATCGGCGCCTGCATCGTGCCGAGCAGCTTCGAGAGCAACTCCTCGCGGCTGGGCATCGCGGCGAGCTGCTTCACGCCGTTCTCGTCGAGAACGGCATTCGGCATCGCGCCGGCCTTCAGCACCAGCTTGTCGTTGTCCTTGGCGAAGTTGTTCAGCACCTTCGCGGCCGACACCGGATCGCTCGAAAAGCCGTAGATGAGCGGCCCGACCAGGTGGTCGTTGAGCCCTTCGAACGGCGTTCCGGCGACGGCGCGGCGCGCGAGCGTGTTCTTCAACACGCGCAGGTACACGCCCTGCCCCCGCGCCTGCTTGCGCAGCGCGGTGATCGCTCCGACTTCCAGACCTCGGTACTCGGCGACGACGATCGCCTGCGCCTTCGCCACTTCGGCGGAGACTTCGGCGACGACGGTCGCTTTCGCTTCTCGGTTCAAAGCCATTGCTTCTTCCAGAATGTGGCGCTACGCGCCGTGTAACCGGAGAGGAAGGGGTACTGCCTTCCGCCTTCCCTCCGTCGGCGTTCCGAGTCCGAGTCGTTCGAGACCGTCCCTGCAGGACCGTCCGGTGAAACTCTCGCTTCGGGTTCCGCCATCTGCGCAGGGTGCGGGCTTCGCTTCGCGCTCGCGCGCTCGCTTCGGCTCGCGGATTAAGGCCTCGTGCCTTGCGGCATTCGGCGCCCTGCGGTCTTTGACAACCCGCGGGCCGGTTGCCTGGCTTCGCGGGCGAACCCGCTCGGCTCGGCGGCCGGCTCGCGGCCCAAAGTTCTTCTGCGCCGGCTCAAGCGGCCGCGGCTGCGGCGGAGAAGGACGCGGTATCGACCTTCACGCCGATCCCCATCGTGCTCGACACCGCCACCTTGCGCAGGTAGATGCCTTTCGACGCCGCCGGCTTGGCACGGTTCAATGCCTCGACCAGCGCGCGGATGTTCGTCTCGAGCTGCTCGACGCCGAACGAGGCGCGGCCGATCGACGCGTGCACGATGCCGGCCTTGTCGGTGCGGTACTGCACCTGGCCCGCCTTCGCGTTCTTCACCGCGGTGACGACGTCGGGCGTGACCGTGCCGACCTTCGGGTTCGGCATCAGGCCGCGCGGGCCGAGAATCTGGCCCAGCGTGCCGACGACTTTCATCGCATCGGGCGAAGCGACGACGACGTCGAAGTTCAGGTTGCCCGCGCGCACCTGCTCGGCGAGGTCTTCCATGCCGACGATGTCGGCGCCCGCCGCACGCGCGGCCTCGGCCTTCTCGCCCTGCGTGAACACCGCGACGCGCACGCTCCTGCCGGTGCCGGCCGGCAGCACGACCGAGCCGCGCACGACCTGGTCGGATTTCTTCGGGTCGACGCCGAGCTGCACCGCGACGTCGATCGATTCGTCGAACTTCGCGGTGGCCGTCGTCTTCACCGTCTGCAGCGCGTCGGCCAGCGCGTAGGCCTTCTGCCGGTCGACGGCGTCGCGCAGCGCCTTCTGCCGTTTCGTCAAGCGAGCCATTACACGCCCTCCACGATGATGCCCATGCTCGCCGCGGATCCGGCGATGCTGCGCACGGCGGCATCCATGTCGGCCGCGGTGAGGTCGGGCATCTTCGCCTTCGCGATCTCCTCGGCCTGCGCACGCGTGATCGTCCCGACCTTGTCGGTGTGCGGCTTCGGCGAACCCTTGTCGATCTTCGCCGCCTTCTTGATGAGCACCGTCGCGGGCGGCGTCTTCATCACGAAGGTGAAGCTCTTGTCGGCGAACGCGGTGATGACGA
>JBIQJM010000046.1:0-5606 GCA_044507525.1 Burkholderiales bacterium
CGCAGTCCGCGCCCGCGGCGGCCGAGGCCGGCCAGACCGGCGGCGCGGGCGCGGCACAACCCGGCGGGACGCAACCCGGCGCAGCGCAACCCGACGCGGCCGGCAACGCGGGAACCGCGCCGCGCTGACCGGCGCCGATCGCGATGGCGCAGTTCTTCATCGGCCGCCCGATCTTCGCGTGGGTTCTCGCGATCATCGTCATGATCGCCGGCGGCCTGTCGATCTTCACGTTGCCGATCTCGCAGTACCCGACGATCGCGCCGCCGGCGGTGTCGGTCACCGCCACCTACCAGGGCGCGTCGGCGCGCGACGTCGAGAACTCGGTGACGCAGATCATCGAGCAGAACATGAAGGGCCTCGACGGCCTGCTGTACATCTCTGCGACCAGCGACTCGAACGGCCGGGCGGAGATCACGCTCACCTTCGACAACTGGGTCGACCCCGACATCGCGCAGGTGCAGGTGCAGAACAAGCTGCAGCTGGCGATGCCGCTGCTCCCGCAGGAGGTGCAACGCCAGGGCGTGAACGTGACGAAGGCGCGCAGCGGCTTCCTGATGGTCGTCGGCTTCGTGTCCTCCGACGGGAGCATGGACCGCAACGACATCTCCGACTACGTCGTCGCCAACATCGTCGACCCGATCAGCCGGGTGCAGGGCGTCGGCAGCCTGCAGGTGTTCGGCGCGCAGTACGCGATGCGGATCTGGCTCGATCCGAACAAGCTCGACACCTTCGGGCTCGCGCCCACCGACGTCGTCGCCGCGATACGGGCGCAGAACCAGCAGCTCGCCGTCGGCCAGCTGGGCGGCACCCCGGCCGTCGAGGGACAGCAGCTCAACGCGACGATCACCGCGCAGGGCCGGCTGCAGGATGCCGAGCAGTTCCGCCGCATCGTCGTGCGCAGCGAGGCCGACGGTTCGGTGCTCACGCTCGGGGACATCGCGCGCGTCGAGCTGGGCGCCGAGACCTACGCCTTCCTCAGTCGCTACAACCGCAAGCCGGCCACCGGCGTCGCGATCTCGCTCACTTCGGGCGCCAATGCGCTCGACACGGCGCGCGGCGTCGAGCAGCGGCTCGCCGAGCTCGAGGCCTTCTTCCCGCCGGGGCTCGAGGCCGTCGTTCCCTTCGACACCACGCCCTTCGTGCGCGTGGCGATCCAGGGCGTCGTCACGACGCTGCTCGAGGCGATCGTCCTCGTCTTCCTGGTCATGTACCTGTTCCTGCAGAGCTTTCGCGCGACGCTGATCCCGACCATCGCGGTGCCGATCGTCCTGCTGGGCACCTTCGGCGTGCTCGCCGCGCTCGGCTTCTCGATCAACATGCTCACGATGTTCGCGATGGTGCTGGCCATCGGGCTGCTCGTCGACGACGCGATCGTCGTCGTCGAGAACGTCGAGCGCGTGATGACCGAGGAGAAGCTCGGTCCGCTGGAGGCGACGCGCAAGTCGATGAAGGAGATCAGCGGCGCGCTGGTCGGCATCGGACTGGTGCTGTCGGCGGTGTTCCTGCCGATGGCCTTCCTCGGCGGCTCCACCGGGATCATCTACCGCCAGTTCTCGGCGACGATCATCTCGGCCGTGTCGCTGTCGGTGCTGGTTGCGCTGATCCTCACGCCGGCGCTGTGCGCGACGATGCTCCGCGCCTCGGACGCGGGGCACGGCCCCAGGCGCGGTTTCTTCGGCTGGTTCAACCGCGGCTTCGACCGCGCGAGCGCGCGCTACCGCGGCGTCGTGCGCGGCATGGTGCGGCATCGCGCGATCGCGCTGCTCGTCTTCGTCGCGCTCGTCGCGCTCGCGGTCTTCCTCTTCCTGCGCCTGCCCACCGCGTTCCTGCCGCAGGAGGACCAGGGCGTGCTGTTCGCGCAGATCCAGACGCCGGTCGGCGCGACGCAGCAGCGCACGCTCGAATCGGTGCAGCGGGTGGAAGACTACTTCCTCGACGAGGAGACCGAGGCGGTGGACTCGATGTTCAGCGTGCTCGGCTTCAGCTTCGCCGGCACCGGGCAGAACGCGGCGATGGCCTTCGTGAAGCTCAAGGAGTGGGGCGCACGCGAGGCCGACGAGCTCGCCGCGACCGCGGTCGCACAGCGCGCGATGGCAGCGTTCCAGCAGATCCGCGACGCGCTCGTCTTCGCCTTCACGCCGCCCGCGGTTCCGGAACTCGGGCGCTCGGGCGGCTTCGTCTTCTTCCTGAAGGACAACGCCGGCCTCGGCCACGCGGCGTTGATCGACGCGCGCAACCGGCTGCTCGGCGCCGCCGCGCAGAACCGGCGCCTCGCCAACGTACGGCCGAACGGGCAGGACGACACGCCGCAGCTGCGGCTCGACATCGACACGCGAAAGGCCGGTGCGCTCGGGCTGTCGACCACCGACATCAACACGACGCTGTCGATCGCATGGGGCGGAAGCTACATCGACGACTTCCTCGATCGCGGTCGGGTCAAGCGCGTCTACGTGCAGGCCGATGCGCCTTTCCGCATGGTTCCCGAGGACTTCCGCTTGTGGAGCGTGCGCAACGCCAACGGCGAGATGGTGCCGTTCTCGGCCTTCGCCAGCTGGCGCTGGGATTTCGGCTCGCCGCGGCTCGAGCGCTACAACGGCGTCTCGGCGGTGGAGATCAACGGCGAGGCGGCGCCCGGCGTGAGCTCGGGGGAAGCGATGAACGCGATCGAGGAGATCGTCGCGCAGCTGCCGCAGGGATTCGGCATCGAGTGGAGCGGCCTTTCGTTCCAGGAGCGGCAGGCGGGTGCGCAGACGCCGCTGCTGTACACGCTGTCGCTGCTGATCGTCTTCCTCTGCCTGGCGGCGATGTACGAGAGCTGGACGATTCCGACCGCGGTGCTGCTCGTCGCGCCGCTCGGCGTGCTGGGCACGACGGCCTTCGCGTCGCTGCGCGGACTCGAACGCGACGTCTATTTCCAGGTGGCCATGCTCACCAGCGTCGGACTGACGAGCAAGAACGCGATCCTGATCATCGCGTTCGCGCAGGAGAACCTCGAGCGCGGAATGGAGTTGGTCGAGGCGACGATGCAGGCGGTGCGCGATCGCCTGCGCCCGATCATCATGACCTCGCTCGCCTTCGGACTCGGCGTCTTGCCGCTGGCGATCGCCAGCGGCGCGGGCTCGGGTGCGCAGAATGCGATCGGCACCGGCGTGCTCGGCGGCATGATCGTCGGGACCTTCCTCGGCATCTTCTTCGTTCCGGTGTTCTTCGTCGTCGTGCGCACGCTGTTCCGTCCGCGCCGACGCAAGGCCGCGGCGGGCGGGGGCGAGACGCAGTCGCAGTCGCCCGGCGACGAAGAGACGACGGGGGGCGCGCGACCCGAAGCGCCCGCCGGCGAACCGCCCGAGGGGAGGCGGCCGTGAGGGCCGGGCGCGCGTGCGCCGTGCTCGCCGTGCCCTGCGTCGTCGCGCTCGCCGGTTGCATGACGCTCGATCCCGCGCTGCCGGTCGCCGACGCGACCGTTCCGGCGCAGTGGCCGTTGCCGCCGACGACCGCCGGCGCGGCATCCGGCGCGAGCGCGCAGGGCGTCGTCGACGGCACGCGCGGCGTCGTCGACGTCGGCTGGCGGGACTTCTTCGTCGACGAGACGATCGAGCGGCTGGTCGAGCAGGCGCTGGCGAACAACCGCGACCTGCGCGCCGCCACGCTGAACGTCGAGCGCGCTCGTGCGCTCTATCGGGTGCAGCGCTCCGAACTGCTGCCTGCGGTCGGTGTCGAGGCCGCCGCGACGCGGGCGAGCGGCAGCGGACCGCAGTTCCAGGACCAGTATTCGGTGGGCCTCGGCCTGGCCGCCTTCGAGATCGACCTGTTCGGGCGGGTGCGCAGCCTCGCGCGCTCGGCGCTGCAGCAGTACTTCGCCACCGAAAGCGCGCAGCGAAGCGTGCAGCTGAGCCTGATCGCCGAGGTCGCGAACGCCTACCTGACCTGGATGGCCGACCGCGAATCGACGCGCGTCGCGCAGGCCGCGCTGCGCAACCGCGAGGAGGCGCTCGCGCTCACGCGCAAGCGCTACGAGTTCGGCGCGGTCTCGGCGCTCGACGTCGCGCAGGCCGAGACCTCGGTGGAGGAGGCGCGCACCGATGCGTCGCGTTTCGCCGGTCTCGCGGCGCAGGACCTGAACGCGCTGCGCCTGCTGGTCGGCGCGCCGATCGACGACGCGTCGATCCCGGATCGCTTCGAGCCCGGCGTCAGCGGCCTGGGCGCGCTGCCCGCCGGAGTGCCGTCGGAGGTGCTGTTGCGCCGGCCCGACGTGCAGCAGGCCGAGCACCAGTTGCGCGCCGCGAACGCGAACATCGGTGTCGCGCGCGCCGCCTTCTTCCCGTCGATCCGCCTCACCGGCGCATTCGGCACCGCCAGCAGCGAGTTGTCCGGGCTGTTCGGCGCGGGCTCGCGCTTCTGGACCTACGGTCCGCAGCTGTCCCTGCCGATCTTCCAGGGCGGCGCGCTGCGCGCGAACCTGCGCTTCACGCAGGCCGAGCGCGAGATCGCGCTGGCGCAGTACGAGCGCGCGATCCAGGCGGGATTTCGCGAGGTCTCCGACGCGCTCGCGCTGACGCGCACGCTCGCCGAACAGAAGGCCGCACAGATCGCGCTCGTGGAGGCGGCGCGGCGCACCGACGAGCTGTCGCGCGTGCGCTACGAGGCCGGCCGCGACAGCTACCTGGTGCGACTCGACGCGCAGCGAACGCTGTACGGGGCGCGCCAGTCCCTGATCGCCACGCAGCTCGCCGAGCAGGCGAATCGCGTGACGCTCTATCGGGTGCTGGGGGGTGGTTGGTACGAGACGACGCGGTAGGCGGCGTCCCGAAAGGGAAGTGGCGGGGAACCGTCTCGCTGCGGGCCCCCGCGCTGCCGGTATCTCAGGCGTTGTGGCCGGGACCCCAGGGCTCGGCGATCATCGGGCGCGCCGGAACGTCGATGCGCGGTTGCGCATTGCTCAGGTAGTCGGGATGCACCTGCGGGCCTTCGTAGTTCGACTGCAGCAGGAAGGGGGCCACCTGCGACCCGGGGTACTCGATCACCAGCGACGGTGCGGCGGCGAAGGTGCCGCCGGCTGCCGGATAATCGATCTCGAGCGTGTGCGCCTGAACGGCGAAGGCGGAGAGGGCGAGCGCGGCAGGAAGGGCGATGCGGAGGGTGAAGCTCATGGTGTTGTCCTTGTGTGGAACGCTTCGACGGAGGGAAATCCGGAAATCTGCATTGCGGTACCGTAATACCGAATTTAAAGAGTCATCAAAAATATACCTTTGATCTGGATCAAGTGACTTCGATGACGCGACCCGGGTACGCCGAATGCGGCGCCGGGGCGGCGCCGCGGCCGGGAGGCCGCGATTCCGTACGCTTCGCAGGGAGAACGCCTATGCCCGATCCGAATGCAGCGCCCCGTGCGCAGGAAATCGAGGACATCTACCGAGCGCTGACCAGGGGCCTCGGCCACGAGCGAGTCAACGACGACAACGTGTTCGATCTGATCCGTCGCGCAGAGCAGGATGGCAGAGCCGTCCTGGCGCAGGAGTTGCGCGAATGGCAGGCGCCGTGCAGCCCCGACGCGCCGGGCGCAGGCGCCCCCACGCCCGGATTCAACCGGGAGAACCGGAAACACTGAG
>JBIQJM010000046.1:5706-23568 GCA_044507525.1 Burkholderiales bacterium
GTCGGAAGGGCACGCCCTCCGAAGGAGAATTCCAGATGCGAACCACCTGGGTCGTCGTTGCCGACGAAGGTCTCGCCCGCATCTTCGAGATCCCCGGCCGCGACGAGGACCTCGTCGAGATCGAGACGCTCAGCTTCGCGTCGGCGCGTGCAGACGCCGCGGACCTGCGCCGCGACGCATACGGCCGGCGGGCCGGATCGGGGACGCTGTCGGGCTCCTATCCGACGGCGTCGGCCGGCGAGGACGAACTGCATCGCGAGGCCGAGCAGTTCGCGCGCCGGCTTGCGCAGCGGCTGGTCGAGCGCAAGCGCGAGAACCGCTTCGAGGCGCTGAAGATCGCCGCTGCACCGCGTTTCCTCGGGCTGCTGCGCAAGGCGCTCGACCCGCAGGTGGCCGAGGCCGTGATCGAGGAGCTCGACAAGGACCTGATCAAGCTCGACCGCCGTGCGCTGACGCAGCGGCTCGGATCGCCACGCCCGCCGCTGCCGCCCGGCTGACGGCGCGCGCGGGAGCCGCGGCGCGACGCGCTACGGCTGCGCGACGGCCTCGATCTGGATCACCAGCCGCACGCGGTCGGGAACGCCGCGGTCGATGCCCCAGTTCATTCCCCAGCGGCTGCGCTCGATCGTCCCCTCGAAGTCGCCGCCGCAGACGCGTCCCTTGACGATCGGCGAGTCGTAGCAGTTGAAGTTCGACGCGTCGAGCCGGACCGGGTACGTCTTGCCGAGCAGCGTGAGCTCGCCGACCACGGCCGCGACGCGGTCGCCGAAGAAGCGGAAATCGGTGCTGCGGAAGCGTGCCTGCGGATGGCGATCGACGTCGAGGAAGTCGGCGTTGCGCAGGTGCTCGTCGAAGGACTGGATGCCCGAGCTGACCGAGGCGGTGTCGATCGTGATGTCGGCTTCGCCACGCTTCGCCTGGTTGTCGACGACGACGAAGCCGTCGACGCGATCGAAGCGCGCGCGCACGGTCGAGGTGTTGAAGTGCTTCACCTCGAAGTTCACGAAGGTGTGGTTCGGCTCGACGACGTGGCGAACGGGCGCTGCTTCGACGGTCATCGGCGCGACGACGCCGAGCAGGGCGAGCGCCGCGGCGGCGATGCTTGCGGGGGTGATGGGCTTGCGCATGGACAGGGGATCTCCCGGGTAGGTGAAGGATTCAGCGGGACGCGCGCAGCCGCTCGGCGGTACGCGCGTTCGCCGGAAAGAAGGATTCGATCGCCAGCTCCGACAGCGTCACGTCGAGCGGGGTGCCGAAGACCGTCGTCGTGCTGAGGAAGTCGAGCACCTCGTCTCCGACGGCGAGGCGCAGCGGGACGACGGCGCCGCCCGGCGCCAGGCGCGCGGCACCGGGCAGCTGCGTCGCCCCTCCGCCGTTCGGCGTCGAGCCGTCGAAGCGTTCCGGAAAGCTGCGCAGCTCGCCCAGCAGGTCGATCAGCCGGACGTCGCCGCTCGCATCGATGTCGCGCTGCAGGCGCGAGAGCAGGTGCGTCCGCCATTCGCGCAGGTTCGCGATCCGCGGCGCCAGCCCCTTCGGGTGCAGGCTCAGCCGCAGCACGTTCACCGGCGGAGCGAGCAGGGACGCGTCGACGCCGTCGAGCAGCGGCGCGACCGCCGCGTTCGCGTGCACCATCGACCAGCTGCGGTCGACCGCGAGCGCCGGGTAGGGTTCGTGCCCCGCGAGCACGAGCTCGATCGCTTCGCGCGCGGCGCGCAGCGCCGGATCGTCGAGCCGGCGCTCGGCGTAGATCGGCGCGTAGCCGGCTGCGGCGAACAGCCGGTTGCGCTCGCGCAGCGGCACGTCGAGCCGCTCGGTGAGCTGCAGCAGCAGCTCGCGGCTCGGGACCGAGCGGCCGGTCTCGACGAAGCTCAGATGCCGCGTCGAGACCTCGGCTTCGCAGGCCAGCGCGAGCTGGCTCAGGCGCCGCCGCTGTCGCCATTCGCGCAGCAGCGCGCCGACGGCCGGCGTTCGGGGGGCGGGCGGCGGCGCGGAAGCGGAAGGAGTGCCGGCGTTCATGCCGCGCACGATACCGTGAAGCGGACATGCGCTCCATTACCTGCGAGGTAATCGACTCGATGCGCGCGCTGCGCGAGAGTGCGGTGCACGGAACGCCTCGCCGCTCCGATGTCGACCAACCTCCTTGCAGGAGTCTTCGCATGTCCTCCGTTCGTTCGGTTCTCCGCTCTTCGTCGCTGTTGAAGTACGCGTTGCTCGGCGATGCGCTCGCCAGCGGCGCGATGGGGCTGCTGCTCGTCGCCGCCGCGGCCCCGCTCTCGGGCCTGCTCGGCTTGCCCGAGTCGCTGCTGCGCCTCGCCGGCGCGAGCCTGCTTCCGTTCGCCGCGATCGTCGCCTGGATCGGCACCCGTCCCGAACCGCCGCGGGCCGCCGTGTGGGCGGTCGTCGCGTACAACGCGTTGTGGGCCGTCGAGAGCTTCGCGCTGCTGCTGTTCGGCTGGTACACGCCGAACGCGCTCGGCATCGCCTTCGTCGTCGTGCAGGCGCTCGTCGTCGCCGTGTTCGCCGAAATGCAGGTCTACGGTCTGCGCGCGACGCGGCGGCTCGCCGCGTGAAACGCGCTCAGGCTCCCGTGTCGCGGGCGGCGCGCAGCCGCCGGGGCGAGAGCGCCGCTTCGGTCACGCCCGCGGCGACCAGTTCCGCGGGCATCGGCGCGCGGCGCGCCAGTGCGCCGACCGCGCTCGCGAGCGACGGTGCCGTCTGGATTCCGTAGCCGCCCTGTCCGACGAGCCAGAAGAAGTCGTCGACCGCGTCGTCGTAGCCGACCACGGGCGTGCGGTCGCCGACGAAGGTGCGCAGCCCGGCCCACTTGCGTTCGACGCGCGTGATCGGGAAGCGCACCGCTTCCTCGATCCGTGCGGCCGCCGTGGCGACGTCGAGCTCCTCGGGTTGCGCGTCGCAGGGAGGGCACGCCGTTTCGTCCGCGGGCGAGCCGAGCAGCTTGCCCGCGTCCGGCTTGAAATAGAAGCTCTCGTCGATGTCGACGACGACCGGCGCGTCGTGCAGGTCGAACTCCGCCGGGGCCGGGAACAGGATCGCGGTGCGCCGTTTCGCCTCGAGCCCGATCGGCGCGACGCCCGCCGCCGTCGCGATCTCGTCGCCCCAGGCACCGGCGGCGTTCACCAGCACCCGCCCTTCGAACGCCGCGCCGCGCCGCGTGTGCACGCGCCAGCGACCGTCCCCGCGCTCGATGCCGACGACCTCGGCATCGCAGGCGAGTCGCGCGCCGTTGCGCTGCGCGGCGCGCAGGTAGCCCCGATGCAGCGCATCGACGTCGAGGTCGGCGCCGTCGGGCTCGCACACCGAGCCGGCTGCGTAGCCTTCGCGCAGCATCGGGGCGCGACGCAGGGTCTGCGCGGCATCGAGCCGCGCGATCTCCGGAACGAGCGTTCGCGCGTGCTCGTACCACGCGTCGAGCCGTGCGAGCTGCTCGGCCCGGGCCACGTACAGCCACGAGCGGCGCGACCACAGCGCGTAGTCGGCGAAGCCCGCGGGCGGCTGCTCGAAGAACGTCCGGCTCGTGCGTGTGAGCGCACGGATCGTGTCGTTGCCGTAGAGCGCCGAGAACACGGCGGCCGAGCGCCCGGTGGAGTGGTATCCCGGCTGCGATTCGCGTTCGAGGAGGGCGACGCTGCCGTGCGCGGCGAGCGCCCATGCGGCGCCCGCTCCGGCGATGCCGCCGCCGATGACCAGGAAGTCGACCGTGTCCATCGTCGAAGCCTGCCGGCGACCGGGTCGCTCAACCCGTCGCCGGCTGCTCGGCCACGGGCGCCTTCGGGCCCGATTCGCCGAGCAGCCGCGCGAGCGCGGCGATCAGCAGCAGCGTGATCGCCACGCGCCCGACGAGCACGACCCACAGGTTCGCGCCCAGCGCGAGCAGCAGCACCGTGTCCTCGATCAGCGCGTGCGACAGCGACAGCCACGCGAGCGCGAGGAAGCAGGTGCGCGAGTCGAAGCGCTGCTTCTCCGACTCCTCGATGATCAGTGCGCCGCCGTAGGTGAGGCCGAGCAGCACGCCGACGGTCGTCACCGGAGCGGCGCGTGCGTCCAGCCCCGAAAAGCGCAGCAGCGGCGTGAGCAGCGACGTGATCCGCCGCGTGACGCCGCTGCGATCGAGGCCGTCGAGCAGCACGAGCAGCGCGACGAGGACCGCGAAGGTGATCGCGAGCGAGAGCGCCGTCGCCTGCGCCCACGCCCACAGGCCGGTGTCGCCGCTCGACGAGGACGCCTGCAGCCACGCGAGCGAGACGGGTTCGTCCATGACGCCGCTCAGCCGGCTGAACCAGGCCACGGCGCCGCCGTAGGCGAGCGCGACCGTGACGCGCAGCGCGCCGGTGGCCCAGAAGCTCGCGCCGGCGCGGCGCACGATCGACTGCTCGACCGGCAGTGCGTGCGCGAACAGCAGCATCGCGCACAGCGCGCTCAACTGCCCGCTGGTGAGTTCGAGTTGCGAGCCGAGCCCGATGATCGCCGCGATCGCGCCGTAGATCCCGACGAAGGCGCCGGTGATCCAGACGAGGCCCGCTTCGGGCGGCAGCGCGAGCCACGCCATCGCGGGCGCGATCGCATGCCCGAGCGCGTCGATCCAGCCCCATTGCTGGGCGAGCTGCACGGCGATCATCACCGGCAGCATGACCTTCATCAGCGACACGAAGAGGCGGCGGCTGCGTGCGAACAGCCGCATGGCATAGGCGAGCAAGGGGAAACCTGCGGGAAAGCGGCGACGTCGATCGTGAGAATAGCTCGTCGCGGCCGATCGGGCTGCGCAGGCATCGCGCGCGCGCAACGTTGCGCGGCCACGGGGCGCGCCGGCGCCTCGGCGGCTGCCGCGGATGGCTCCCGTCGGCCCCGCGGCCGGCCGGCCGATCCCTCAAGCTTTGCATATAATAAGCATTGCTTACCATCTGGGGTCCGCCATCCTTCCCTCGCACGACAACCTGAGCTTCCTGCTCGCCGACGTCGCGCGGCTGCTGCGCCGGACGATGGCCCGCCGTCTCGAGGGCAGCGAGCTCACGTTCGCGCAGGCGCGGGTGCTCGTGCATCTCGCGCGCGATCCCGGGCTGCGCCAGGTCGAGCTCGCGGCGCGGCTCGAGGTGCAGCCGATCACGCTCGCCCGCCTGCTCGACCAGCTCGCGCAGCGCGGGCTCGTCGAACGCCGACTCGATCCCGACGACCGACGCGCGTGGCGGGTGTTCGCGACTTCCCGCGCGCAGGATCGGATCGCGTCGATCCGCCGCATCGGCGCCTCGGTGCGCGCGGACGCCGTGGCCGGCGTCCCGGCGGCGCAGGTGGACGCGATGCTGCAGGCGCTCGCGCGGATGCGGCAGAACCTCGTCGAAACGGCGCCGCGCGCGTCGGGCAGCAGGCAGGCGCCATGAACGACGACACCCGCGCGCGGTGGCTCGCGCAGGGCGACCCGGACGCGGGCGCGCCCGCCGCGACGCCGCCTGCCGCGGCTTCCGGAGAGCGCCGGGCACGCGCGCCGCGCCGTCGCGCGCTGCGCTGGACGCTGCTCGTCGTCGTGCCGCTCCTCGCGGCGATCCTCGGCACCGCCGCCTGGCTGCTCGGCGGTCGCTTCGTCGAGACCGACAACGCCTTCGTCAAGGCCGACAAGGTGCCGGTGAGCGCGGAAGTCTCCGGAGCGGTCGCCGAGGTGCTCGTGTCCGAGAACGCAGTCGTGCGTGCCGGCCAGCCGCTGTTTCGCCTCGATCCTGAACCGTTCCGCGTCGCCGTCGCGAAGGCCGAGGCGCGTCTCGGGCAGGTGCGCACCGATCTCGCCGCGATGAAGGCGAGCTATCGCGAGAAGCAGGCGCAGATCGCGCTCGCGCGCACGCGCCTCGCGTTCGCACGCAGGGAGCAATCGCGCCAGGCGGATCTTGCGTCGCGCAACTTCATCTCGGCGTCGAAGCTCGACGACGCCCGCCAGCGCACCGAGATCGCCGAGCGGGAGATGCACGCCGAGGAGCAGGACCTGCAGCGCATCGCCGTGGCGCTCGGCGGCGGCGTCGACACGCCGATCGATGCGCATCCGAGCTACCGGGCGGCGTCGGCCGAGCTCGACCAGGCGCGACTCGACCTGTCGCGTGCCGAAGTGCGTGCATCGGTCGACGGCACCGTCAGCCACCTGCCGAAGCCCGGACAGTTCGTCGCGGCCGGCGCGACGGTGGCGGCGCTCGTGGCGGACGCGCGTCCGTGGATCGAAGCGAACTTCCCCGAGAAGGACCTCACCTTCGTCCATCCGGGGCAGTCGGTCGAGGTGCGCATCGACACCTGGCCGGACCGCGTCTGGACCGGCGTCGTCGAGAGCCTGAGCCCCGCGACCGGCGCCGAGTTCTCGATCCTGCCGCCGCAGAACGCCAGCGGCAACTGGGTCAAGATCGCGCAGCGGGTGCCCTTGCGCGTGCGGCTCGACCGGCAGTCCGACGCGCCGCGGCTGCGCGCCGGCCTGAGCGCGACCGTGCGCGTCGACACGGGACACCGTCGGACGCTGTTCGGCTTCTCGTTCTGAGCTTCGCGTGGCGCTAGCGGCAGCCGTCCCGGGTCCGCCGGTCGCCCACCGCGGCTTCATCACCGTCTCGGTGATGCTCGCGACCATCATGCAGGCGCTCGACACGACGATCGCGAACGTCGCGCTGCCGCACATGCAGGGAACGATGGGTGCGACCTACGAGCAGATCTCGTGGGTGCTGACCTCGTACATCGTCGCGGCTGCGGTGTGCATGCCGCTCACCGGCTTCCTCGCCGCGCGCTTCGGACGCAAGCGGTTGTTCCTGTGGTCGGTCGTCGGCTTCACGATCGCGTCGATGCTGTGCGGCGCGGCGCAGAACCTCGAGCAGATCGTGCTGTTCCGGCTGCTGCAGGGCGTGTTCGGCGCGAGCCTCGTTCCGCTGTCGCAGGCGGTGCTGCTCGACGCCTATCCGCGCGAGCAGCACGGATCGGCAATGGCGCTCTGGGGCCTGGGCGTGATGGTCGGCCCGATCCTCGGCCCCACGCTCGGCGGCTGGCTGACCGAGTACTACGACTGGCGCTGGGTGTTCTACATCAACCTGCCCTTCGGCATCCTCGCGTGGTTCGGCATCGCGGCCTACGTGCACGAGACGCCGGCCGACCGCGCCCGGCGCTTCGACTGGTTCGGCTTCGCGATGCTGAGCCTGGCGATCGGGGCGTTCCAGATGATGCTCGATCGCGGCGGGACGCTCGACTGGTTCGCGAGCACCGAGATCGTCGCGGAGGCGATCCTGTCCGTGACCGCGCTCTACCTGTTCGTCGCGCACATGGCCACCGCCGAGCATCCGTTCCTCGATCGGCAGCTCTTCCGCAATCGCAACTTCGTCGTCGGCCTGTGGTTCATCTTCGTCGTCGGCATGATCCTGCTGACGACGATGACCTTGTTGCCGCCCTTCCTGCAGAACCTGATGGGCTACCCGGTCGTCGACGTCGGGCTGCTGCTCGCGCCGCGCGGCGTCGGGACGATGGCGGCGATGCTCGTCGTCGGGCGCCTGTCCGGGCGCATCGACGCGCGCTGGCAACTGCTCTTCGGCCTCGCGCTCACCGCGATCTCCCAATGGGAGATGACGCGCTTCAACCTCGACATCGGCGGCTGGGACATCGTGCGCACCGGCATCGTCCAGGGGCTCGGCCTCGGCTTCCTGTTCGTGCCGCTGTCGACCGTCACCTTCTCGACGCTTCCCGCACGCCTGCGCAACGAAGGAACGGCCCTGTACAGCCTCGTGCGCAACATCGGGATGAGCATCGGGGTGTCGATCGTCATCACCGCGCTGTCCCGCTGGACGCAGGCGAGCCACGCGATGCTCGTGCAGTTCATCAACCCGTTCAGCTTCGCGCTGCGCGCGGCCGCCGACGCGGGTGCGCTCGACCCGGCCACGCCGCAGGGCCTTGCCCTGATCGAGGCCGAGGTGGCTCGCCAGGCGGCCACGCTCGCCTACCTGCAGGACTTCCGGCTGATGATGTGGGTGACGATCGCAGCGGCGCCGCTGATCCTGCTGCTGCGGCCGGCGCGAAGCTAGCGACCGGCTGCCTGCGCTTCAGTCGGCTCCCGAGGCAAGGAGCGCTTCCAGCGCCTGCAGCGTGTCCGCTTCCTCCACCGGCTTGTCGGGCCGGCGGCGCAGCATGCGCGGAAAGCGCACCGCGATTCCCGACTTGTGCCGCGTCGAGCGCCGGATGCCTTCGAAGCCGAGCTCGAAGACCATCGTCGGCGTCACTACGCGCACCGGTCCGAATCGCTCGATCGTCGTGCGGCGCACCGTCGCGTCGACCGCGCGGATTTCCTCGTCGGTGAGCCCCGAGTACGCCTTGGCGAAGGGAACGAGCGTGCGCGCCGCATCCTGCGCCGGTCCGCTCCAGACCGCGAAGGTGTAGTCGGTGTACAGGCTCGCACGGCGGCCGTGTCCCGGTTGCGCGTAGACCAGCACGCAGTCGACCGACAGCGGGTCGATCTTCCATTTCCACCAGTCGCCCGTCGCGGACGATTTCGTCCGGCCGACGCCGTACGCGGACTGCGCGCGCTTGAGCATCAATCCTTCGACGCCGCGGCGGCGTGAATCGGCGCGCAGACGGGCGAGCGTCTCCCAGTCCGCGGCGACGATGCGCGGCGAGAGCAGCAGCGCCGGGGTCGCCGCCGGCGAGACGATCGCCTCGAGCCGTGCGCGCCGCTGCGCGAGCGGCGCCGCGCGGATATCGTCGCCCGCCGCCTCGAGCAGGTCGAAGGCGAGCAGCGAGACCGGCGCCTCGCGTAGCAGCTTCGGCGTGAGCTTCAGGCGACCGATCCGGCGCTGCATCGTCGCGAAGGGCAGGGGCCGCGACGAGGCGGCGTCCCAGGCGAGCAGCTCGCCGTCGACGACACAGTCCTCGGGCAGCGCCTGCGAGGCCGCGACCACCTCGGGGAAGCGTTCGGTGACGAGCTCCTCGCCGCGCGACCACAGCCAGCTTTGGCCGCCTCGCCGCACGAGCTGCGCCCGGATGCCGTCCCACTTCCACTCGACGATCCAGTCGCAGACCTCGCCAAGCGTCATGGGCGGCTGCTGCAGCGGATGCGCGAGGAAGAAGGGATAGGGGTGGCCAGGCGATGCGCCGCCCGATGCGTCGTCGCGGGCGACGAGTGCGCCGAAGGCCTGCGCGTCGGGCTCGTGCGTGCCGTCGGCGTAGCCGACGAAACGATGCGCGAGGCGCTTCTCGTCGACGTCGAAGGCCCGCGCCAGCGCGCGCAGCACGAGCTGTCGCGAGACGCCCACGCGGAACTCGCCGGTCAGCAGCTTGTTCAGCACGAAGCGTTCGTGTGCGTCGAGCGCCTGCCACATCGCGACGATCGCGCGCTCGAGCTCGGCGGGTTGCGCAGCGCGCAGCGGCAGCACGTGCCGCGTCATCCATTCGGCGAGCCCGCGATCGACGCGGCGCGCCGGCTCGGGCAGCAGCAGCGCCACCGTCTCGGCGAGGTCGCCGACCGCGTCGTAGCTCTCGGCGAACAGCCACTCGGGCAATGCGCTCGTTCGCAAGGCGGCGTCGACGAGCGCGCGCACGGGGAGGAGCCGCCGCGGTCGGCCGCCGGCGAGGAAGTAGGCCGCCCACGCCGCGTCGTCGGCGGGCGCGTGCGCGAAGTAGCGCGCCATCGCATCGACCTTGCGCGTCGTCGAGGTCGTCGCGTCGAGCCGTGCGTAGAGGTCGGCGAAGCGCTTCATCCCGGGGCGCGCCGCCCGTCGCCGGCGTCGGTCGACGCGCTGTCGTCGTCGGACGCAGCGTCGTCGTCGCCGTACTCGGTGGCGAAGCGGCTGGCGTCGATCCCGCGTTCGCGCAGCCAGCGCACCAGCACGTCGGCGTAGCCGTGGGTCGCGACGACGCGCGTCGCGCCGGTCGCGTCGATCGCCGCGTTCAGGCCTGGCCAGTCGGCGTGGTCCGACAGCACGAAGCCGCGATCGATTCCGCGCCGGCGGCGCGTGCCGCGTACCTGCATCCATCCCGACGCGAAGCCGTCGCTCGCGGCACCGAAGCGCCGCAGCCACGGCGAGCGCGCCGCGGAAGGCGGTGCGAGCACGAGCGCACGGCGCAGCGACGCCCGGTCGACGTCGCCTGCGGCGAAGGTGTCGGGCAGCGCCACGCCGCTCGCGCGGTACGCGCGGTTCATCGACTCCACCGCGCCGTGGCAGACGACGGCGCCCGGCAGCGATGCGCCGGCGGCGTCGACGAGACCGGCCAGGATGCGCTGCGCCTTGCCGAGCGCGTAGCAGAACAGCACGCTCGCGCGCGCCGCTTCGGCGTTCTCCGACCACCAGCGCAGCATCTCGTCGACGACCTCGCGCTGCGGCCGCCAACGGTAGATCGGCAGCGCGAAGGTCGATTCGGTGACGAAGACGTCGCAGCGCACGGGCTCGAAGGGACTGCAGCTGCGGTCCGCCTCGAGCCGGTAGTCGCCGGAGACGACCCAGACCTCGCCTCCGTGCTCGAGCCGCAGCTGCGCGGCGCCGAGCACGTGCCCGGCCGGGTGCAGCGACACGCGCACGCCGCCGATGTCGATGCGCTCGCCCCAGTCGAGCGTCTGCAGCGCGATGTCGCCCAGGCGCGCGCGCAGCACCTGCTCGCCTTCGCGCGACGCCAGGTAGCGTGCATTCCCGGCGCGCGCATGATCGCCGTGCGCGTGCGTGATCACCGCGCGCTCGACCGGCCGCCACGGGTCGATGAAGAAGCCGCCGGCCTCGCACCAGAGGCCTTGGTCGCGCGCGACGATCATTCGGGAAGGGAAATCGGGGTCGGGCCACGATTGCACGTATTGGCGGCCCGCGCCCGTTTCTCCCTACGGCATCGTGGTCTGAGCCTGTGCGCGCGGGTACATCGGCAACGCCGTTCCCGAGGACCCGCCTACCCCTTGCCCAACATCAGGTCCGGCAACAGCAGCACCGTCTCGGGCACCGCCCACATCAGCGCGATGCAGAAGACATAGGCGAACAGGAAGTACATGACGCCGAGGAAGATCGTCGGGATCGGCACGTCGGGCGCGAGGCCGTTGACGATGAAGACGTTCACGCCGACCGGCGGGGTCACCGCGCCCATCGTCGTGACGATCGTCAGCAGGATCGTGAACCAGGTCGGGTCGTAGCCGAGCGAGATCGCGAGCGGGAAGAAGATCGGCACGGTGACGACGAGGAAGCCGAGCGCGTCCATCAGCGCGCCGCCGACGAGGTAGATCAGCACGACGACGAGCAGGATCACGCCCGGCGCGACCGGCAGCGCGGCCGCCCAGTCGGCGAGCTCGAAGGGCAGCCGCGACACGGTGAGGAATCGGCCGAACAGCACCGCCCCGGTGATCAGCAGCACGACCATTGCCGAGATGCGCAGCGTCTCGGCGCTCGCCTGCACGATCGACGCGAGCGACAGCTTGCGGCGCACGAGGCCGATCGCGAGCGCGCCGAACGAACCCGCCGCGCCCGCCTCGGTCGGCGTGAACCAGCCGACGTACAGTCCGCCGATCACCAGCACGAACAGCAGCAGCGTCTCGATGACGCCGGACAGCGATGCGATCTTCTCGCGTATCGGCGTCGCCGGTCCCGGCGGGCCGAGCGCCGGCTTGCGGATGCACATCGCGAGCACGGTGCCGAGGAAGAGCACGGTGAGGAGCAGGCCCGGCACGATGCCGGCGAGGAACAGTCGCAGCAGCGACTGCTCGGTCTGCACCGCGATGACGATCATCACGACGCTCGGCGGAATGACGACGCCGAGCGTGCCGCCGACGGCGACCGCCCCGGTGCTCAAGGCCCGGTCGTAGCCGTAGCGCCGCATCTGCGGCAGCGCGATCGTTCCCATCGTCGCCGCGGTGGCCGAATTCGATCCGCAGATCGCCGAGAAGCCGGCGCAGGCGGCGATCGTCGTGCCGGCGAGTCCGCCGGGCAGGCGCCCGAACCACTTGTAGGCCGCGTCGTACAACCGTTCGGTGATGCCGGCCCGGTACGCGAACTGCCCCATCAGCACGAACAGCGGCACCACGCTCAGGCCGTACGACGAGAACTGGTCCCAGACGTTGGTACCGAGCAGGTGCGTCGTCGCCGGCACCGACAGCAGCCAGGCATTGCCGAGCACGCCCGCCAGCAGCATCGCGAACGCGATCGGCATGCCGAAGGCCATGAGGCCGAACATCACCGCAAGGCCGATCGCTGCGACGAGAATGGGGTCCATGCCGATCCAGGAAGGGGCGAAGGGGCTAGGGGGAAGCGGGAAGGGGAGATCAACGCCCCCCCGCGCGGGCGATCGCGCGCAGGAAATCCACGAGCAGTGCGACTGCCAGTCCTCCGCACCCGATCGCGACGACGTACACCCACGGGTAGACGATCGCCTTCAGCGTCTCCGAGAGCGAGCCGCTCTCGTGCAGCACGACGCCGTAGCTTCCGACGTACCAGGCGACGGCGACGAAGAGCAGCAGCGACGCGAGCGCCATCACCGCGTCGACCGCGGCGCGGCTTCGCGGGCCGAGCCGTTCGACGACGAGGTCGATCGCGATGTGCCCCTTGTGCAGCTGTGCGTAGCCGAGCGCGAGCGCCATCGCGGTGGCCGACAGCCAGCCGATCACCTCGTAGGAGCCGGCGATCGGCCGGCCGAGTCCGCGCAGCACCATGTCGGCGACGGTGAACAGCATCATCGCGATCAGCGCGATGCCGGCCACCGCCGCCAGCGCCCGGTTCAGCAACCCGCTGAACGCATCGAGCGCCTTCATCGGCGGGCGTGCGGCGGATGCGATCGCGTTCGCCGGCGCGTCATTGCCGCGCGAACTGGTCGCGCAGCTCGCGCAGCCGCTTCAGGTACTGCTCGGCCGGCAGCCCCTTCGCCTTCATCTCGCCGACCCATTGCGAGACCATCGGCTCGAGCTTCGCGTCCCAACGCGCGCGTTCGTCGGCGGCCAGCGGAACGATCTGCAGCTGGTGCGTGCTCTTCGCCCAGTCGAGCGCGCGCGCGACGTTCTCCTTGTCGTGGTACTGGCCGGTCCAGATCGCCATCTCGGGGCCGAGCTCGTCGATGACCTTCTTCACGTCGTCGGGCAGCCTGTCCCAGCGCTTGCGGTCCATCACCGCGGCGAAGGTGACGACGACCGTCGGATAGTCGGTGACGTACTTCAGCGTCTCGGCGAGCTTGAAGTCCTGCAGCACCTCGCGCGAGGTCATCGTGCCGTCGATGACGCCGGTCTGCACCGACTGCGGCACCTCGGGCATCGGCATCCCCACGGGCGCGGCGCCCAGCGCCTGCAGCACGGGCACGCCGGTGCCGGCCGCGCGCAGCTTCATGCCGGCGAGCTGCTGCGCGTTGCCGGCCGGATTGCGCGACTGGATGTAGCCGGGCTCGGTGGTGAACATCGCGATCACCTTGAAGTTCTCGTACTCCTTCGGCTGGAACTCCTTCGTCAGCTCCCACAGCGTGCGGCTGGCGACGGTGGCGTTCGGGAAGCCGAGCGGCAGCGAGACGCCCGAGGTGAGCGGAAAGCGCCCGGGGTCGTAGGAGGGCGCGCCGAGCCCGATGTCGGCGACGCCCTTCGAGACGCCGTCGTACATCTCGCGCGCGCCGAGCAGCGTGCCGCCGGGAAAGGTCTTGACGGCGACCTTGCCGTTCGTGCGCTTGGCGAGCTCGTCGGCCCAGTGCTGCATCTGCCTGCCCGGGAAGGTGCCGGCCGGCGCGAAGAACGCGTAGGTGAGCGTGATGTCGGCAGCGGGCGCGGCGAGCGGAGCGGCGAGCGCGATCGCGCCGGCGACGAAGGGCGCGGCGAGCTTGCGGAACGTCGAAGGCTTCATGGGTTCACCTCACGTGGATCCAGCGGTGGGATCGGGGACATGGATGTCGAAGGCATCGAGCGATACCGCGCGCACCTTCGCGCGGTCGTACGCGGCCGTATGCGGAAACGGTCGCGTCGCGTCGAAACCGACCTTGCTGCCGAAGTAGTCGGGGAAAGAGGGATTGAGTCCGTGTCCGAACACCTTGTCGATCCGCAATATCCCGTGCTCGGGGTCCAGGCGCGTGGCCATCGCCCACTCCACGTCGGACGGATTGCGGATGTCGACGTCGTCGTCGACGACGGTGACCATCTTCAGCGGCGGGAACGCGGCGAACGCCGCCATCAGCGCCTGCTTCGCCCAGCCGGCGCGCTTCTGCGCGATCTGCACGATCGCGTGGTAGAAGCCGCAGCCGCCGTGCGAGAACCAGACGTCCTTCACGCCCGGCACCTGCTTCTGCAGCAGCGCGAGCACGTTCGCCTCGCCGAGCAGGCCCACCGAGTTGAACACCTCGACGCCCGAGAGGATCGTCTGGAAGATCGGCTGGCGCCGGCGATGGATGCGGCGCACGTGCACCAGCGGGCGCGGCGCGACGGTGGCGTAGTAGCCGGTGACCTCGGCGAAGGGGCCTTCGTCGTGCAGCTCGCCGGGGATCATCTCGCATTCGAGCGCGAACATCGCGTGCGCCACCATCTCCACCGGCGAGACGGTGCCGGCGACCAGCTGCAGCGGCTGGCCGTGGAACTCGCTGGCGATGCCCAGCTCGTCGGTGTCGATCGGGGCCGCCTCGGCGGGCGTCGCCGCGCAGAAATGCAGCCCCGGCCCGACACCCACGTTCAGCGTGAAGGGCAGCGATTCGCCGCGCGCGCCCGCCTTCTCGAGGTAGGTTTCCAGGTGGCGCCCGGCGTCGATGTTGACCGCGAGCCGGTCGGCGCCGAGCACCATGAAGCGCTGGATCGACGCATTGCGCACGCCCGTCTCCGGATCGCGCGCGATGACGACGCCGGCGTCGAAGTAGGGTCCGCCGTCGTGCTCGGCGTGGATCGGGATCGGCAGCTTCGAGAGGTCGACGCGCGGCTCGGTGACCTGCAGCACGGGGCCGGTGTCGACGACCACCGGGGCGACCGGCCGTTGCTGCCAGTCGCGGATGCACTGCGACACGTACTGCGGCAGCGTGCGTTCGGGGCGGCCGAGGAGCGCGCCGAGCAGCTCGCGCGACCAGTACAGGCCGGTGAGCACCGGATAGCGGCTTCCCTTCACGCGCTCGAACAGTACTGCGCGCGGGCTGCCCTCGAAACGCGCGGCGATGCCGGCCAGCTCGTACGCCGGGTCGATTTCCGAGCGCACGCGCACGAGCCTGCCGTGTCGGTCGAGCCACTTGACGATCGCGCCCAGGTCGGCAACGACCGGCACGCCGGATGCGTTGCCGGCCATGGTCTCCTCCTTTCGTTCTGGCTTCTTGTCGCGAGCATCGTAGTGGATGCCCCTGCACGTGGGAAGAGCGCGCGTCGAATGCGCGCGCCGCTTGGGTACGATGCGACGGCGATGACAAGAGGGATGCGATGAGCTTGAAGCAACTCCTGGGCGCCGAGCTGCCGATCGTCCAGGCGCCGATGGCCGGCGTGCAGGGCAGCGCGCTCGCCGCGGCGGTGTCGGAAGCCGGCGGCCTGGGGTCGCTTCCATGCGCGATGCTCGCGACCGACGCGGTGCGCGACGAGGTTGCCGCGATCCGCGCGCGCACCGATCGTCCGTTCAACCTGAATTTCTTCTGCCACGAAGAGCCGGCGCCGCAGCCCGAACGCGAGCGTGCGTGGCGCGACGCGCTGCGCGGCTACTACCGCGAGCTGGGGATCGACGAAGCGGAAGCTTCCCCCGGCCCCGCCCGCCTGCCCTTCGGTGACGAAGCGGCGGCGCTGCTCGATGCGCTGCGTCCGCCCGTCGTGAGCTTCCACTTCGGCCTGCCGTCGCCCGAACTGCTCGCGCGCGTGAAGCGTTCCGGCGCACGCGTGCTGTCGACGGCCACCACCGTCGACGAAGCGCGGTGGCTCGAGGCGCATGGCGTCGACGCGGTCATCGCCCAGGGGCTCGAGGCGGGCGGGCACCGCGGCATGTTCCGCGCGCGCGAACTCTGCACGCAACTGGGCACGCTGGCGCTCGTCGCGCAGGTCGTGCGCGCGGTGCGCGTGCCCGTGATCGCCGCCGGCGGCATCGCCGACGCCGCCGGCGTGGCCGCGGTGCTCGCGCTCGGTGCGCAGGGCGCGCAGGTCGGCACGACCTACCTGCTCTGTCCCGAAGCGAAGACGAGCCGGGTGCATCGCGCCGCGCTCGCCGGCAGCGCGGCCGGCACGACGGCGGTGACCAACGTCTTCACCGGCCGTCCGGCGCGCTCGATCGTCAATCGCATCGTGCGCGAGCTCGGGCCGCTTTCCGCGCAGGCGCCCGAGTTCCCCCTGGCTGCGGCGGCCGTCGCGCCGTTGCGCGCGAAGGCCGAATCGCTGGGCAGCGGCGACTTCTCGCCGCTGTGGTCCGGGCAGAACGCCAGCGGGTGTCGCGAGGCACCGGCCGCCGAGGTCACCCGGGCGCTCGCCGGGCGCGCCTGATCGCGAAGACGGAGCCGATCCGATGATGCAGACGAAGGTCGACCAGCTCGCGAAAGGCGAGGCGCTGCGCGCACTGCACGCGCGCGACGAGCCCTTCGTGATTCCGAATCCGTGGGACGTGGGCACTGCCCGCCTGCTCGCGTCGCTCGGCTTCGAGGCGCTGGCGACGACGAGTGCGGGCTGCGCGTTCGCGCTCGGCCTGCGCGACAACCGCATCGATCGCGGCCAGGCGATCGAGCATCTGCGGGCGCTCGCCGCGGCGACCGCGCTGCCGGTGAGCGCGGACCTCGAGAACGGTTTCGGCGACGACCCCGGCACGGTGGCGGAAACGATCCGCCTCGCGGCCGAAGCGGGTGCCGTCGGCGGTTCGATCGAAGACACGAACACGCGCAACGAGCGTCCGCAGTACGCCTTCGACCACGCGGTCGAGCGGGTGCGCGCGGCGGTCGACGCCGCACGCGCGCTCGACTTCCCGTTCACGCTGACGGCACGCGCCGAGAACTTCCTCGTCGGCAACCCCGACCTGCGCGACACGATCCGTCGCCTGCAGGCGTACCAGGAGGCGGGCGCCGACGTGCTTTACGCGCCCGGGCTCGCCAGTCGCGAGGACATCGCCGAGCTCGTCCGTTCGGTCGACCGCCCGGTGAACGTGCTGATGGGCTCGCCCGGGCTGCGCCTCGCCGTCGACGACCTGGCCGCGCTCGGTGTGCGACGGATCAGCGTCGGCAGCGCGCTGTCGCGGGTCGCGCTGGGAGCGTTCCTGCGCGCGGCGCGCGAGATCCGCGAACGCGGCAGCTTCACGTTCGGCGCCGACGCGGTCGGCTACGCCGAGATCAACGCGATGTTCGAGCGTCCGCAACGACGCAGCTGAGCCGACGGCTGCGGCGCAGGAACGGTCCGAGCGCGAGCGGCGCGAAATACATCGGGATCTGCGCGATCCCGGTGTACAGCGAGAAGGTCTCGCCCGCGGTGCCGGCGGTGATCACCAGCATCAGTCCGACGTTGCGGTTGCCGCTCATCAGTGCGCAGGTGTAGGCGGTCGCGACGCCCGCCCGGCGGAACAGCAGCCATCCGGCGACGTGCATCACGAAGGTCACCGCGCAGGCGGCGAACAGCAGCAATGCGATGAACCCCGGGTCGCGCAGCAGACGTTCGGTGACGCCGTCCATCACGGCGATCGCGAAAACGACGAGCAGCACGACGTTCAGTCCGCCGAGCAGCTCGCCGTGGCGCTCGAGTCGCGCGGTACCGAGCATGCCGCGCAGCAGCGCGGCGAGCAGGAAGGGCAGCGCGACGAGCAGCGTCACCCGGCCGAAGAACGCGGCGAGGTCCACCTGCAGCCCGCCGTCCGACAGCAAGGCACCGACGATCGGCGTCAGCGTGAGCGGCAGCAGCATCGTCGTCGCCACCGTCCCGATCACCGCGCCGACGCCGTCCAGCCCGAGGATCAGCGCGAACACCGCAGCCGAGCCGATCGGCGGCGCCGC
>JBIQJM010000194.1:0-3370 GCA_044507525.1 Burkholderiales bacterium
TCCATTCTCTCCGCCCGGGGCTCATCCTGACCATGCTCCGGGTCTTTCCGGCCGCGGAAGCGCCAGCATCTTCCTCGCGCCGAGCTCGGGAATCGTCGCGAGCACGGGCAGATCGAGGAGCCGCTCGACCTGCTCCACGGTCTCCACCCGCCCCCGCGCCAATTGCAGCAGCACGGCCGCACCGACCGCGAGCCCGGCACTCGCGACCAGGCCGAGCGCGATCTTCTGGCCCATGCGCGAATCGACCGGCGCGAAGGGAACGCGCGCTTCCTCGATGACGCGGATGCCGACGAGGTTCTCCTCGTCGCTCGCGCTCACGCTGCGCAGGTCGTCGAGCTTGCCCAGGTAGAGCCGATACTCCTGCTCGTTGGCGTCGACCTGCGCCTGCAGGCGCCCGAACTCGAGATCGACCCCGGCGAGCCCCTGCACCCGGGCGCGTACCGGATCCAGGCGAGCGCTCAACGCCGCCTGGCGCGCCCGGGCCGCTTCCAGTTCGCCCCGCAGCCGGGACAGTTCGACCTGCGCCTGGACGTTGAACTGCTCCTGTTCCTCCTCGCTGCCGTACGGGGACCGCACGCCGTCGGAGTCGAGCCTGTCCTGCAGCCCCGCGATGCGGTCGCGCACCTCGCGCAGCTTCGGATGCTCGTCGGAGAGCGAGATGGCCATCTCCCCCTCCTCCGCCTGCAGCTCGCTCAGGCGCGCCTTGAGCCTGTAGTGCGAACGCGGGATCCGGGAGTCGGCCGCCAGCCGCGCGTCGAGCTCGCCGAGCTGTCGCCGAAGCTCCGCCTCGCGGGCGCGCGATTCCGCGAGCCCGAGGCGCAGCGTCTCGAGCTCCGCCGACGCCGCCTTGAATTCCTCGGCGATGCTGCCGGAGATCGAATGGCGTTGGCGGAAGGCGCGCAACGCCTCCTCCGACGCGGCACGCCGCTGTCGCCGCAGCGCCAGCTGTTCCTCGAAGAACTCGTCGACCTTCGGCTGCCTTGCGACGTTCAGGTAGCGGTCGACGTACAGCTTGCCGATCAGGTTCGGCACCGCGGCGGCGAGCGTCGGGTTCTCGTGCGTGAACTCGACGGAGAGGATCGACGAGCGCAGCCCCGCGCTCACCGAGAGGTTGCGCGCGAAGCGGGAGAGCGCCCTTTCGCGCAGCGCGCCGGGGTCGCCCCGCGCGTCGGCGAGGTCGGGATAGAGAACCTGCAGCCCGATCCGGTCGAGAACCTGCTCGGCCAGCGAGCGTCCCTCGAGCAACTGCATGGTGCGGGCGACCCGCTCGTCGGGCGCGGGTGCCGGGCCGAAGCGATGTCCGTCGGCCGGCAGCTGCACGGCGGCGGGTGAAACCAGCAGCTGCGCCGCGGCCTCGTAGCGCGGCCGGTCGAGATACTGCAGCACGCCCGTCGCGACGACCGATGCGAAGAGGAAGACCGCCGCGATCAGCCACTTGCGACGAAAGAGGATGTGCAGGATGGCCCGCACCGAGATCGCCGGCGCGAGTTCCCGTCGCTCCTCCTCGATCGCCGGCATTGCGCCCTCCTGGCCCCTGGAGAAACGTGCGCATCCCGGTGCGCTTCCCGGCACACTTTCCCGCTTCGCTGTGGCGAAGTCAATCGTTCCTCGCCGTCCTTGCGGACGGGCGCGAAGGCGCCGTATCGTAGCCGTCGTCCGCGCGCGGCGGCTGCGTGCAGGACACACGGCCTCGGCTCGCTGTTTCAGGGAGATGGACGATGCCTCGGCTCTCCCGGTCGATGCGCGACAGGAGCTACGACCCCCTCTGCGCCGGGTATTTCCCACTGGCCGTGCTCGGGTTTTCCTTCTGGTTCTTCGTCGCCGTGCCCTTCGCCAGCCACCGGGAGACGTACTGGTGGCTCGCCGAGGTGCAAAGCGGCGAGCTCGTCGATTCGCTCGCCTTCATCTCCTCGACGTACCGGCCGCTGCACCAGGTGCTCACCTGGCTCAGCTTCGAGGCGCTCGATCCGGCGGTCTTTCCCACGCGATCCGGGCGCCAGGCGGCATTCCAGATCCTCGTCTACCTGGCCTTCCTGCTTGCGTGGTGGTGGATCTACGCGGGCGCGCGCAACCGGCGCGTCTTCGCCCTCGTTTCCTGCATCGCCGGCGGCGCGTTCTTCTCGGGCTACGTGCACCTCTTCCACCTGTACGGCACGGCCTACGTTCCCGTGATGCTCGTCGTCGGCTTCCTGCTCGGGCGCGCGAACGATGCGGCGGTCGTCGATCGGCGGGAGACCTGGCTGCTCGCCGCCGTCGGACTGCTGCTGCTCTGGCACCCGTTCGCCGCGGCACTCCTGGTCGCGTTCTTCTTCGGTCGTTTCCTCGATACCTACCGCGTGCGCAACGCCGTGCAGCGATGGACGGGTGCGACGACGATCGTGCTGGCAGGCACACTCGTCTTCGCCTTCCTCTTCGCGCTCCCCTTCCTGCTGCCGAACAGCTCCGCGCTGCTCGTCGAGACGGCTTCCCGATCGCTGTCGAATCGGTGGCATGCCTGGCTCGTCAGCTACCAGACCAGCGAAGTGAACGCCGTGGCGTCGGTGATCGCGCTCGTGCTCGCCGAAGCCACCGTATTCAGCCTTCCGTGGACGCTGCGGGCACGGACGCTGACGGCGGTGCTCGTCGCCGTCGCGGCAGCGCCGCTGGCGCGCGCGGGCATCCCGCTGCTCCTGCTGTGGCTCCTGGTCGTGCAGGTGAAGATCGTGCTGCTGGGCAACCGGGCGCTCTTCTTTCTCTCGATCACCGCGGTACTGCTTCCGCTCGGGGCCGGGATCGGCTCGCCGATCCACGCGCTCTTCGCGCTCGTGGTCGCCGTCTACACCGTGCCGCTCGGCTGGGACGCGGCGGAGCAAGGACTGTCCCGCTTCACGCCGAAGCACGCGTGGGCCTTCGCCGGTCTCGCGATGGCGGTCGTGATCCCCCTGCGCGCCGGTACCGAGCTGCCGATCGTGACGCGGCTCGCGAGCCCGCTGCTCGCGGAACGCGAGCGCACCTACCAGCTCGAGCAGATGCTCGCCTGGCTGCGCGACTCTCCGTACTGCGGCCGCGCACTCGCGTTCACCGAACGCGCGGCCAATCCGGTCGAGTCGACGTCGAGCGCGATCACGAGAAGGCAGCGCCCTCCCGCGTCGAGCGAGGACGTCCGCCACTTCTGGAACCACGTCCTTCGTTGCCGCGACGATTCGACCGGCGACGCCCGGCCGCTGCTGCTGACCTTCGGGGACACGACGCCGGCGTCGACGCGACCGCTGCTCGCGATCCCCGGACGGCACGCCGGTGCGGCAACGATCCGGGAACTCGACGCGTCGATCGCGCAGCCCTGAGCAACCGTCTTGGCCGTCAAGCGCTATGCATAACCGGATTCCAGCAA
>JBIQJM010000195.1:0-3319 GCA_044507525.1 Burkholderiales bacterium
CGAAGCGCGCTTCGCGCGCCGACCCCGAGGCTGCGCGGCTCGGCGCCGCAGAGGGAGCCGCAATGGGCGCAACCCACGCAGCGCGCACGCAGGCGTATGCCACCCCGCCGAGCCCGGCGCGCAGCCCCGACCGCCCCGCTGCCGCCTGCCGCTCGGGCGAGGTTCGGGGGCAAGCGGGGAAACCGGAGCGGACGCGTTGAGCGTCGTTTCGCAGGCGCGCGTCGGACGGCATCCGGCGCCGCACCCGATTCGCCTGCTGCGCGCGGTGGTGTTCGTGCTCGCGCTGGTGCCGCTCGTGCGGCTCTTCGTGCTCGGCGCGCAGGACGCGCTCACCGCGAATCCGGTGGAGTTCGTGCAGCGTTCCACCGGCACGTGGGCGCTCGCGATGCTGTGCGTCACGCTGGCGGTCACGCCGTTGCGGCGGCTGCTCGGCTGGAACGTGCTGGCGAGGCTGCGCCGGATGCTCGGCCTGTTCGCGTTCTTCTACGCGTGCCTGCACCTGCTCACCTACGCCTGGCTCGACCAGTGGTTCGACTGGCGGGCGATCGCCGAAGACGTGCTCGAGCGCCCGTTCATCACCGTGGGGTTCACCGCGTTCCTGCTGCTGGTTCCGCTGGCGGCGACCTCGACGAACGCGATGATGCGCCGGCTGGGAAGACGCTGGCAGGAGCTGCACCGTCTCGTCTATGCGATCGCAGTGCTCGCCGTGCTGCATTTCTGGTGGCACAAGGCGGGCAAGAACGACTTCGCGGAGCCGCTCGCGTGGGCGCTCGTGGTCGGCGGCCTGCTCGCGATGCGCCTCGCGTGGCACTGGGCGCGTCCGCCTGCGGCGACGCGTGCGACGGCAGCTGATCGGCCTGGAGCGACGAAGCGGCCGCCTGCACCGGAACCGCCCGCGACGACAGGGCGGCCGTCACCGGCGGTGCTACGGCAGGCGCCGCTCGAGCGCGAATAGCGACTCGACGCTCTCGCGCTCGCGGATGACGTGCGCCTGCGCACCGTGGACGAGGATCTCGACGGCGCGCGGACGCGTGTTGTAGTTCGAAGCCATCGCCATCCCGTACGCGCCGGCCGAGGCGATCGCGAGCACGTCGCCTTCGGCGATCGCGAGCGGGCGATCCTTCGCGAGCCAGTCGCCCGATTCGCAGACCGGTCCGACGACGTCGTAGCGCTGCGCGTCGCCGTCGTCGCGGCGGCGAAGCGGCCACACCGCGTGATACGCGTCGTAGAGCGCGGGGCGCATCAGGTCGTTCATCGCCGCGTCGACGATCGCGAACCGCCGTTCGCCGTTGCGCTTCAGGTACTCGACGCGGGTGAGCAGCACGCCGGCATTGCCGACGATCGCGCGGCCGAACTCGAAGAGCAGCGCGTAGCGCCGGCCGCGCGGGTGGCGGTCGATGCGCTCGAACAGCGCCTCGAGCAGCGCCTGCGCGGCGGGCGGATCCTCGTCGCGATACCGGATGCCGAGTCCGCCGCCGAAATCGATGTGCCGCAGCTCGATGCCGTCGGCGTGCAGCGCGTCGACGAGCTCGAGCAGCTTGTCGGCGGCCGCCAGGAACGGCGCGACCGCGGTGATCTGCGAGCCGATGTGGCAGTCGATGCCCACCACGTCGACGTTGCGCAGGCGCGCGGCCTGCCGGTACACGCCGAGCGCGTCCTCGTGCGCGATGCCGAACTTGTTCTCGCGCAGCCCGGTGGAGATGTAGGGATGCGTACCCGCATCGACGTCGGGATTGACGCGCAGCGACACCGGCGCGCGGCGCTTCAGCGAGCCGGCGACGCGGTCGAGCCGCAGCAGCTCGCTCTCGGATTCGACGTTGAAGCAGCGCACGCCCGCCTCGAGCGCCAGCCGCATCTCGGTTTCGGACTTGCCGACGCCGGAGAAGACGATCTTCGCCGGATCGCCGCCGGCGGCGACCACGCGCTGCAACTCGCCGCCCGAGACGATGTCGAAGCCGGCGCCGGCGCGCGCGAGCAGCTCGATCACCGCGAGATTGGAGTTCGCCTTCAGCGCATAGCAGACGAGCACCTCGCGCTCGCCGGCCGCCTGCACGAACGCGTCGTACGCCGATTCGATCGCGGTGCGCGAATAGACGTACGCGGGCGTTCCGTGTTCGCGCGCGATCGACGCAAGCTCGACGTCCTCGACGAACAGCGAGTCGTCCCGGTATCGGAACGGCGTGTCGGCCTTCATCGCGAAGATTCCTCGGCTTCACCCTGCGCGCCAGGGCGCGTGCGGCGCGGCGGCGGCGCGTTCTCGGGCAGGTAAAGGGGGCCGCGCTGGCCGCAACCGGCGACGAGCAGCGAAGCCGCGAAGGCGAGCAGCGACACGCGGCGCGCGGGCACCGCCGGCGCACGCTGCCGCGGCTGCACGGCCGGAAGGTCGGCACGCGATACCGGCGACGACGAGGAGCAGTCGGGGGCGCGCACGATCAGAACACCTGGTCGCGGATGCGGTCGGCTTCGGCGCCGGACGCCACGCCTTCCTCGGCGACGCCGAGCGACGCGACGCCCTGGCCCGGGCGGGTCTCCGACAGGTAGTACTGGCCCTCGATGCGCACCACGCCTTCGGGAGCCCTCTTCTCGGCCTCGGGCACGCCCTTGAGCGCCGTGGCCATGTAGTCGATCCAGATCGGCAACGCGAGCCCGCCGCCGGTTTCGCGATCGCCGAGCTTGCGCGGCTGGTCGAAGCCGACCCATGCGACCGCGGCGAGCGACGGCTGGTACCCGGCGAACCACGCGTCGATCGAGTCGTTCGTCGTTCCGGTCTTGCCGGCGAGGTCGCTGCGCTTGAGCGCCATCGCGCGCCGGGCGGTGCCGACGCGCACGACGTCGCGCAGCATCGAGTCCATCAGGAAGGCGTTGCGCTCGTCGATGACGCGCAGCGATTCGTCGCCTGCGCGGTCGGGCTTCGCGCTGGCGAGCAGCCGCCCGTTGCTGTCGGTGATCTTCGAGATGATGTAGGGCTCGACCCGGTAGCCGCCGTTGGCGAACACCGAGATCGCCTCGACCATCCGCCACGGAGTGACCGCGCCGGCGCCGAGCGCCATCGTGAGGAAGGCGGGGTGCCGGTCGGGGTCGAAGCCGAAGCGCGAGATGTAGTCCTGCGCGTACTGCGGCCCGATGGCCTCGAGCAGGCGCACCGAGACCATGTTCTTCGACTTCGCGAGCGCGGTGTGCAGCGGGATCGGGCCTTCGTACTTGCCGTCGTAGTTCTTCGGATCCCAGAGCTGCCCGCCGGTGCGCGCCGGGTCGATCAGCACGGGCGCGTCGTTGATGATCGTCGACGTCATGAAGCCCTTCTCGAGCGACGCCGAAT
>JBIQJM010000047.1:0-22838 GCA_044507525.1 Burkholderiales bacterium
GCGCGCGCCGAGGACATCGGCCGGCTCGAGACGCGCAACGACCGCGGCGAGATGGTGCCGCTGTCGGCGCTGCTCGACGTGCAACCGAGCTTCGGCCCCGATCGCGTGATGCGCTACAACGGCTACACCTCGGCGGACGTCAACGGCGGCCCGGCGCCCGGCTACAGCTCGGGACAGGCGCGCGAGGCGGCCGAGCGGATCGCGCAGGAGACGCTTCCGCCCGGCGTCTCCTTCGAATGGACCGAGCTCACCTACCAGGAGATCCTCGCCGGACACGCAGGGCTGCTCGCATTCCCGCTCGCCGTGCTGCTGGTGTTCCTCGTGCTCGCCGCGTTGTACGAGAGCTGGACGCTGCCGCTCGCCGTGATCCTGATCGTGCCGATGACGATGCTCTCGGCGATCGCCGGCGTCTGGCTGACCGGCGGCGACAACAACGTCTTCACGCAGATCGCGCTCATCGTGCTGGTCGGGCTCGCCGCGAAGAACGCGATCCTGATCGTCGAGTTCGCGCACGCGCTCGAGCGGCGCGGGCGCAGCGTCGTCGACGCGGCGATCGAGGCGAGCCGCCTGCGGCTGCGGCCGATCCTGATGACCTCGATCGCCTTCGTGATGGGGGTCGTACCGCTGGCGCTGTCGACCGGTGCGGGCGCCGAGATGCGGCGCGCGATCGGCGTCGCGGTGTTCTACGGGATGCTGGGCGTGACGCTGTTCGGGCTCGCGCTGACGCCGGTGTTCTACGTGCTCTTCCGCCGGCTCGCGCAGCGCTTCGAGCGCAGGCCGGCGCACGCGGGCGATGCGCCCGGCGCGCCCGGCGCACCGTTGCGCGGCTACCAGGCGCCGCGCGACGACGACCGATCGGGAGGATGAACGAGATGTCGATGCGGATGCGCACGCCGTCGGTGCTGCTGTCGCTGGTCCTCGCCGGATGCAGCGTCGCTCCGCCCTACGATCCGCCGCCCACGGTGCTGCCGGCGGCGTTCAAGGAGGCCCAGCAACCCGTCGATCCGGCCGCGTGGAAGCCGGCGGAGCCCGGCGACGCGCGGCATCGCGGCGCCTGGTGGACGATCTTCGACGACCCGGAGCTGGACGCGCTGCAGCAGCAGGCATTGCAGGCGAACCAGACGCTGCGCGCCGGCATCGCGCGGGTCGAGCGTTCGCGCGCGCTCGCGCGCGCGGCGGGTGCCGATCGGCTGCCGCAGGTCGACGTCGGCGCCGGCGTCACGCGCTTTCGCGCGTCGCCGGCTTCGCTGGGGCTGCCCGAGGACGCCGAGGTCGCGCCGCAGACCGCGTGGCGCGCGACGGCCGGCGTCGGCTACGAGGTGGACCTGTTCGGCCGCGTGAAGAACGCCGTGGCGGCCGCCCGGGCCGACGCCGAGCAGGAGGCCGCGCTGCTGCAGTCGCTGCTGCTCGCGATCCAGGCCGACGTCGCGCAGCACTACCTGCTGCTGCGTTGGCTCGACGCGGAGATCGGACTGCTCGAGGACACCGTCGCGCTTCGCTCGGATGCCGTCGACATCATCGACCGGCGGGTACGCGAGGGCGAAGCCGGCGAGCTGGACCTCGCGCGTGCGCGCACCGAGCTGTCGAATGCCCGCTCCGACCGCATCGCGCTCACGCGCACGCGCGCCGAGATCGAGCACGCGCTCGCCGTGCTGCTCGGTCGGGCGCCGGCGCAACTGACGATCGGGCGCGAGCCGGTCGTCTTCCGGCCGATCGCGATCCCGCCCGGCCTGCCCTCCGAGCTGCTCGAGCGCCGTCCCGACATCGCGGCAGCCGAGCGCGCGATGGCGTCCGCCAACGCGCGGATCGGCGTCGCTCGCGCCGCGTACTACCCGCGGCTGTCGCTCAGCGGCCTGCTCGGCTTCGAGTCGGGCGAGCTCGGCGACCTGTTCCGCAGCGCGAGCCGCACCTGGGCGCTCGGCCCGCTGGTCGGCACGATGCTGTCGATGACGATCTTCGACGGCGGGCGACGCGAGGCGATCGAGGCGAGCACGGCGGCCGACTACGACCGCACCGTCGCCGACTACCGGCAGACGGTGCTGACGGCGCTGCGCGAGGTCGAGGACAACCTCTCCGCGCTGCGCATCCTCGCCGAGCAGTCGCGCGAGGAGGCGCGCTCGGTGGATTCGGCGCAGCGCGCCGCGCAGCTGTCGTCGACGCGGTATCGGGAGGGCTACGTCAGCTATTTCGAGGTGATCGACGCCGAGCGCCAGGTGCTCGCCGCGCAGCGCGCCGCGCTGCAGACCGACCGCGAGCGCGCGCTGGCGACGGTCGCACTGGTGCGCGCGCTCGGCGGAGGTTGGCAGGCGGGCGCGGCGCCGACCGGCGATGCCTCCCCCGCACGGCCCGATCAACGCCGGTTGGCGAGCGCGCCCAGCACGAGCGAGGCGAGCGCCGCGAGGTAGAGGAGCGCGCCGACGGCGTGCGAATACTCCCAGCGCTCGCGCAGCGTCTGCCAGTTCGCCGGCAGCGCCGCCCAGTCCTGCGTCAGCTGATTGGCCGGGAAGGTCACCGAGAAGAACACGACGAGCGACAGCGCGATGCACAGTGCGGCGGCGACCGAATGGCCGAAGCGCAGCCCCCGTTGCCGCTGCACGACGGCGAGCGCGATCGCCGACGCGAGGGCGCCGACCACCGCGAAGCCGAGCAGGGCCCAGCCTCGGTAGATCTGCTGCACGGTCAGGTAGTCGTCGTGCGACAGCGCCATCTTGTTCGGCAACGCGAGCAGATGTGCCCAACCGGCCGACATCGAGATGGCCGTGAGCAGGATCGCGACGAAATGCAGCGCGCGCATGCCACCTCCCACCCGGGCCCTTGCCGGCCCGGGCCGGCTGCCGTCGCTGCAGAGGAGCCGCGTCCGCTCGGAGGCGGTCGACCTATCGCCGCGAATGCAGCCCGATCATGTTGCCCTCGCTGTCGACCGCAAGCGCGATGTATCCGTACTCGCCGATCGAGAACTTGTCGCGCTCGAGGCGTCCGCCGGCGGCGTTCACGCGCGACGCCTCGACGGCGCAGTCGTCGCAGCTGAAATAGACGATCACGGTGTTGCCGCCGCCGTCGAAGCCCGGCTTGCGCACGAGCGCACCGGCGGCACCCTGGGCGTCCATCGCCATCGGGAAGGCGTGCATCTCGACTTCGGCGCCGGGCAGCGCCTGCAGCCGGCACGCGAAGACGGTCTCGTAGAAGCGCTTCGCGCGCTCCATGTCGCGCACGTAGATCTCGAACCAGCCGACCGGGTTCTCCTTCATCTCTCGTTGCCTCCGTTTCGTGGGACGCCACGGCGCCGGCAACCCGGTTCCGGGCTCGAGCGATTTCGTCGGACCCAGGCGCCGGCGCTTTCAGGAGGCGCGCGGGGCGGCGCGCGTCAGGCGGAGTCGGGCGGCTCTTCGGCGCGCCGGATCGCGTCGGCCATCGCCTGCGACGCCGGCTCCTTCGAGCCGCGCAGCGCCGCGATCAGCGAGCGGCGGTTCGACGGCGACTGGTTCTGGCTGAGCTTGGCCTTGCCGACGATGCGCTCGATCGCGATCTCGAGGCCGACCACGGCGCCGAGCATCGTCTCGACGTAGTCGGCCGGCGCGTCGTCGATCCGCCACGGCTTCGCCTGTGTGCGCTCGTGCTCGTGCGTGAGCGCTTCCAGGAAGTGCCGCAGCCATTCGCGATCGTCGACGGCGCGGATCGTGCCGTTGACGTGCACCGCTTCGTAGTTCCACGTCGGCACCACCTTGCCGGTTTGCGCCTTCGAGGCATATCCGCTCGGCGAGATGTAGTGCTCGGCGCCGCGGAAGACCACCAGGCAGGCCAGGCCGGATCCTGCGTGCCGCCACAGCGGGTTGGCGCGGGCGACGTGACCGAGCAGCCTGCCGTGCGGCGAGGCGTCGGGCTGCAACAGCAGCGGAACGTGATCGGCGGACAGCCCGCCTTCGGCCTGGATGACGATCGCGGCGAGCGGATGCGCGCGCACGAAGCGGTGCAGGTCAGCGATGCGCGGTACGGCGAAATGCGCGGGAAGGTACATCGCGGTCCGCTCGTCCGTTCGGGTGTGCTCGACCGGCGGGACGCGGCTTCAGCGCGCCTCGGAGCCGGCATCGACGTAGACCCACGCCGTCCTGCCCGAAGCCAGCGCGGCGGCGACCCGGCGGTACGCGTCGACCTCGTAGCGGTCGGCGTGCGCCAGCTCGTCGTCGGTGATCTCGAACACGGTTCCCGGGACGCGGCTGTCCGGGCGGCCGGAAGGCCGCACGATCGGGTGATGCGTCTTTCCGCTCGCCGCGACGACTGCATCGTCGTCGATCCGCACCATCGATTGCTCGTAGCCGACCAGCTCGTCCGCCTTTCCGGACAGCAGCCTGCCGAAGGTTGCGCGCTGCACGTCTTCCTGCTGCAGTGTTCCGTACGAGAAGAGAAGGGGCATCGTTGGCTCTCCAGGCGAAATTAGAGGTAGCGCCGCTCGCCGCGGCTGATCCACGCGGAAAACGCGAGGACCAGCGGCAGCGCGGCCTCGAGCCCCTCCTCGAAGGCGGAGCTGTAGCGCTTGACGAGCGGCGTGATCGTCACGCCGAAGTCCTCGGCGAGCGTCGCCGGCGCGCGGTCGAGCAGCTTCGTGAAGAAGAGCAGCGTCACGCCGACGAGCAGCCAGGCGCCGGCGCGCGTGCGCCAGCCGCCCTCGACCCACAGGAAGCGGGCGACGACCCACAGCACGTAGGCGAGCAGCGCGATCAGCGCGATCGCGACGATGCCGGCGACGAGCTTTTCCTCGAAGGGCGCCGGAACGCGCCGGTAGTACGCCGACTTCAGCATGCTGTCGGCGGTGAACGCCTTGTGCAGGTCGGCCTCGCGCGCCGCGAACGCCAGGTAGAGCAGCGCGAAGGCCCAGGTTCGCGCGCGCAGCGGGCGCACGCGGACCAGCACGACGACCGCGGCGAACAGCCAGAAGAACATCGACGCGGTCTCGACCGGGCCTTCCTCCGAGAAGAAGCGCTCGAACGCGGGCTCCGACAGCACCAGCGGCAACACGGCGAGCACGGCGACATACAGCAACAGGGTTGCGGCGAAACCGCGGTCGAGTGAGTTCATGTGGCCTTCCGGAAGCTCCGCGTCGCCAACGATGCGGATCGGGGACATCCGGTCCCGGAGACTACAGGATCAGGCCGGCATGCCGTCCAGCGGGTGCAGGACGCGGAAGGACATGCCTTCGGACTGTGCGAGGTAGATCGGCATCGACGTGTCGGCATTGCTGCGCCAGCGCATCGAGTGTGCATTCCGGTGCCGCTGTACCACTGCTTCGGCATGGTACTCGGCGTGCTCGCCTGCACGGCGGCGGGTGCGCACGCGCGGCTACCTGGTGATGCAGGGCTACCGGGAGGACCCGGAGCGAACGCGCGAATGCATCGACGCGGCGGGATGGATGCACAGCGGCGACCTCGCGACGATCGACCGCATCGCGCACTACAAGGTGCCGCGCTACGTGCGCTTCGTCGACGAATTCCCGATGACCGCGACGGGGAAGGCGCAGAAGTTCGCGATGCGCGGGCAGATGATGCGCGAGCTGGGGCTCGCCGAGGCCCGCAGCGCCTGAACGCCGCTTCCCAAGGCGTGACGGCGTTCCTCGTCAGAGCGCTCGTCCCGTCTCGAGGTCGACGATGCGGGCGCGGACCCGTCCGCGGTCGACGAGAAGCTCGCCGGCGGCGATCGGCAACCGGAAGCGACGCGGTCCCGCGCTGCCGGGGTTCACGTAGAGGACGTCGTCGCGCGACTCCACCCGCGGCGCGTGCGAGTGGCCCGAGACGACGACGTCGACGCGCGACCCGACGGGAACGCTCCGGAGGTCGGCGAGGTCGTGGATCGCGTAGACGCGAAGGCCCCCCGCTTCGAGGCACTCGCGGTCGCGCAGCCGATCGGCCCAGTCGCCATGGTCGTTGTTGCCGCGCACGACGGTGAGCGGCGCGAGCGCCGAGAGCGCCTCGAGGATCTGCGGGTTGCCGACGTCGCCGGCGTGCACGATGAAGTCGCTGCCGGCGAGGAAGGCCTGCGCTTCCGGACGCAGCAGTCCGTGCGTGTCGGAGACGAGCCCGATGCGCAGCACGCGCTCAGCCCCCGGCCGTCGTGGCTTGCACGGCCGCGCCTGCGGAGGCGCGCAGCGTCGGCGCGTGGGTGCAGCGTTGCGGCGTGGCGCCGTTGCGTCCGGGGGGAAGGTGCATGGCAGTTCGCGTCGGAGTCTCGCGATTGCCGATTCTCTTCTCCCCGCTTCGCCGCCTCGCGATGCCCGCGCTCCTCGAGCGGAAACCGGGGTCGCGGCCCACGAGTTGCGCGCGTCGACGGAGCGGGCGGGTTGCGGAGCGGGCGGAGCGGATGGCCGTAGGCGTCGCTGCGACGCAGACTTGTCCACCGGCGGCGTGGCGCATGCCACGCAGACGCCGCCGGTGGGCAAGTCGTGTTCGACGCTGTGACCGTGACCGCACCTGCACCGCGAAAAACTCCCGTTATCCGGGACATCCCGCGCGCAGCGAAGCAGCCGTGCGCGAAAACGCCCGAAAAGCGGGCGCTTTCCCGCGCGCAATTCACGACCCGCGCCAGAACTGCCGGATCTCGGCACTTTTCGACAGACGAGACTCGCTCCGCTCGTCGGATCCTGCCACGCCCTCCCTTGACTGCTTCGCGTAGCATCGTCCATCCGAACGGAGGAACCATGCCCAGGCTCTGCGGATTCCGCTTCAGCAATTACCACAACAAGGTGCGGCTGGTGCTGCTCGAGAAGGGCATCGAGCACGACGAGGACGCTTCGCTCGTGCCCTCGCAGGAGCCGCGTTTCCTCGAACGTTCGGCGCTGGGCAAGGTGCCCTTTCTCGAAGTCGACGGCGTCGTGCTCACCGAGTCGGACGTCGTCTGCGAATACCTCGAGGACGCGTATCCGCAGCGCCCGCTGCTGCCGAAGGACCCCCTCGAGCGTGCGAAGGTGCGCGAGCTGAATCGCTATCTGGAGCTGCACCTCGAGCTGGTCGCGCGGCGCCTGTACGCCGAGGCTTTCTTCGGCGGCAAGGTGTCCGACGGGACGAAGCGCGACGTGGAGCGCACGCTGGAGAAGGGCGTGCGCGCCCTTGCGCGCGTCGCGCGCTTCGACCCGTACATCGCGGGGCCGGAGCTCACGCTCGCCGACTGCGCGGCCTTCGTCCACCTGCCGATCGTCTCGCTGGCGTCGAAGGCGATCTACGGACGCGACGTCCTCGAGCCGATCGTGCCGCTGAAGGGCTATCTGCGAATGCTCGGCGAACGCGAGTGCTTCGCGCGGGTGAGCCGCGAGCGAAAGGAGGCGACGGCCGCGATGCGGCCGTAGTCCGTTCGGACGCCGCCGACCCGTTCGCGCGGCAAAGGCGCCGCAACCGGGCGTCGGCCGTCCCCGTCGCGGCGCTTCCGTCCGCCCGTTCGACGAGCAACGCGGTCCGCCTCGGACAGCCCCCCCGATGCACGCCGGTCCCGGCCGGATATGTCAAGGATCTGGCGAGCCGCGCCAATGACGACCGCGGCACCGCAACCCATACTGGGCCACGCGAACGAGGAGACGCACGATGCCCAACGGTAGGACTTTTCGCGAGCACATGCGCCACAACGGCAAGTACGTGGCGAAGTTCCAGAAATACCACTCGAAGCTCAACGAGGCGTTCTGGAAGGTCAACGAAGAGGCGATGAAGGACGGCGCGCTCGATCGCAAGACGAAGGAGCTGATCGCGCTGGCGCTGGTCGTCTCCAAGCACTGCGACGTGTGCATCACCTTCCACATCCGCGACTGCCTCAAGCACGGCTGCACCGAGGCCGAGATCATGGAGGCGCTGGGCGTGGCGGTGATGGAAGGCGACGGTCCGACGATGGTCTACGCCGGCAACGCGCTGGAGGCGCTGGAGGAATATCAGCAAGGCCGGAATCGATCCGGAGGGGACAGGAAGGAACCCGAGAAGCCCGAAAGCGCGAAGCCGACCTGATTGCGCAGTTCGCTGCGGTACCGGATTCACTGTCAGGGAGGAGACGAAGAGATGTTCGCCATTCGCAGCAGCGCAATCGTGTTCCTGGCCGCCTTGTCCGCTGCCAGCGTGCAGGCGCAGGTGTCCGACGGAGTCGTACGCATCGGAGTCCTCGGCGACATGTCCGGTCCGTACTCCGATGCCGGCGGCGCCGGGTCGGTCGTCGCGGCGCGTCTCGCGGTCGAGGATTTCCTCGCGAGCGGCGGCGGCGACTTCAAGGTCGAGATCGTCTCGGCCGATCACCAGAACAAGGCGGACGTCGGTTCGGCGGTCGCTCGCCAGTGGTACGACGTGGACGGCGTCGACGCGATCGCCGACCTCACCAACTCGGCGGTTGCGCTGGCGGTCAACGAAGTGGCGCGCGGCAAGGGCAAGGCGGTGCTCGCCACCTCTCCGGCGACCTCGGCGCTCACCGGAAAGGCGTGCTCGCCGACGACGATCCAATGGACCTCCGACACCTGGATGCTGACCCACGCGATCGGCGATGCCGTGGTGCGCTCCGGCGGCGACTCCTGGTTCTTCGTGTCGGTCGACTACACCTTCGGCCAGGAGCTCGAACGTCAAACGGGCGACGTGGTGAAACGCAGCGGCGGCAAGCTCCTCGGCAGCGTCCGTCATCCCCTGAACACGCAGGATTTCTCTTCGTTCCTGTTGCAGGCGCAGGCGTCGAAGGCCCGGATCATCGGGCTCGCAAGCTCCGGGACCGACACGATCAACGCCATCAAGCAGGGCGCGGACTTCGGCATCCAGCGCGGCGGGCAGCAGTTCGCCGGACTGATGACGCTGATCACCGACGTGCACGCGCTCGGCCTGGAGAGCGCGCAGGGCCTGCTGCTCGCCGAGCCCTTCTACTGGGACCTGAACGAAGGGACGCGCGCCTGGTCGGCGCGTTTCGCCGCGCTGCACCGCGATCGCAAGCCGACGATGAACCAGGCGGGCGTCTACGCGGGCGTGCTGCACTACCTGAAGGCGGTGCGCGCGGCGGGCACCGACGACGGCAGGAAGGTCATCGACAAGATGAAGGAGCTGCCTACCGACGATCCCTTGTTCGGACCGGGCGTGATCCGGCAGGACGGGCGGAAGATCCACCCGGTCTACCTGTTCGAGGTGAAGCATCCGGCCGAGTCGAAGCAGCCATGGGACTACTACAAGCTGCGCGCGACCGTACCCGCCGAGAAGGCGTTCCGGCCGATTTCCGAAGGCGGATGCCCGCTCGTCCAATAGCCGTCGCCGAAGCGGCGCGTGTCATGCAACAGGATCGGAGAAGGAGATGAGAACGAAGCAGCTGTGGATCGCGGCGGCCCTGTTCGCCGCGGGTGCCGCCCAGGCGCAGATATCCGACGGCGTGGTGAAGATCGGCGTGCTGAACGACATGTCGAGCCTGTACGCCGAGGGCGCCGGGCAGGGCTCGGTGGTCGCGGCGCGCATGGCGATCGAGGACTTCCGGAAGACCGCCGACGCGAAGGGCCTGAAGGTCGAACTCGTCTTCGCCGACAACCAGAACAAGGCGGACCTCGGCTCGTCGATCGCCCGCCAATGGTTCGACACCGAAGGCGTCGACGCCGTCCTCGGCACCGGGAACTCGGCGGTCGGCCTCGCCGTGAACGAACTCGCGCGCGAGAAGGGCAAGACCTTCCTGGCGACGGCGGTGGCCACCTCCGACCTGACCGGAAAGGCCTGCTCGCCGAACACCGTCCACTGGGCGCACGACACCTGGATGCTGTCCAACTCGACGGCGCGTGCGGTCGTGCAGACGGGCGGCGACAGCTGGTTCTTCCTGACCGCCGACTACAGCTTCGGCCATGCCCTCGAACGCGACGCGTCCGCGGTGGTGCAGCAGCAGGGCGGCAGGATCTCGGGCAGCGTCCGCCATCCGCTGAACACGACCGACTTCTCGTCGTTCCTGCTGCAGGCCGTCGGTTCGAAGGCGAAGATCATCGGGCTCGCGAACGCGGGCAACGACACGATCACCGCGATCAAGCAGGGCGCGGAGTTCGGCGTGCAGTCCGGCGGCCAGCAGTTCGCCGGCCTGCTCGTCTTCATCACCGACGTGCACGCGCTCGGGCTGCAGCAGGCGCAAGGCTTGTTGCTCACCGAGACCTTCTACTGGGACACGAACGAGCAGACGCGCGCGTTCGCGAAACGATACGGCGCGGCCTACGGCGGACGCTTCCCCAACATGATCCACGCGGCCTCCTACTCGGCGACGCTGCATTTCCTGAAGGCGATCGTCGCGGCGGGAACCGACGACGGGACGAAGGTCGTGCAGAAGATGAAGGAACTGCCGATCGACGACCCGCTGCACGGCAAGGGGCGAATCCGCGCCGATGGCCGGGTGGTGACGCCCGCGTACCTGTTCGAGGTGAAGAAGCCGGAGGAATCGAAGCATCCCGGCGACTACTACCGGCTGCGCGCGACGGTTCCGGGAGACGAAGCCTTCCGGCCCGAATCCGAGGGCGGTTGCGCCCTCGTGAAGAACTGAAGCCGGGCGGAGGCTTGCGTTGGAACCGAGCGCACTGGTCCAGGTCGCCGCGGCACTCGAGAAGACGCTTCGGCTGCGGTCGATCCCGATCGGCATGAAGCTGTTCGAGAGCGTCGAGGAGATGGAGCGCGTTCCGCGCATCCGCCGGCCGGGCGAGGTGCACACCCTCGACCAGGTCGTCGCGCAGGGTGCTCGCCTCGGGTGGACGGTCGGCGTCACCGCGGAGAACCTGGTCGGCGAGCAGTGCAGGGCGGTGGTGGGCCTGGGAGGGCAGGACGACCGCTGGCGCTCGGGCCAGGACCTGGCGGGCGTGTGGTACGCGACGGTGGAGGATGCGCGCAGGCACCAGGCCGAGATGCACCTCGTTCCGGCCGGAAGGTTCCGGGCGCTCGCGGTATCGCCGCTGTCGTCCGGACGACTCGACCCGCCCGACATCGCGCTGTTCTACGCGACACCCGGCGCGATGATGTATTTCCTCAACGGGTTGCAGTGGTCGGGCTACCGGCGTTTCGACTGGAGCTTCGTGGGCGAATCGTCGTGCGCCGACTCGTGGGGCCGCGCGCTGAAGACGCGAACGCCGAGCCTGTCGATCCCGTGCTTCGCCGAGCGTCGCTATGGCGGGGTGCTCGACGACGAGATGCTGATGGCATTGCCGCCCGAGATGCTGTCGACGGCACTGGACGGAATGCAGGCGCTCGCCCGCAACGGCCTGCGCTACCCGGTGCCCCAATACGGAATCGAGCGGGACGCCCGCGCCGGGATGGCGGTCAGCTACCCGGCGGCGCGCGCGTCCTGATCCGCGGACGAGAAACAGGAAGGGAAATCACACGATGCAGACGATCCGCCTTTGCGGCGTACGTACGAGCAACTACTGCAACAAGGTCCGTCTGGTGCTGCTGGAAAAGGGCATCGCCTTCGACGAGGACCACGCCGCGGCGCCGTCCCAGGATGAAGGCTTCCTCGAGCGCTCTCCATTGGGAAAGGTGCCTTTCCTGGAGGTCGGCGGCACCGTCCTCACCGAATCGCGCGTGATCTGCGAATTTCTCGAGGACGCGTATCCGGAGAGACCGCTGCTGCCGAAGGACCCCCTGGCCCGTGCGAAGACCAGGGAACTGGTCGAATATATCGAGCTGCACCTGGAACTCGAGGCGCGCCAGCTGTATCCGGCGGCGTTCTTCGGCCAGGCGCTCTCCGATGAAACGAGACAGCGCGTGCAGGAGAACCTGGTCAAGGGCGTGAAGGGCTTCGCCCGCCTGGCGAAGCTGTCGCCGTACATCGCCGGCGACGAGCTCTCGCTCGCCGACTGCTCCGCCTTCGTTCACCTGCCGATCGTCTCGATGACCACGAAGGCGGTGTACGGCCGCGATTTCCTGGAAGCCGTCGCCGGACTCAAGCCCTGCCTGAAGATGCTCGGCGAGCGCAGCTGCTTCCAGACGGTCACGCGCGAGCGCAAGGAAGCCGCAGCGGCTGCCCGCGCCTGAGCGAGAGAGGGCGATCGTCCATGAACCGGTACATCGATCCGTTGAACCGGGCGCTGCTGGTCGCCGGCGAGGCGGAGGCGGTGATCGACCCCGAGAAGCGGCTCACCTACCGGGAACTCGATGCGCGCTGCGCGCGGCTCGCGGGCGGCCTGCGAGAGCTCGGCCTGCAGCCGGGCGACCGGGTCGCCATCCTGTCGGCGAACTCGCACCGCTTCCTGGAAGCCTACATCGCGATTCCCGCGGCCGGCTACGCGATCGTTCCGCTGAATACCCGGCACGCGGAGCCCGAGCTTCGGTATGCGGTGGAGGATGCGGGCGCGCGATTGCTGATCACCGATCGCGACCCCGGCTGCCTCGCCGACGCGGTCGAGCGGGTGATCCGCATTCCCGACGACTACGATCGGCTGGTGGACGGCGCGCCGCCGGTCGACCTGCGCAGCGACGCGCCGGCGCCCGACGCGCTGGCCGGCCTCTTCTACACGGGCGGAACCACCGGCAAGTCGAAGGGCGTGATGCTCACGCATGCGAATCTGGTCGAGAACGCGAAGTACGTGCTGATGTCGCACACCTTCCGTCGGCACGATCGCTTCGGCCTGCTCTCGCCGATGTTCCACGCTTCGGGAACGTTCTCGCTGCTTCCCACCGTCTGGATGGGCGGCTGCCAGGTGCTGCTGCCTTCCTTCGACGCCGACGCGGCGCTCGACCTGCTCGAGCGCGAGGCGGTGACGCGAAGCTTCGCGGTGACGACGATGCTGGCGATGCTCGCCGAAGCGCAGCTCGCGCGGCCGCGCGACCTGTCGCCGTTGCGCGAACTGGGGCACGGCGGATCGCCGAGCGCGATCGACGTGATGCGCCGGATCCGCGGCGCCTTCCCCGGCGTCCGGTTGTCGCACTGGTTCGGCGCAACCGAGACGACGGCCGTTGCCACGGTCATGCACGACGAGCAGGACGCGCTCGACGGACCCCGCGCGCGCTCCTGCGGCCAGCCGGTCGTCGGAGTCGAGGTGCGCGTCGTGCGCGAAGACGGACAGGAAGCGGCGCCGATGGAGGTCGGAGAAGTGGTCGTCCGCGGCGGCAACGTGATGGCCGGCTACTGGAACAAGCCGCAGGAGACGGCGCGCGTGCTGCAGGACGGGTGGTATCGCTCGGGCGATCTCGGCTATGCCGACGACGAGCAGTTCGTCTTCCTCGTCGATCGCAAGAAGGACATGATCATCTCCGGCGGCGAGAACGTCTATTCGACCGAGGTCGAATCGGTGCTGTACCGGCACCCCGCGGTGCTGGAGGCGGCGGTGTTCGGGATTCCCGACCCGAAATGGGGCGAATCGGTGTACGCCGTCGTCGTGCCCCGAAGCGACGTCTCCGCCGCCGAACTGATCGAGCACTGCCGTCGGTACATCGCCGGCTACAAGGTCCCCAAGCGCATCGAGTTGCGCGCGGAACCGCTTCCGAAGTCCGGGCCGGGCAAGGTGCTCAAGCACGAACTGCGCGCGCCCTTCTGGACGGGCAGGCGCGAGCGGATCGCCTAGCGATCGGTCCCTAGCGCCTTTCCGCCAGGCGCAATCCGGAATCCGGGGGCGGCGTTCGTCGCGGTGCCGGCTTGCGTTCCGCGTTGTGGGACGGGCGACGACGGAACGAGCCCGGCGAGACCCCCGTCCAGGCGCGGAACGCGCGATGGAACGACGACGCGTCGGAGAAGCCGAGATCCTCCGCGATCGCGGAGAGCGGATCGTCGCTTTGCGTCAGCCGCGCGACCGCGAGCTCGAAGCGCAAGCCGTCCCGGATCTCGCGGAAGGACGCGCCTTCCTCCTTGAGGTGGCGGCTCAGGTTGCGGGAGGACATCCCGAGGTGCTGCGCGGCTTCGTCGATCGTCGGCGCGGCGTGTTCGCCCTGCAGCAGGAAGTCGCGCACCCGCTCGGCGGTGGGCCGTTCGGCCGAACGCACCGAGAGCCAGCCGAGCGGCTGCCGGTCGAGGAAGCGGCGCAGGTCCTGCGGATTGCGCTTGACGCGCAGATCGAGCAGCGACGACGGGAACACGAGCTCGTTGCGGCGGCTGCCGAAGCGGATGGGTCCCGGATAGAGCTCCCGGAGGTCTTCCGCGTAGGGCGGCGCGGCGAAGGTGAAGCTCACTTCCGTCAGCGGCAGTTCCCGGCTCACCAGCCAGGAGGCGAGCCCGTGGAAGAGCTTCAGCATCAACGCGAAAGCCATCTCCTTCGTCGGCTGGTCGGAGTTCGGTTCGAACGCGATCGTGCTCGCGGTCGAACCGGCTTCGAAGGAGACCTCGAAGTCGTGGATCACCAGGTTCAGGTAGCGCGCGTGTCGACGCAGCGCGACGCCCAGCGAAGGCGCCGTGATGACGCTGAGCGCGGCGTACTTCATCGCCCCGCAGCGCAGCGGCTTCGACAGCAGTCCCGGCAGCTCGTCTTCCAGCGTGTTCGCCAGGTGCCGGAACAGTGCGCCGAACTGTTCTTCCGTGATGCGGGCGCGGCCGGACCGCATCGCGCCCGGCGCGATCGCCGCGGCCTGCAGCGCGGCGGATCGTTCTCCCTCCTCCACGCCGGCTTCCCGGAGGAATGCCGTCACGAAGGAGGGCGAAAAGCCCGGTTCCCGAAATCGAGCCACCAGCCTCTCTCCTGCGGCCAGCGAGTGTCTCAGGCCGCCTCGAGCGCCCGATCGAGGTCCTCGATCAGGTCGTCGATGTGCTCGATGCCGATCGACAGGCGCAGCATGTCCTCGCTGACGCCCGCCTTCGCGAGCTCCTCGGGCGACAGCTGCCGGTGCGTCGTGGAGGCCGGATGCGTCGCCAGCGATTTGGCGTCGCCGATGTTCACCAGCCGCGTGAAGAGCTGCAGCGCATCGAGCACGCGCGCGCCCGCTTCGCGGCCGCCCTTCTTCAGGCCGAAGGACAGGATGCCCGATGCGCGCCCGCCCATGTACTTCTGCACCAGCGCGTGGTCGGGGTGCTCGGGCAGCCCCGCGTACTGTACCCAGCCCACCTTCGAATGCTTCTGCAGGTGCTTCGCGATCGCGAGCGTGTTCTCGCAGATCCGGTCCATGCGCAGCGGCAGCGTCTCGATGCCCTGCAGGATCAGGAAGGAGTTGAACGGCGAGATCGCCGCGCCCGTGTTGCGCAAGGGCACGACGCGCGCGCGGCCGATGTACGCGGCCGCGCCGAGCGCTTCGGTGTAGACGACGCCGTGGTAGCTGACGTCGGGCTCGTTCAGCCGCTTGAAGCGCGCCTTGTGCTCGGCCCACGGGAACTTGCCGCTGTCGACGATCGCGCCGCCGATGCTGTTGCCGTGGCCGCCGAGGTACTTGGTGAGCGCGTGCACGACGATGTCGGCGCCGTGCTCGAAGGGACGGCACAGGTACGGGCTCGGCACGGTGTTGTCGACGACGAGCGGGATGCCGTGCGCGTGGGCGACCTCGGCCAGCTTCGCGATGTCGACGACGTTGCCGAGCGGGTTGCCGATCGACTCGACGAAGATCAGCTTCGTGCGCGCGTCGATCTTCGCGGCGAAGCTCTCGGGCTTGCTCGCGTCGGCGAAGCGCACCTCGATGCCCTGCTGCGGGAAGGTGTGCGCGAACAGGTTGTAGGTGCCGCCGTACAGCGTGCTCGCCGAGACGATGTTGTCGCCCGCCTCGGTGATCGTCTGGATCGCGTAGGTGACCGCGGCCATCCCCGAGGCGAGCGCCAGCGCGCCGACGCCGCCTTCGAGCGCGGCGACGCGCTGCTCGAGCACGTCCTCGGTGGGGTTCATGATCCTCGTGTAGATGTTGCCCGGAACCTTCAGGTCGAAGAGGTCGGCGCCGTGCTGGGCGTTGTCGAACGCGTAGGCGACGGTCTGGTAGATCGGCACGGCGACGGACTTCGTCGTCGGCTCCGGCTTGTAGCCGGCGTGTACGGCCAGGGTTTCGATGCGCATCGGAGAGTTCCGGTCGGGGTGGACGGTGCGGCGCTCGAGCTCGTCTGTCGCGCCGCGCGAACCCGGCATTCTGGCAGCGGATTCGCCGATGGCGGACGATATACGCGCGCCGAAGGTGTTCATGCCCGCGCGAGGGGCCGGCGTCCCGTCGTCCGGCCGTGCCCTCGGCTGCCGAACGGTCGACCGCCTGCCCGCTGCGGCGGCCGGCCTCGAAGGGGCGCGTGCCGTGGCCCGCAGGCGCGCGGGCCGCGATGCCTGCGGCGTCGTCAGGCGGGAGGCGTGGGCTGCGCGGCGCGCGCGCGCGCGCCGCGCGCATCGAGCACGAACATCAGCAGCACCCCCGTGGCGAGCACCGCGACGCCGAAGACCGCGCCGAGCTGCACGTAGACCAGCGACGACCATAGCATGTAGGCGCAGACGGCGGCGAAGGCGATCGGCAGCATCGGATACAGCGGCACGCGGAACGGGCGTTTCGCATGCGGGTCGCGCCGGCGCAGCACGATCAGTGCCACCGTGCTCAGCAGGAAGAAGGTCCAGAACACCGGCGCGGTGTACTCGACCATCGTCTCGAAGCCGCCGCGCGCGTTGCTGCCGAGCACGACGAGCGCGAGCGCGAACAGCGTCTGCGCGAGCAACGCATTGGTGGGCGTGCCGCGCGTCGCGTGCCAGCGGCCGAGGGCGGCGAGCGCCGGCCAGTCGTTGCCGGCGGCGAAGCTCGAGCGCGCGCCGACGATCATCGTCGCGTTGATCGACGTGAGCGCCGCCACGCCGACGGCCGCCGAGATCAGGATCTCGCCGGTGCGGCCGAAGCTCACGCGCAGCAGGTCGGCGGCGACGGCGTTGCTCGACGCCATGCCGGCCATGCCCAGCCCGTACCAGTAGGCCGCGTTCACCAGCAGGTACAGCGTCGTGATGATCAGGATGCTCGCCACCAGCACGCGGATCATGTTGCGCGAGACGTCGTGCAGCTCCGCGCCGAGATACGCGGCTTCGTTCCACCCGCCGTAGGTGAGCAGCACGAAGACCATCGCCAGCCCGAACATCCCCCACCCGGGGGCGGCGTTCGCCGCCCCGCCGGCGGCGGCCGGCGCAGCGCCGCCGCCCTGCGCGAAGAGGAAGAGGCCTGCCGCCACCGCCAGCAGCAGCCCGAGCACCTCGACGGCGGTGAGCCAGCTCTGGGTGAGGGCGCCCGAGCGCATGCCCCGCAGGTTCACCCAGGCGAGCACGATGATCGCGGCTGCCGCGTACAGCGACTCGCTCCAGGCGCCGAGCGGCACGAGTTGCGTCATGTAGTCGCCGAAGACGAAGGCGAGCAGCGCGATCGAACCGGTGGTGATCACCGCGAAGCGCGCCCAGGCGAACAGGAAGGACACGCGGCGCCCGTAGGCGCGCCACAGGAAGTGGTAGTCGCCGCCGGCGTGCGGATAGGTCGTCGCCAGCTCCGCATAGCAGAGCGCGCCGATCAGCGAGACGAGACCGCCGAGCGCCCAGGCGGCGAACATCCATCCCGGCGAGCCGGTCATCTGCGCGACCAGCGACGGCGCCTTGAAGATGCCGGCGCCGATGACGATTCCGACGACGATGGCGACGGCGTGGCGAACGCCGAGCACCGGGTGCGGCGTGCCCGATTGCGGCGTCACGATCCGCCCCGGATCTCGTCGGGGGTCAGCGCCGAGGACCCGCCGATCGGCGGCGCGTCGCCCACGCGTTCGGCGACGAAGGGGACGACGTCGCCGCCGCTCGTCGAGACCGCGCCGATCATGCGGCCGGGTTCGACGCGCGCGTCGACCGTGCGCAGCGCGCCTTCGGCGTCGGTGAATGCGAAGTGCACCTGCTCGCCGAGCACGCGCGCGTTGCGCATCGTCGTCTCGACGTCGTCCAGGCCGACGCGCCCGTCGAGCACCTGGAAGCGCTGCTGGATCCTCATCGTCGTGTCGATCGGACCGCGCGACTGCTGCAGCCGCGTCTTCCAGTCGCCGCCGGCGTTCGCGGGCACGACCCACAGGTGCATCGATCGCGCGCCGATGCGCGAGCTCTCGTCGGGTTCCCAGTCGCCCATCCGGAACTCGTGCGAGACGACGCGCGTGCCCGGCCGCATCGCGAGCAGCGTGTGGCGCAGCCGGAGGTTCAGGTGCGGCATCAGGTACATCGTGACGACGTCGGCCGTGGAGAAGTCGCTCTCGAAGAGATCGGCCTGCTCGAAGCTCGCGCGCTCCGACACGCCCGCCTTCGCGGCGTTCTGCCGCGAGAGCGCGACCATCTTCTCGTTGTACTCGATGCCGCGCGCGCGTGCGCCGAAGTCGCGCGCCGCCGCGATGACGATCTTGCCGTCGCCCGAGCCCAGGTCGACCAGCGACTCGGAGGGGCGCAGCTGCGCGAGCTGCAGCATCCGCGTGACGAGCGGATCGGGGGTCGGGATCCAGATGACGTCCTTGCCGTACTGCCCGCTGCGCGGCAGGAACTCGGTGTCTTCGTCGGCCGCGAAGGCGGGGCCGCCGACGACGGCGGCCAGCGAGGTTGCGGCCGAGGTCGCGGCGATCCGCGCGGAAAGCGCGAGCCCGGCAGAAGCTTCGAGGAAGTCGCGTCTGGACACGCTCGTCGCCATGGTCCCTCCCCTGGTGATCGGCCGATCGACCCGAACCCGGCGCATAGCAATCGCCGTGCCCGGAAGCCGTAGCGCGGCGGCGCTACCAGTCGCCGCCGATCGCGCGGATCAACCCTGCCGTCGATGCGAGGCGTCGCCCGTGCAGCGAGAGCACCGCCTGCTCGGCCTGCAGCACCGTCGTCTGGACCTGGATCACGTCGAGGAACGAGACGGTTCCCGCCTTGTACTGCAGCGTGACGATGTCGAGCGAGATGCGGGCCGCCGCGAGCACCTCGCGCTGTACGCGTTCCGCGTCGGCGAGCACGCGCAGCGCGACCAGGTTGTCCTCGACTTCCTGGAAGGCCTGCAGCACCGTCTGCCGGTAGGCGGCGGTCGCCGCGTCGTGTTCGGCGATCGCCTGTTCGTTGAACGCGTCTCGCGTGCCGGCGTCGAACAGGATCGCGGCGAGCGCCGGGCCGAGCGACCACACGCGGCTCGGCAGCGACAGCAGGTCGCCGAGCCGGCTCGAGCGCAGGCCCACGTCGGCCGACAGCGTCAGCGAAGGGAAGTACGCGGCGCGCGCGATGCCGATGCGCGCATTGGCGGCGGCCACCTGGCGTTCGGCCGCCGCGATGTCGGGGCGCCTCTCGAGCAGGCGCGACGGCAGCCCGGCGGGAACCGGCGGAACCGTCGCGTGCAACTCCCGTTCGTCGAGCGACAGCGACGACGGCGCGCGACCGACGAGCAGCGCGATCGCGTGCTCCAGCTGCGCGCGCGCGATGCCGACGTCGAGGCGTTGCGCTTCGACCGACTTCAGCTGCGCTTCGGCCTGCGCGACGTCGGCGCGCGTGGCCACGCCCGCGGCGAGCCGGTCGCGCGTGAGCTGCAGCGATCGCTCGAAGGAGGTGATCGTCTCGGCGAGCAGGCGTCGCTGCGCGTCGGCGATGCGCAGCTGGAAGTAGGTCTGCGCGAGCAGCGCGTGCGTCGACAGGCGCGCGGCGGCGAGGTCGGCCGCCGCCGCGTCGGCGCCGGCACGGGCCGCGGCGACGCCTGCGCGCACCCGGCCCCACAGGTCGATCTCCCACGTCGCCGCGACGTCGGCGCCGTAGACCTCGTTGGTGATGCCGGCGGCCGTGCGGCCGCGGCTCGCCGACGCGCCCGCCGACACGAAGGGATAGCGCTCCGCGCGCGCGGCGACGACGGCGGCGCGTGCGCTTCGCAGGCGCGCCTCGGCGAGGCGCAGGTTCTGGTTCGACACGTCCGCGTCGGCGATCAGCGACTCGAGCACGGGATCGTCGAAGACCTCCCACGAGACCTTCGCGGTGGGCGCGTCGGGTTGCGCCGGCTGCCAGACGCCGGTCGGCTGCACCTCCTTGTATTCCGCGGGAATCGCGATCGGCGGGCGCACGTACTCGGGGGCCGCCGTGCAGCCGACGAGCAGCAGCACCGCGCCGACGACGGCCAGCAGCTGCAGCGAACGCGCGAGCGTCTCGCGGGCGCCGTTCGCGTCGCGCCCGCCGGACCCCGCGCGCCCGGCACCGCCGCCGCGGCGCACGCGCAGCCGCAATCGGTCGAGCACGAGGTAGACGACCGGCGTCGTGTAGAGCGTGAGCAGCTGGCTCACGGCGAGTCCGCCGACGATCGCGATGCCGAGCGGCCGGCGCAGTTCCGCGCCGTCGCCGGCGCCGAGGGCGAGCGGCACGGCGCCGAGCATGGCCGCCATCGTCGTCATCAGGATCGGGCGGAAGCGCAGCCGGCAGGCACGATGGATCGCCTCGCGCGGCGGCAGGCCCTGCTCGCGCTCGGCGGCGAGCGCGAAGTCGATGAGGATGATCGCGTTCTTCTTCACGATGCCGATCAACAGGAGCACGCCGATCAGCGCGATCACGCTGAACTCGGTGCCGGTCGCCATCAGCGCGAGCAGCGCGCCGACGCCGGCCGAGGGCAGGGTCGAAAGGATGGTGATCGGGTGCACGAGGCTCTCGTAGAGGATGCCGAGCACGAGGTAGACGGTGACGAGCGCGGCCAGGATCAGGTACGGCTGGTTGGCGACCGATTTCTGGAACGCGCTCGCGGTTCCCTCGAAGCCGTGCTGCAGCGTCGGCGGCGGGCCGAGGCGCGCGATGGCGTCCTCGATCGCATCCGTGGCCTGCGACAGCGAAACGCCGGGGGCGGCGCTGAAGGAGACGGTCGACGCGACGAAGCCGCCGTCGTGGCTCACGCCGAGCGGCGTCGTCGTCGGTTGCCAGCTGGCGAACATCGACAGCGGCACCGGCTCGCCGTCGGCGTTCGGCAGGCTCAGCCGCTCGAGATCCCCGGGGCTGTCGCGGAACTCGCTCGCGACGTCGAGCACGACGTGGTACTGGTTCAGCGTCGCATGGATCGTCGACACCTGGCGCTGGCCGTATGCGTCGTTCAGCAGGCTCGACACCTGTCGCGCGCCGATGCCGAGGCGGGCGGCGGCGTCGCGGTCGATGGTCAGCGTGATCTGGCTTCCCTTGTCCTCGGCGTCGGTGTCGACGTCGACGAGCTGCGGCAGCCGGCTCATCGCATTGCGGATGCGCGGCTCCCACAGCCGCAGTTCGCCGAGGTCGTCGCTCTTCAGCGTGTACTGGTAGGTCGAGCTGCTCTCGCGCCCGCCGATGCGGATCTCGCGCTGCCCGACCATGTACAAGCGTGCGCCGGGCACGTGCGCGGTGGCGGTGCGCAGGCGCGCGATCACCTCGTCGGTGCTCTCCGCGCGCTGCGCGAGCGGCACCAGCGAGATGAACATCGACCCGCTGTTCACGCGCGAGCCGCCGGTGTAGCCGGTGACGTTGGCCACCGCGGGATCGCTGCGCACGATCTCGATGAACGTGTCGAGCTTGTCGCGCATCGAACGGAAGGAGATGCTCTGGTCGCCGCGCACCGAGGCCCAGATGCGCCCGGTGTCCTGGTCCGGAAAGAAGCCCTTGGGCACGATCGTGTAGAGCCATAGGTTCAGCGCGATCGTCGCCGCGAGCACGAGCAGCATCAGCCAGCCGTGGTCCAGCGCCCAGCCGACGCTGCGCGCGTAGCCGCGGTTGACGCGGTCGAAGCCGCGGCGGGCGAAGGCGGCGAGACGCGATTCGCGCGCGGCGGTGCGTTCGCCGCCGCCCTCGGGCGGAGGATCTTCCCCACGCGGCCGGCGCCGCGGACCGAGCAAGCGCGCGCTCATCATCGGCGTCGTCGTCAGCGAGACGACCAGCGAGATCAGGATCGCCGTCGACAACACCATGCCGAACTCGCGGAAATAGCGGCCGACGAGCCCGCCCATCGCGAGGATCGGGATGAACACGGCGATCAGCGAGAGGCTGATCGCGATGACGGTGAAGCCGACCTCGCGCGCGCCGCGAATCGCCGCCTCGAAGGGCCCTTCGCCCATCTCGCGCCGGCGCGCGATGTTCTCGACGACGACGATCGCATCGTCGACGACGAAGCCGGTGGCGATCGTCAACGCCATCAGGGACAGGTTGTCGAGGCTGTAGCCGGCGAGGTACATCACGCCGAAGGTGCCGATCAGCGAGGTCGGTACGGCCACCGCCGGGATCAGGGTCGCGCGCGCGCTGCGCAGGAACAGGAAGACGACGAGCACCACGAGCGCGACCGACAGCACCAGCGCGTGCTGCACCTCGCGCAGCGACGCGCGGATCGTCGTCGTGCGGTCCATCGTGACGACGAGGTCCATCGCCGCCGGCGCCGATGCGCGCAGCGACGGCATCAGGTCGTGGATGCGGTCGACCGTCTCGATGATGTTCGCGGCCGGTTCGCGATAGGCGATCAGCAGCACGGACGGCCGGCCGTTGGCCGATCCGGCGTGGCGCTCGTCCTCGACCGACTCGCGCACCCAGGCGACGTCGGACAGGCGCACCGCCGCGCCGTTGCGGTAGGCGACGACGAGCGGAAGGTAGTCGTCGGCCGAGCGCGACTGGTCGTTCGCGCCGATCTGCCAGCGCCGCTCGTCGTCGGAAACGGCACCCTTCGGCCGGTTCGCGTTCGCGCTCGAGATCGCCTGGCGCACCGCCTCGATGCCGATCCCGTAGCGGTCGAGCTGCAGCGGGTTCACCGACACGCGCACCGCCGGCAGCGAGCTTCCGCCGACGACGACCTGGCCGACGCCGGGGACGCGCGAGAGCCGCTGCGCGAGCACCGTCGACGCGACGTCGTACATCTGCCCCTGCGTCATCGACTCGGAGGTCGCCGCGATGATCAGGATCGGCGCGTCGGCCGGGTTGACCTTGCGGTAGGTCGGATTGCGGACGAGGCTCGACGGCAGCGACGCGCGCGCCGCGTTGATCGCCGCCTGCACGTCGACCGCGGCCGACTCGATGCTGC
>JBIQJM010000048.1:0-22746 GCA_044507525.1 Burkholderiales bacterium
GCGGGCAGGTGATGTGCGTGCCTTCGTTCAGCGCCGGGCGCAGCCGCTGGCGCGAGAGTTCCATCAGCCCGAAGCGCGAGATCTTGCCGGTCTGCACGCGCGCTCGGTCGTAGTGCAGCGCCTCCTTCAGTCGCTGCTCGACCTCGCGCTGGTTCTTCGCGCTCTCCATGTCGATGAAGTCGACGACGATCAGTCCGCCGAGGTCGCGCAGCCGCATCTGGCGCGCGGCCTCGTCGGCCGCCTCCAGGTTGGTGCGCAGCGCCGTCTCCTCGATGTCGGAGCCCTTGGTTGACCGCGCCGAGTTGACGTCGATGGCGACGAGCGCCTCGCTGTGGTCGATGACGACCGAGCCGCCCGAGGGCAGCGGCACGATGCGCGAATACGCGGTCTCGATCTGGTGCTCGATCTGGAAGCGCGAGAACAGCGGCGTGTCGTCGCGGTAGCGCTTCACCCGCTCGACGTTGTCGGGCATGACGTGCGCCATGAACTGGCGCGCCTGCTCGTAGATGTCGTCGGTGTCGATCAGGATCTCGCCGATGTCGCTCGTGAAGTAGTCGCGGATCGCGCGAATGACGAGGCTCGATTCCTGGTAGATCAGGAAGGGGCCCGGTGCCGAGGTGGCGGCAGCGTCGATCGCCTTCCACAGCTGCAGCAGGTAGTTCAGGTCCCACTGCAGCTCCTCGGCGCTGCGCCCGATGCCGGCGGTGCGGGCGATCAGGCTCATGCCCGCAGGATGCTCGAGCTTGTCCATCGCCTCGCGCAGTTCCTGCCGGTCTTCGCCCTCGATGCGTCGCGAGACGCCGCCGCCGCGCGGGTTGTTCGGCATCAGCACGAGGTAGCGGCCGGCCAGCGAGATGAAGGTGGTGAGCGCGGCGCCCTTGTTGCCGCGCTCTTCCTTCTCGACCTGCACGACGACTTCCTGGCCTTCGGCGATCGCGTCCTGGATGCGCGCCTTGGAGTCGGCGCCGTTGCGGAAGTAGCTCTTGGCGATTTCCTTGAACGGGAGGAAGCCGTGCCGCTCCTCGCCGTAGTTGACGAAGCAGGCCTCGAGACTCGGCTCGACGCGCGTGACGACGCCCTTGTAGATGTTGCTCTTGCGCGATTCGCGCCCGGCCGACTCGATGTCGATGTCGATGAGCTTCTGCCCGTCGACGATCGCCACGCGCAGCTCTTCGGCGTGCGTGGCGTTGAACAGCATTCGCTTCATGCAAATGACTCCGTATGCGGCGCACGGGCGTGGCTGCGCGCGACGGCCAGCGGGTCGATGCGAACGGAATGCCGGAGAAGGGAGCCCGAAGGGCCGACGGTGCGCCGGGCGCGGCGCGCTCGGGCCGATGACAGGGCTATCTGCGGCGCGTCCCGCCCGGTGCACGCGCGCGCGCCGGCCACGGGCATGACCCGTCGGGCTCGGTGGAGGCGTTCGAAGACATCGGGGATCGGGAATCGGCGCTGGCGGGGACGGCCGCATCGAAAGGCGTCCGTCCGGTTCGCATTCTTCTCGAGAAAATTCCGCATCGACCCGCGCCTGCTCGCCTCGGGGCGTGCGCAGGCCGCGGTTGAAAGATTCCAGTCGTGGTGGCGATCGGGTTGCGATGCAGCCTCGACGCCAGTCGTCCGGGTACAATCCGGACTCTCGATACGAGGGCCCGAGGCGGTGCGCGGGCAATTCGGTTCGGCGCAGTCCACCGGGGCATCCCCGGAGTCCGGGACGGCCGACGTGCGGGGTGGCCGTTTCCACTGGCCGGAATCGCACACGACCCGGGAAGTATATAGCAACATGCAACCATCGCGTGCAAACAGCGGGCCGGCACGTGCGGCCGCCGCACGCGGTGCTCCACCGAAGACACAGCCGGTGCAGCACCTCGACGTCGACGAGGACGAAGCCGGGCAGCGGCTCGACGCATACCTGGCGCGGCGCTTCGCCGGGCTGCCCAAGAGCCACCTGTATCGCTGGATCCGCAGCGGCCAGTTGCGGGTCAACGGCGCACGCCGGTCGATCGACTACCGGCTGCAGCCGGGCGACCGCATCCGGATCCCGCCGATCTTCGGCGAGCCGGCCGCGGGTGCGCGGGCGTCGCCGGCCGGCGGGGAGGCCGCGCCCGACGCGCACGATCCGGTGCAGCGCGAGCGTGCGCAGCTTGCGCGCCGCCTGCCGGTGCTGTTCGAGGACGACGACCTGCTGGCGATCGACAAGCCCGCTTCGGTCGCGGTGCACGGCGGCAGCGGCGTGTCGAGCGGCGTCATCGAGCAGCTGCGCGCCGCGCGCCCCCAGGCGCGCTTTCTCGAGCTGGTGCACCGGCTCGACCGCGAGACCTCGGGCGTCCTGTTGGTCGCCAAGCGACGAACGGCGTTGGTGAACCTGCACGCGCAGTTGCGCGAGCGCGACACCGACAAGCGCTATCGTGCAATCGTCGTCGGCCGCTGGCCATTGCGGACGCGCACGCTGTCCTTCCCGCTACAGCGACGGGACGCACCCGACGGCGACCGCCGCGTCGCCGTCGAGCGCGGCGGGCTCGAGGCGATCACGCACGTCACCGGTCTCGCGCGCTTCGAGCTGCCGGGTCTGGGCGGCTTCTCGCTCGTCGAGGCACGCCTGGAGACCGGTCGCACGCACCAGATCCGCGTGCACCTGGCGCACGCCGGCTGCGCCATCGCGGGCGACGACAAGTACGGGAACTTCGCGCTCAACCGGCAGCTGGCGCGCGCCGGCCACAAGCGCATGTACCTGCACGCGCTGTCGATCGCCTTCCGCCACCCCCGGAGCGGCGAGCGGCTGTGCGTCGAAGCGCCGATGGGGCAGGCATTCGACGCCTTGCTCGATGCCGGCGAGGCGCTGCAGACCGCCGGGGGCGCACGATGACGCGCACGAGGTTCCGCCTCGTGGTCTTCGACTGGGACGGCACGCTGATCGACTCGACCGCGGCGATCGTGCAGGCGCTGCGCGCGGCCGCCGCCGACCTCGGCCTGCCGGTTCCGTCACGCGAGCGCGCCTCGCACGTCATCGGCCTGGCGCTCTACGACGCGATCCGCATCGCGGTGCCGACGATCGAGCGCGCGCAGTTGCCGGACTTCGTCGTGCGCTACCGGCATCACTACTTCGCTCTCGACCGGCAACTCGCGCCCTTCGAGGGCGTGCCGCAGATGCTCGACGAGCTCGCCGATGCCGGTGCCTGGCTCGCGGTGGCGACCGGCAAGTCGCGCGCCGGACTCGACCGCGCGCTGCAGCAGACCGATTGGGGACACCATTTCCTCGCGACGCGCTGCGCCGACGAAGGCGCGCCGAAGCCCGATCCGTGGATGCTGCGCGACCTCTGCGAGGAGACGGGCGTCGACCCGGTCGAGGCGCTGATGGTCGGCGACACGACGCACGATCTCGGCATGGCGCGCGCGGCCGGCACGGGAGCGATCGCCGTCACCTACGGTGCGCATCCGCGCCGCGAACTCGAGACCGAGCCCTCGCTCGCGATGGTCGACTCGATCGCCGAGTTGCGCGCATCGCTGCTGGCACGCGTCGCGTGACGTCGAACGGGCTCCTCGACGTCTGCGCGAGCGCAGCGCTCGTCGACGGCGGCGACGGCGTGCGCTTCGAATGGGCCGACGCGCGCGGTGCACGGCATGCCGCCTTCGTCGTGCGGCATCGCGGCCGGGTGCACGCCTTCGTGAATCGTTGCCCGCATCGCTTCGCCGAGCTCGACTGGCTTGCCGGGCGGTTCTTCGACGAGGCCGGCCTATACTTGGTGTGCTCGATGCACGGCGCGCTGTTCGAGGCCGACACCGGCGCCTGCGTCGCCGGACCCTGCGCGGGCGACGGCCTCGAAGCGCTCGCCTGCGAGGAGCACGACGGCCGGGTGCGTGTCGCATGCGCGGCCGCGCCGGTCCCGAACCTCTCTCCCGGAAGCGCTCCATGACCGAAGCAGGCACGCCGCGCGACGGCTCGTCCGTTGCCGCCACCGACAAGGGCACCGACCCCCGCTGGCAAAGCGACGTGCTCGAACGGCTGCTCTTCGCCACGCTGCGCGAGCAACGTCGTGCACGACGCTGGACGATCTTCTTTCGCCTGCTCGGCCTCGCGGCGATCGTCTTCGCGCTGGTCCTGGCGAGCGGCTGGTTCTCGCGCGACGCACGCATGGCAGCGGGCCGCCACACGGCGCTCGTCGAATTGCGCGGCGTCATCGCCGCCGACGGCGACGCCTCGGCCGACGACATCGTCGAAGCGCTGAAGTCGGCCTTCGACGACGGCAACACCGCCGGCGTCGTGCTGCGCGTGAACAGCCCCGGCGGCAGTCCGGTGCAGGCCGGCATCATCCACGATGCGATCCGCCGGCTGCGAACGGAGCATCCCGATACGCCGCTCTACGCGGTCGTCGAGGACGTCTGCGCCTCGGGCGGGTACTACGTCGCGGCCGCGGCGGATCGCATCTACGTCGACAAGGCGAGCATCGTCGGATCGATCGGCGTGCTGATCGAGGGCTTCGACTTCACCGGCGCGATGCAGAAGCTGGGCGTCGAGCGCAGGCTGCTCACGGCCGGCGAGAACAAGGGATTCCTCGATCCGTTCTCTCCGCTTTCCGAGGAGCAGCGCGAGCACGCCAAACGCATGCTCGAAGAGATCCACCGCCAGTTCGTCGAGGTCGTCCGGCAGGGCCGCGGCGAGCGGCTGAAGGAGTCGCCGGCGATGTTCAGCGGGCTCGTCTGGACCGGCGAACGCAGCATCGAGCTCGGGCTGGCCGACGCGACCGGGTCGCTCGAATCGGTCGCGCGCGACGTCGTGCAGGCCGAGCGCGTCGTCGACTTCTCGCCGCGCCGGAACGTGCTGGAGCGGCTCACCCGTCGCATCGGCACTGCGGCGGGCGAGGCGATCGCACGCTCGCTCGGCGCCGCGGGCGCGCCTTCGTTGACGCGCTGAGGGCCGAGCGCGGCCTCGCATCAACGCCGCGTCGAGGGCCCCGGCCGCGCCTGGATCCCGAACACCGCCGGCGCCTTCGGCAGCTCGCGCCGCGTACGCCGCCAGCCCTCGACGCTGTCGACCACGATCCGCTCGGCCGGCGTCGTCAGCTCGCTGGCCACCATGAGCCGCGTCGTCGGTGCCAGCCCGAGCACGGCGGCGTCGAGCAGCGCGCGGTTGCGGTAGGGCGTCTCGATGATCAGCACGGTTTCGTCCTCGCGCAGCGAACGCCGCTCGAGCTCGCGCAGCCGGCGAAGGCGCGCCTCGGCCTGCGCCGGCACATATCCCGCGAACGAGAACCGTTGCCCGTTCATCCCCGAGGCCATCAGCGCCAGCAGCATCGCGCTCGGGCCGACGAGCGGGCGTACCGGGACGCCCGCGGCATGCGCCGCCTCGACGAGCGCGGCACCGGGGTCGGCGACCGCCGGTGCGCCGGCTTCGGACAGCAGGCCCGCATCGCGGCCGGCGAGAAGCGGGGCAAGCAGCTCCGGAACGCGTTCGGGCGGCGTGTGCTCGTCGAGCTCGACCAGCTCGAGGGACTGCAACGGCGCCTGCGTACCGGCCGCCTTCAGGAACGCGCGTGCGCTGCGCGCGTTCTCGACGACGAAGTACTCGAGCACCGCGACGCGGGCGAGCGTCGCCGGCGGCAGCACGTTGCGCGCATCGTCGGGCGCGCCGAGCGGCGTCGGGATCAGCCACAGCGTGCCTGTCATCGGGCGCCGCGATCGGCGATCGGCGACAGCCCTGCGTCGCGCAGCATCCCGGCGAGCGAGATCAGCGGCAGGCCGATCAGCGCGGTGGGATCGTCGCCTTCGATCGCGTCGAGCAGCACGATGCCGAGGCCCTCGGCCTTCGCCGACCCGGCGACGTCGTACGGCTGCTCGAGTTGCAGGTAGCGCTCGATCTCCCCGTCGTCGAGCCGGCGGAAGCGCACCCGCGTCTCGACGACCGCCTGCGCCCGGAAGCCGTCGGCTTCGCGCACGCAGGCGAGGGCGGTGTGGAAATGCATCGTTCGGCCGGAGGCCGCGCGCAGCTGCTCGCGCGCCGCATCGTGATCGCCGGGCTTGCCGATCGCGTGCACGCCGTCGAGCGTCGCCGTCTGGTCGGATCCGATGACGAGGGCGCCCGGATGGCGCGCGGCGACCGCGAGCGCCTTCTCGAGCGCGAGCCGCTGCGAGACCGCGCGAGGCGTCTCGCCCGGTCGCGCCGCTTCGTCGACGCAGGGCGATTGCACGTCGAAGTCCGGGGTCAGGCGCGCGAGCAGTTCGCGGCGATAGCGCGAGGTGGAGGCGAGAATCAGCGGGGCGGGCGGTGGCGTCACGGGAAGGGCCGGGGCGGCGCTGTGCGGGGGCAGTCGCTATGATAAGGACGGACGCAGATGAAGAACGCGATCGATACCGCGCGCCTGGCGCGCAGCCGTGAAACGCTCACCGGCGAGCGGGCGGTCGAGCGGTTGCCCCGGCTGGCGACGCTGCTCGCGTCCGCCGACGGCCGCATCCGCTGGAGCCTGCGCGGATGGCGCCACGAGCGCCCCGAGGGCGGCCACGACGACTTCCTCGAGCTGTCGTTCTCGGCGACCTTGCAGCCGGCGTGCGTGCGCTGCCTGGAGCCGGTCGCCGTGGCGGTCGCCGACACGCGGCGCTATCGACTGGTCGACAGCGAGGCCGAAGCCGAGCGGCTCGACCCCGACGACGACGACTATGACGTGCTCGCCGGCGGGCCGCGCTTCGACCTCGACGCGCTGATCGAGGACGAGGCGATCCTCGCGCTGCCGCCGATGCCCCGGCACGAGCACTGCGAGCCGGCGCGGCCCTTCGTCGACGAGGCGCCCGCCGAGGAAGAGGAGCCCGAGCGGCCCTTCGCCGCGCTGCAGCGGCTGCGGCGCGACGGACCGGCGGGCGGCGGCGAAACCCCGCACTGAGCAGGTATAATCGTCGATTGTCCTCCGAGGCTCCATCATGGCTGTCCAACAGAACAAGAAGTCGCCGTCGAAGCGCGGAATGCATCGCTCGCACGACTTCCTCCAGAATCCGCCGCTCGCCGTCGAGCCCACCACCGGCGAGGTGCACCGTCGGCACCACGTGAGCCCCACCGGCTTCTACCGTGGCCGGAAGGTGCTGCGCACGAAATCCGACGACTGAAGAGCTTGCGAGCGGCATCGCGTCGATGCCGCGCTCGGCCTTGACAGGCATCGTGACAGTACGCATTGCCATCGACTGCATGAGCGGTGACCACGGCTCGTCGGTCACCGTTCCGGCCGCGCTCCATTTCCTCGCCTCGCAACCCGATGCGCGGTTGCTGCTGGTGGGCCGTCCCGACGTCCTCGAGCCGGCGCTCGCGGCCGCGCAGGCGAAGCTGCGCCACCGGCGCGAACCGCAGGTGCCGCTCGGCGATCGCCTCGAAGTGCGGGCCGCCACCGAGGTCGTCGAGATGGACGACACGCCGGCGACGGCGCTGCGCAGCAAGCGCAATTCGTCGATGCGGGTGGCCATCGACCTGGTCAAGAACGGCGAGGCCGATGCCTGCGTGAGCGCCGGCAACACCGGCGCGCTGATGGCCATCTCGCGCTTCGTGCTCAAGATGCTCGAGGGCATCGACCGGCCGGCGATCGCCTCGCAGATGCCCAACCAGCGCGGCGGCACGACGACGATGCTCGACCTCGGCGCGAACGTCGACTGCGAGCCCGAGCACCTGCTGCAGTTCGCGATCATGGGCTCGGCGCTGGTCGCCGCCCTCGACGGTCGCGAGCAGCCGAGCGTCGGACTGCTGAACATCGGCGAGGAAGCGATCAAGGGCAACGATGCGGTGAAGATCGCCGCGGAACTGCTGCGCGCGAGCCCGCTGAACTTCTACGGCAACGTCGAGGGCAACGACATCTACGAGGGCACGACCGACGTCGTCGTCTGCGACGGCTTCGTCGGCAACGTCGCGCTGAAGACCTCGGAAGGCCTCGCCCGCATGCTCGGCGGCTATATCCGCGAAGAGTACCGGCGACACGTGTTCACGCGGCTGATCGCGGTGCTCTCCTTTCCCGTCCTGCGGCGCTTCCGCAAGCGACTCGACCCGCGGCGCTACAACGGCGCGGCGCTGGTCGGCCTGCGCGGCGTGGTCATCAAGAGCCACGGGTCGGCCGATGCCTATGCCTTCGAGTTCGCGTTGCGGCGCGCCTACGATGCCGTGCGCAACGGATTGCTGCTCGGCATCGAGGAGCGGTTGCCGAAAGTCGTGCAGGCGGGTGCCGCAACGCTGCCGCATGCGGGTTCGGGTGAGCAGGCGGGGCTCACCATAAATCAATCGACCGCCTCATGACGTACCGTTATTCACGCATCGTCGGCACGGGAAGCAGCCTTCCGTCCCGCGTCGTCACCAACGACGAGCTGGTCGCGCAACTCGGCGCGCGCGGCATCGAGACCTCCGACGAGTGGATCGTCGAGCGCACCGGCATCCGCCAGCGGCACATCGCCGACCCGGGCTCGACCTCGAGCCGGCTTGCCCTCGACGCCGGGCGCCGGGCGATCGAGGCGGCCGGTCTCGCGCCGTCCGACATCGACCTGATCATCGTCGCCACCTCGACGCCCGATTTCGTGTTTCCGAGCACGGCCTGCCTCGTGCAGAAGGAACTCGGCGCGGCGGGCGGCGCGGCCTTCGACGTGCAGGCGGTGTGCACCGGCTTCGTCTACGCGTTCGCCGTCGCCGATTCGATGATCCGCGGCGGCCTGGCGCAGCGCGCGCTCGTCATCGGCGCGGAAGTGTTCTCGCGCATCCTCGACTGGAACGACCGCGGCACCTGCGTGCTGTTCGGCGACGGCGCGGGCGCCGTCGTGCTCGCGGGCGCCGACGAACCGGGCGTGCTCGCCGCGCGACTGCACGCGGACGGACGCCACGAATCGATCCTGCGCACCGCGGGCAACGTCTCGCACGGCGAGATCACTGGACACCCGTACCTCACGATGGACGGGCAGGCGGTGTTCAAGCTCGCCGTTTCAGTGCTCGATTCGGTCGCGCGGGAAACGCTCGATGCGGCGGCGCTGCCGATCGACGACGTCGACTGGGTCATCCCGCACCAGGCGAACGTGCGCATCCTGAGTGCCACCGCGCGTCGCCTCGGCGTGCCGATGGAGAAGGTGATCGTCACGGTCGGCGAGCATGCCAACACGTCGGCCGCGTCGATCCCGCTCGCGCTCGACAGCGCGGTGCGCGACGGCCGCATCCGCGCCGGGCACAACGTGCTGATGGAGGGCGTCGGCGGCGGATTCACCTGGGGCGCCGCGCTCGTCCGCTTCTGAACGACGGGCTTCACGACGGAACTTCTTCGATGACGGTCGCATTCGTATTTCCCGGCCAGGGATCGCAGTCGGTCGGAATGCTCTCGGGCTTCGCCGATTCCGCCGAAGCGCGCTCGCTGCTCGCGCGCGCCGACGAGGCGCTCGGCGAGAAGCTGTCGACGCTGATCGCCGAGGGGCCGGCGGACGCCCTCTCGCTCACGGTGAACACGCAGCCGGCGATGCTCGTCGCGGGCTACGTCTGCTGGAGCGCCTGGCGCGATGCCGGCGGGCCGGCGCCCGCGGCGATGGCCGGACACAGCCTCGGCGAGTACACCGCGCTCGCGGTGGCCGATGCGATCGACTTCGAGGACGCGGTGCGGCTGGTGCGGCTGCGCGCGCAGGCGATGCAGGAGGCGGTGCCGGTCGGCGTCGGGTCGATGGCGGCGGTCCTCGGGCTCGACGACGACGCGGTGCGTCGCGCCTGCGAGCAGGCGTCGTCGGAGATGCCGGGGCAGGTCGTCGCGCCGGCGAACTGGAACGCGCCGTCGCAGGTCGTGATCGCCGGGCATCGTGCGGCGGTGGAGCGCGCGTGCGAACACGCGAAGGCGCTCGGCGCCAAGCGCGCGATGCCGCTTCCGGTATCGGCGCCCTTCCATTCGGTGCTGCTGCGCCCGGCCGGCGAACGGCTCGCGCAGGCGCTGTCGCAGATCGAGATCCGTGCGCCGCGCTGGCCGGTCGTCAACGACGTCGACGTCGCCGTCGAATCCGACCCTGCGCGCATCCGCGACGCGCTCGTGCGGCAGGCTTCGGCGCCGGTGCGCTGGGTCGAGGTCGTGCAGCGCCTGAAGACCATGGGCGCGACGCGCGTCGTCGAGCTCGGCCCGGGCAAGGTGCTCGCCGGGCTCGTCGCGCGCATCGATCGTTCGCTCGCGACCTGTGCCGTGTACGACTCGGCTTCGCTCGAGGCGGCGCTCGCTGCCGGTGCCGGAGAAAGGAAATGAAGCTCGCCAACCAGATCGCACTCGTCACCGGCGCAACGCGCGGAATCGGCCGGGCGATCGCCCTCGAACTCGCGCGCCAGGGCGCCTCGGTCGTCGGTACCGCCACCACCGCGGCAGGCGCGCAGACGATCTCGGCCGCATTCGAGCAGGCGGGGCTCGCCGGCCGCGGCCAGGCGCTCGACGTCACCGACGCGGCCGCGTGCGAGGCGCTCGTCGAGGGCCTGATCGGCGAAGGCCGGGCGCCGACGATCCTCGTGAACAACGCCGGCATCACGCGCGACAACCTCGCGCTGCGGATGAAGGACGAGGAGTGGAGCGCGGTCATCGCGACCAACCTCGACGCCGTGTTCCGCATGACCCGCCTCGTGCTGCGTCCGATGACGAAGGCGCGCTACGGCCGCGTCGTCAACATCGGGTCGGTGGTCGGCTCGAGCGGCAACGCGGGCCAGGCCAACTATGCGGCGGCGAAGGCCGGCGTGGCCGGCATGAGCCGGGCGCTCGCGCGCGAGCTGGCCAGCCGCAACATCACCGTCAACTGCGTCGCGCCCGGCTTCGTCGACACCGACATGACGCGCGCATTGAGCGAGGCGCAGACGGCCGCGCTCGTGCAGCAGATCCCCGCAGGGCGCTTCGGACAGCCCGACGACATCGCCGCGGCGGTGGCCTTCCTCGCGTCGCCGCAGGCGGGCTACATCACCGGCGTCACGCTGCACGTGAACGGCGGCATGTACATGGACTGAGCTGCGGGACCGGGCGCGGCGCGCGGCAGCATCGCGCGCGTCGTCCGGACGGCCGAGGCAACACGCGCGGTCGCAGGGATATCGAAGTGCTATACAATCCGCCGCGCCCGTTTCCCGTTCGAACGAAGGGCACGGCAACCTGAGAGCGAGAGGGAACTCCGAATGGAAAACATCGAACAACGCGTCAAGAAGATCGTCGCCGAGCAACTCGGCGTCAACGAAGCGGACATCAAGAACGAATCCTCGTTCGTCGACGATCTGGGCGCCGACTCGCTCGACACCGTCGAACTCGTGATGGCGCTCGAGGACGAGTTCGAGACCGAGATCCCCGACGAGGAAGCGGAGAAGATCACGACGGTCCAGCAGGCCATCGACTACGTGAAGGCGAATTCGAAGGCCTGAACGAAGCGCGGGGAGCCCGGCGCGCCGACGCAGGCCGGCGCGCGTGGGATCCGCACCGTTTCACTGGAACGGCAGGAGCATCCTTTGAGTCGGCGACGAGTGGCGATCACCGGACTGGGCGTCGTGAGCCCGGTCGGCAACGACGTATCCAGCGCGTGGAGCAACCTGCTCGACGGCCGTTCGGGCGTGCGCCAGATCACGCGCTTCGACGTTTCGTCGTACCCGACGCAGATCGCCGGCGAGGTGCGCGACTTCGACGTCTCGCAATACATGCCGCCGAAGGAAGCACGGCACTTCGACACCTTCGTGCACTACGGCGTCGCCGCCGGGATGCAGGCGCTGCGCGACAGCGGTCTCGAAGTCACCGACGAGAACGCCGAGCGCATCGGCGTGATCATCGGGTCGGGCATCGGCGGCCTGCCGCTCATCGAGCAGATGCGCGACGAGCTCGTCGCGCGCGGCGTGCGCCGCATCTCGCCGTTCTTCGTGCCGGGCTCCATCATCAACATCATCTCCGGCGAGATGTCGATCCTCGCCGGGCTGAAGGGCCCGAACTACGCGATCGTCAGCGCCTGCACGACCGGCCTGCACTGCATCGGCGACGCGGCGCGCATGATCGCCTACGGCGACGCCGACGCGGTGCTCGCGGGCGGATCGGAGGCGACGATCTCCCCGCTCGGTCTCGGCGGCTTCTGCGCCGCGCGCGCGCTGTCGACGCGCAATGCCGATCCCGAGGCGGCCAGCCGGCCGTGGGATCGCGAGCGCGACGGCTTCGTCCTGGGCGAAGGCGCCGGCGTGCTGATGCTCGAGGACTTCGAGCAGGCGCAGGCGCGCGGCGCGCGCATCTACGCCGAGCTCGCCGGCTTCGGCATGAGCGCGGACGCGCACCACATCACCGCGCCCGAGATGGACGGCGCGCGTCGCTGCATGCTCGCCGCGTTGCGCGACGCGCGCGTGAACGCCGACGAGGTGCAGTACCTCAATGCGCACGGCACGTCCACGCCGCTGGGCGACCGCAACGAAACCGACGCGATCAAGGCGGCGCTCGGCGAGCAGGCCGCGCGCAAGGTCGTCGTGAATTCCACCAAGTCGATGACCGGTCACCTGCTCGGCGGCGCCGGCGGCATCGAGACCGTGTTCACGGCGCTCGCGCTGCATCACCAGGTGTCGCCGCCCACGATCAACCTCACGAATCCCGATCCCGACTGCGATCTCGACTACTGCGCCAACACCGCGCGGCAGATGCGCATCGACGTCGCGCTGAAGAACTCCTTCGGCTTCGGGGGAACCAACGGCACGCTCGTGCTGCGCCGGGTCTGAAGCCGCTGCCGGAGGGCGCCCGCGTGTCCTTCGCAGTCCGGCTCGACTCCGCGTCGCAGGCGCTGCATCGGCGCCTGCGGATGGCGCTCGCCGCTTTCGCGCTCGCCGCCTCGTCGTTCGCGCTCGCCTTCGCCGAGCCCGCCCAGCGCGGCTGGATCGCGCTGGCTTCGCTCGCCTGCTTCGCCTTCGCGTTCGGGCGTGCGCGTCTCGCCGCGCGGCGGCATCCGGGGTCGCGACGCGGCTCGCGCGCATGGCTCGGCGCCGCTTCGCCGGCGACAGGAAGGCTGTCGATCGACGACACAGGCAGTGCGAGCTGGACGGACGGGATCGAGGCCGCCGGCGGATCCGCACGGCCGGTGCGCATCGAGCGCTGGAACCTGCTGGGGCCCTTCGCCTGGCTGCGCCTGCGCGCCGACGGCGGGCGCGAGGCGATCGACGTGCTGCTCGCGCGGCGTGGCGCCGCCGCGGCGCAGGAAGAGGCGGCGGCCGACTGGCGACGTCTGCGCGCGTGGCTGCTATGGTACGGCCGCGGCGGGGCGCCGGCCGGCGTGCTCGGGGACGCGGCACGCGCGCGCGAATGACCCCCGGCGCGGCGCGCGAAATCGTCCGCCGCGCTGCGCTTGTGATTTGCTGAGGGATTCTCGAGGTGCAAACCGTATGAAGAAGCTGCTCGCAGCCTGCGTGCTCGCGATCGCGGCGATCGGCACGATCGGGTCGGTGCCGTCGTCGCTGGCGCAACCGCCGAACCGTGCGCGCGCATTGCCCGATTTCGCCGACCTGGTCGAGAAGGTCGGACCGGCCGTCGTCAACATTCGCACGACCGAGCGCCCGAGCGGCGACCGATCGCAGCTGCCGCAGTTCCCGTTCCCCGACGGCCTGGACGAGAACGATCCGTTCTACGACTTCTTCCGCCGCTTCTTCCCGCCGGCGCCGGGTCCGGGCCCCCGCGGCCCGGGGCGCGGCGGTTCCGGCGAGGAGATGCCGCGCGGCCTCGGTTCGGGCTTCATCATCTCGAGCGACGGCTACCTGCTCACCAATCATCACGTCGTCGAGGGCGCCGACGAGATCTACGTGACGCTCACCGACAAGCGCGAGCTGCGCGGCAAGCTGATCGGCTCCGACCGCCGGACCGACGTCGCGCTGGTGAAGGTCGAGGCCACCAACCTCCCGTTCATGACGATCGGCGACTCCGACCGCCTGCGCGTCGGCGAATGGGTGCTCGCCATCGGCTCGCCCTTCGGGCTCGACAACACGGTCACCGCGGGCATCGTCTCGGCGAAGAGCCGTGACACCGGCGACTACCTCCCGTTCATCCAGACCGACGTCGCCGTCAATCCCGGCAACTCGGGTGGCCCGCTGATCAACCTCTCGGGCGAGGTCGTCGGCATCAACTCGCAGATCTACAGCCGCACCGGCGGTTTCATGGGGATCTCCTTCGCGATCCCGATCGACGAGGTGATGCGCGTGGTCGACCAGTTGCGCACGACCGGCCGGGTGGTGCGCGGGCGCATCGGCGTCGGCATCTCGGAGGTCACGCGCGAAGTGGCCGGCCCGCTCGGTCTCGAACGCCCGGCCGGCGCGCTGGTGCGCAGCATCGAGCAGGGGGGACCGGCCGAGAACGCGGGTCTGGAAGTGGGCGACATCATCCTGAAATTCGACGGGAAGACGATCGAGCGCTCGAGCGACCTGCCGCGGCTGGTCGGCGGAACGAAGCCCGGGTCGACGGTCTCGGTCGACGTGTGGCGTCGCGGCGAGACGCGGCAGTTCAACGTCACCGTGGCCGAGCTCCAACCCGACCGTGCCGCCGACGCACGCTCGAGCACCCCGAAGCGCGACCAGCCCCCGGCGGTCAATTCGCTCGGTCTCGCGGTCTCCGATCTGTCGGCCGAGCAGCGCGCGCGACTGCGCCTGCGCGGCGGCGTCGTCGTCGACGCCGCGGCGGGTCCGGCTGCGCGCGCAGGCATCCGCGAGGGCGACATCCTGATGTCGATCAACAACGAAGAGATCCCCAACGCGCGGCGCTTCGCCGAGATCGTCTCGAAGCTCGACCCGTCGAAGGCGGCGGTGCTCCTGGTCCGCAGGGGCGAGACGGCGCAGTTCGTGCCGTTGCGGCCGGAAGGGGGTTGAAGCTCGAAGCCTCGCGGTGCGGCTGGTGGGGGGCAGGTCGTGCCGATCGGTGCGCCCCGGGTCGCTTCCGTGCCCGGCGGCCCTCGGCGTCGGCTGTCCGGCACCGAGGGTGGGTGGGGCGCTGATAAAATCACTGGTTTCGCCGGATCGGGGTCGGTCGTCGCCACTGGAGGACGACCGAAGCGCGTTTCATCCGCCCGTGCGGTTCCGTCCACGATGCCGCAGGCGCACCGGCGCGCGATTCGGTTTCTACGCCTTCGATGCAGCACATCCGCAACTTCTCGATCATCGCCCACATCGATCACGGTAAATCCACGCTCGCCGATCGCCTGATCCAGCGCTGCGGAGGCCTGAGCGACCGGGAGATGGCCGAGCAGGTACTCGATTCGATGGCGCTCGAGCGCGAGCGCGGCATCACGATCAAGGCGCAGACGGCCGCGCTGCAGTACCAGGCGCGCGACGGACAGCGCTATTCGTTGAACCTCATCGACACGCCGGGGCACGTCGACTTCTCCTACGAGGTCAGCCGGTCGCTGTCGGCGTGCGAGGGTGCGTTGCTGGTGGTCGACGCTTCGCAGGGCGTCGAGGCGCAGACGGTGGCGAACTGCTATACCGCGATCGACCTCGGCGTCGAGGTCGTGCCGGTGCTCAACAAGATCGACCTTCCGCAGTCCGATCCCGATTCGGCCGCCGGCGAGATCGAGGACGTCATCGGCATCGACGCGAGCAACGCGGTCCGCGCCAGCGCCAAGACGGGCGAGGGGATCGACGACATCCTCGAGGCGATCGTCGCGCGCATTCCCGCGCCGAAGGGCGACCCCGATGCACCGCTGCAGGCGCTGATCATCGACTCGTGGTTCGACAACTACGTCGGCGTCGTGATGCTCGTGCGCGTGTTCAACGGCGTGCTGCGCGTGCGCGACCGCATCCGGATGATGGCCACCGGCGCGGTGCACCATTGCGACCAGCTCGGCGTCTTCAAGCCGAAGGCGACCGCCTGCGAGGCGCTCGAGACGGGTGCGGTCGGCTATGTCATCACGGGCATCAAGGAACTCAAGGCGGCGAAGGTCGGCGACACGATCACGCTCGTCTCCACGCCCGCGCCGAAGCCGCTGCCCGGCTTCCGCGAGATCAAGCCGTCGGTGTTCGCCGGCCTCTATCCGGTGGAGGCGAACCAGTTCGAGGCGATGCGCGAGGCGCTCGAGAAGCTGCAGCTGAACGACGCGTCGCTGCAGTTCGAGCCCGAGGTGTCGCAGGCGCTGGGCTTCGGGTTCCGCTGCGGCTTCCTCGGGCTGCTGCACATGGACATCGTGCAGGAGCGGCTCGAGCGCGAGTTCGACATGGAGCTCGTCACGACGGCGCCCACCGTCGTCTACGAGGTGTTGCTGCGCGACGGCGAGGTGCTGCGGGTGGAGAACCCGTCGAAGATGCCCGAGCCGTCGAAGATCGAGGAGATCCGCGAGCCGATCGTCACCGTGACGATCTTCACGCCGCAGGAGTACGTCGGCGCGATCATCACGCTGTGCACCGGCAAGCGCGGCGTGCAGCGCAACCTCGCATACCACGGTCGCCAGGTGCAGCTCACCTACGAACTGCCGATGAACGAGATCGTGCTCGACTTCTTCGACAAGCTGAAGTCGACGTCGCGCGGCTACGCGTCGATGGACTACGAGTTCCTCGAGTACCGGGCGTCGGACGTCGTCAAGATGGACATCCTCGTGAACAACGAGAAGGTCGATGCGCTGTCGCTGATCGTGCATCGCAGCGTCGCACAGGGCCGCGGCCGTGACGTCGTCGCGAAGATGCGCGAGCTGATCCCGCGCCAGATGTACGACGTCGCGATCCAGGCGGCGATCGGCGCGAACATCATCGCGCGCGAGAACGTGAAGGCGCTGCGCAAGAACGTGCTCGCCAAGTGCTACGGCGGCGACATCTCGCGCAAGAAGAAGCTGCTGGAAAAGCAGAAGGCCGGCAAGAAGCGGATGAAGCAGGTGGGCAGCGTCGAGATCCCGCAGGAAGCCTTCCTTGCCGTGTTGCAGGTTGACGACCGATGAATCGGCCTACTTATCAAGTACGACGATGAATTTCGCGCTGATCCTCTTTCTGCTGCTCGTCGTGACCTTCGTCGCCTGGTTGGCGGATCGGCTCGTGTTCCGTTCCCGGCGCCTGCGCGCCGCCGATGCGGCGGTGGCCGAATTCGACCGGGTCGGCGCGCCCGCGCTGGGTCATTCGGCGGGCGCCGCCGCGGTCGACGCGGAGCGCGAGGCGCTGCGAGCGAACCGGACGCGCCAGCCGCTGTGGCTCGAGTACACCGCGGGGCTCTTCCCGGTGATCCTGGTCGTCTTCGTGCTGCGCTCCTTCGTTGCCGAGCCGTTCAAGATCCCGTCCGAGTCGATGCTGCCGACGCTCATCGTCGGCGACCTGATCCTGGTGAACAAGTTCGCCTACGGCGTGCGCCTGCCCGTGATCCACACCAAGGTGCTCGACGTCGGCAACCCGCAGCGCGGCGACGTGATGGTGTTCCGCTTTCCGCAGGATCCGTCGGTCGACTACATCAAGCGCGTGATCGGCGTGCCCGGCGATACCGTCGCCTACCACAACAAGCGCCTGACGATCAATGGGCAGCTGGTGGAACTGACGCCGGCCGGCGAGTTCGAGGACGCGCGCAAGCTGACGCTCTATTCGCAGTATTTAGAAAGAATCGGAGATGTCAGCCATAAGATATTGACAGACTTGGAAAAACCGTCTGACATTCAGCCTGTGTTCCGCTTCCCGCACTACGAGAACTGCCGTTACTCGGCCGGGGGGGTGACGTGCACGGTGCCGCCCGGTCACTATTTCATGATGGGCGACAACCGCGAGAACAGCCTCGACAGCCGGTTCTGGGGTTTCGTTCCTGAGGAGAACATCGTCGGCAAGGCGTTTTTCATCTGGATGAACTTCAGCGACCTCGGGCGCATCGGACCATTCCAATGAATCGAAATCCCGCATTTCCCGGCGCGCCGCGGCGCCGGCAGACCGGCCTCTCGCTGCTCGGGCTGCTGCTCGCGTCGGCCGTCATCGTCGTCGTGGTGCTCGTCGCGCTGCGCGTCGTTCCTTCGGCACTCGAGTATCGTGCGATCGTCAGTGCGGTGAACAAGGTGGGCAACAGCGGCGCGAGTTCGCCGCGCGACGTGCAGGTCGCCTTCGACCGCTTCGCCGCGATCGACGACATCAAGTCGATCGGCGGCAAGGACCTCGTCGTCGAGCGCCAGCCCGACGGCACGATGTTCGTTTCGTTCCAGTACGAGAAGCGCATTCCGCTGTACGGGCCCGCCTCGCTCCTCATCGATTACCAGGGCTCGAACCAGGTGCGCTGAGGCAGATGAACCTCCAGGACCTGCAACGGCAACTCGGTCATCGCTTCGCCGATGACTCGCTGCTGCGGCAGGCGCTCACGCATCGCAGCTACGGGCAGCCGAACAACGAGCGCCTCGAGTTCCTCGGCGACTCGGTGCTCAACTGCGTCGTCGCCACGATGCTCTACCGGCATTTCGCGCGCATCGACGAAGGCGATCTTTCGCGCCTGCGTGCGAACCTCGTCAAGCAGCAGTCGCTCGTCGAGATCGCACAGCGCCTCGGCCTGAGCGCGCACCTGCTGCTCGGCGAGGGCGAAGCCAAGAGCGGCGGCTTTCGCCGCCCGTCGATCCTCGGCGACACCGTCGAGGCGATCGTCGGCGCGGTGTTCCTCGACGGCGGCTTCGATGCGGCGCAGGCGATGCTGGTCGCCCTGTACGAGCCGATCCTGAAGACGGTCGATCCGAAGACGCTCGGCAAGGACGCGAAGACGCTTCTGCAGGAGTACCTCCAGGGCAAGAAGCTGCCGCTGCCGGTCTATTCGGTCGTCGCGACGCACGGCGCCGCGCACAGCCAGGTGTTCGAGGTCGAGTGCGCGGTCCCCAAGCTGCAGATCCGCGTGCTCGGCAGCGGTGCGAGCCGGCGAGCGGCCGAGCAGGCCGCGGCGCGCGGTGCGCTCGACGCGGCGCAGGCGAAGGCGTCGGCGCGTCGCTCGCGGACGCGTGCGCCGGCGGAGGGTGCGGCGAACGGGACCGCGGATCCGCGTTCGGGAGCCGCCGCGGCGCCGGAGGGCACGTCTTCGGGCGCCGCCCCCAAAGAGGCGTCGGGCGCCGCGTCGACTGCCCCGTCGGACGCCGCTGCGGAGGACTCGGCGGCGCCGGGCCCCGCGTCCGCCGAGGGTTGCGCCCCCGGCGACGGACGTCCGGCCCCGACGCAGGGCACGCGTCGCGCCCGCGCGGCCTGAGCGGGCGGGCTCCTTCCTGCGCAGCTCCATGTTCCGCTGCGGAACCGTCGCCATCGTGGGGCGTCCCAACGTCGGCAAGTCGACGCTGCTGAATCGGCTCGTCGGGCAGAAGCTGTCGATCACCTCGGACCGGCCGCAGACGACGCGTCACCGCATCGTCGGCGTCGTGCACCGCCCCGACGCCCAGCTGCTGTTCCTCGACAGTCCCGGATACCAGACGCGCATCGGCGGCCCGATGAACCGGGTGCTCAATCGCACGTCGATGCAGGTGGCGCAGGATGCCGACGTCGTCGTGCTCGTCTGCGACGCGCGCAACTGGACGGCCGCCGACCAGCGCATCGCGCAGGCGCTTCCCGTCGATCGGCCGGTGCTGCTGGCGATGAACAAGGTCGATCTCGTGGACGACAAGCAGCGCTTGCTGCCGGCGATCGACCGCGTGCGGCAGGTACGCCCCTTCGACGCGATCGTTCCGGTGAGCGCGCGCAGCGGGCGCCAGGTCGAGACGCTGGTCGACGAGTGCGCGAAGCGCCTGCCCGAGGCGCCACCGCTGTACGACGCCGACGCGCTGACCGATCGCAGCGAACGCTTCCTGGCGGCGGAAGCGATCCGCGAGAAGCTCTTCCGGCAACTCGGCGACGAGCTGCCGTACACGAGCACCGTCGAGATCGAGCAGTTCGAGGAGCTGCCGAAGCTGCGGCGCATCCACGCGGCGATCGTCGTCGACCGCGAGGCGCAGCGCCCGATCGTCATCGGCGCGAACGGCGAGCGGATCAAGCGGATCGCCAGCGACGCGCGCCTCGACCTGGAGCGGCTGTTCGGCACGAAGGTCTTCCTCGAGCTCTTCGTCAAGGTGAAGTCGGGGTGGGCGGGAAGCGAGCAGAGCCTGCGCAGCTATGGCTACGAGTAGGCACGAGGAGCCTGCCTGGCTGCTGCACTCGACGCCGTATCGCGAAACGAGCCTGGTCGTGGACCTGCTGACGCGCGAGTACGGCCGCATCGCCGCCGTGGCCAAGGGGGCGAAGCGGCCGCGCTCGAACCTGCGGGCGGTGCTGCTGCAGTTCCAGCCGCTGCGCGTGGCGTGGAGCGGACGCAGCGAGCTGCGCACGCTCACCGGCGCGGAGTGGACGGGAGGGCTGGACGCCCCGCGCGGCGACGCGCTGCTGTGCGCGTTCTACCTGAACGAGCTGCTGATCCGGCTGCTCGCGCGCGAGGACCCGCATCCGCTGCTGTTCGACGCCTACGGCGACGCGCTCGCCGAGCTCGCCGCGGGCGCGACGCTCGACGAGACGCTGCGCCGCTTCGAATGGACCCTGCTGCGCGAGATCGGCTACGCGCCGGATCTCGAGCGCGACGCCGCCCGCGAGCCGATCGACACGGAGCGCTTCTATGCGTGGCGGCCGGGCGAGGGCTTCGTCGCGCGCGACGCGGGCGCGGCCGACACCGTCCCGGGCCGGGTGCTGCGCGACCTCGCCGAGGGACGCTCGGGATCGGTCGCCGCCCGACAACAGGCAAAATGGCTGACGCGGGCAATCCTCTCGCATCACCTCGACGGCGTGCCGCTGAGCACGCGCCAGATCCTGATCGACCTGCAGAAGCTCTGACCCCGGAAGACAAGATGATCGAGCTCGGCGTCAACATCGACCACGTCGCCACCGTGCGCCAGGCGCGTCGTACCTACGAGCCCGACCCCGTGTGGGCGGCCGTCGAGGCGCATCTCGGCGGCGCCGACGGCATCACCGTGCACCTGCGCGAAGACCGCCGGCACGTGCACGACGACGACGTGCGGCGCCTGCGCGAGCTCACGCACATCAAGCTCAACCTCGAGATGGCGCCCACCGACGAGATGCTGCGCATCGCGCTGCAGCTCAAGCCCGAGATGGCGATGCTCGTTCCCGAGGGTCGCCAGGAAGTGACGACCGAAGGCGGCCTCGACGTCGTCGCGCAGTCCGCACCGCTGCGCGATTTCGTCGCCGCGCTTTCCGAGGCCGGCATCGTCACCAGCGCATTCATCGACGCCGACCCGCAGCAGGTCGACGCGGCGGCCGCGATCGGAGTGCGCGTCTGCGAGGTGCACACGGGCCCCTACGCGCACGCCTTCCATTCCCAGGGCCGCGACGCCGAAAGCGCGCCGGTGGTCGCGGAGCTCGCGCGCATCGCGAGCGCCGGCGCGGCCATCCGCGCGCACGGCATGCGCTTCAACGCGGGACACGCGCTGAACTACTTCAACGTGCAGCCGGTCGCGGCGCTCGACGGCGTGCGCGAGCTGCACATCGGGCACGCGATCGTCTCGCGGGCGCTGTTCGTGGGAATGCGCGAGGCGGTGCGCGAGATGAAGCGGCTGATCCGCGAGGCGGCCGGAGGTCCGGCGCGATGATCCACGGCGTCGGCACCGACATCGTGCTCGTCGAGCGCGTCGAGTCGCTGCTTGCGCGCTGGGGCGATCGCTTCGCCCGCCGCGTGCTCGGCGACGACGAGTTCGCCGAGTACCGCCGGCGTCGCGGCAAGGGCGGCCACGGGAGCGGCTACGCCACGCGCTACCTCGCCAAGCGGTTCGCCGCCAAGGAAGCCTTCGGAAAGGCGCTCGGCGTCGGCCTGCACGCGCCGATGACGCTGCACTCGCTGCAGGTGCTCAACGACGCGCGCGGCCGCCCGGTGGCGGTGGCACGCAATGCACTGGAGCGCCACCTCGACGAGCACGGGCTGGTCGCCCACGTGTCGCTGTCCGACGAGCGCGACAGCGCGGTCGCCTTCGTGATCGTCGAGCGCCGGAAATCGTGATGAACCAGGTGTCGCAAGCGTCCAACGGAACCGCCGCCGCCGAGCCGCGGCGCGGCGACGCAGCGGCGGAACTCGCCCGCGGGCCGGTCGTCGTCGACGTGGCCGGACTCGCGCTCGATGCGCACGAGCGCGCTCGGCTGCTGCATCCGCTGGTCGGCGGCGTCATCCTGTTCGCGCGCAATTTCGAGTCGAAGTCGCAGCTCGAGCGCCTGTGCGCCGAGATCCACGCGCTGCGCAGGCCGCGGCTGCTCGTCTGCGTCGACCACGAAGGCGGACGCGTGCAGCGCTTCCGCGAGGGCTTCACGGCCGTGCCGCCGATGCGCGAGCTCGGCCGGCTGTGGGACGAAGATCCCCAGGCCGCTTGCCGGCGGGCGACCGAGTTCGGCCGCACGATCGGATCCGAGCTGCGCGCCGTCGGCGTCGACCTCAGTTTCACGCCGGTGCTCGATCTCGACTGGGGCCGCTCGGCGGTGATCGGCGATCGTGCGTTCCATTCCGATCCGGCCGCGGTGGCGGCGCTCGCGCGCAGTCTCGCGCACGGCCTGCTGCTCGGCGGCATGGCCAACTGCGGCAAGCACTTCCCCGGGCACGGCTTCGCCGACGCCGATTCGCACGTCGCGCTGCCGGTCGACGAGCGCGCGCTCGACGCCGTGCTCGCCCGCGACGCGGCACCCTACGAGTGGCTCGGCGAGACGCTGCTGTCGGTGATGCCGGCGCACGTCGTGTATCCGCAGGTCGACGAACGGCCGGCCGGGTTCTCGACCCGCTGGCTGCGCACGATCCTGCGCGAGCGCCTGGGCTATCGCGGACTGATCTTCAGCGACGACCTGACGATGGAAGGCGCGACGGTCGCCGGCGACATCGTCGC